>NZ_JADCKV010000018.1:0-192752 GCF_014982105.1 Enterobacter cloacae complex sp. P18RS | reverse complement strand
TGGTATGAAAATTACTCAACGGCCAACACCACTAAAGCCAGCGACGGTACTCTTAAAGCAGCATCGCCTGTGGCTCGTATCGTCAAATCTAAGGAAGATAGCCAGCGTACTGATGTTGCAGAAGAAGGTTTCACCTGGTGCGGATGCGGAACGGCTAACGAAGAAGCGGAAGGCATCAAAATTACCCGTTTTGATGTTGGGGTATATGTTCTCACCGGTTCGGCAGGCCTGGCATCGGAGGGATGGCAGTTACTTCCCCCGATGGACCCGGGCGGCATGGGGGAGCTTGGAGTTGTGGAGGCAGAGCAAACCGATAGCGGTGGGCTGACTATCCGCCTGTATAAACGCAAATACATCCTGAGCGATGACGGAGAAATCGTTAAAACAAAAGGGGGACCAATCGACGTACCAGTGAATAGCTGGATAGATGTGCGTCTCGATATGCCTGAAAGCAGTGCCTGGAATCAGCGCCAGAAAGAGGCGGTTGAAACTGCTTCGTAAAGAAAACCGCCGCCTGTCGTATGCGAGAACGGGCGGCGGCTGGTTGCTCAGTGTTCATGCCCAAGCAATCGCCGGGAATATTACCCGATAGATAGTTAAAGACCAACCTGGCGTACGGAAGGGTATTCAGATACCAGCCACATATCAGATTCTTCAAACATTTCCTCCAGCATGCGGTTCAGTTTTTCCCGATCACTTTTGCTGGCATCGCTATTTAAACCGTTTGCCTGCATCGGTTTCACCTTCACTTCTGCATCAGGAAAAATTTGATGCACCCGCTTCGTCAGCTCGGCCAGAATGATCTCTCTGGCCCCTTTGAGCCCCTCGACATTACGCTTGTCATAGACCAATTCGACGAACATATACGCACCCCATTTATACTGTTTGGATATACAGTATTTAAGCTTTTGCGATTGCATACGTCAAGTGCATATAAAATTTTTAATGTGTGTACACATGTGGGTACATATTTAAATATAATAATGGATGTAAACTCAATTAAATCAATGGATTGGGTGTTTTGTAAACTATATCCATTTAACTAAGGGGACGAAGCGGCAAGAGTATAGCGTTATTTACACTTTTCGTTAAGCGCATTGCCGCCTGACTGGTCAAAGAGTCACCGTTCACGCCGATTTTTCGGCAGTTTTATCCTTTTTTTCCTGAGCCTTAAGCTCGGCCTTACGCTTGTTGGACATGTCGTTACGGATTTGCGCATGGCTCAGCAGCGCAAAGATAAAGGTCCCGCCACAAATGTTGCCTGCGAGGGTTGGCAGGGCGAACGGCCAGAAAAAGTCGCTCCAGTGGAGTGTGCCGTTAAATACCAGATAAAGGATCTCCACGGTTCCGACAACAATGTGCGTGGTATCGGCGAGTGCGATAAGCCAGGTCATCAGGATAATCACCACGATTTTCGCGCTACCCGCTGACGGGAACATCCAGACCATAGTGGCGATGATCCAGCCGGAAATTATGGCATTAGAGAACATTTCAACCGGCGTGTTTTTCATCACATCCATGCCAATTTTCACAAATGCGTCGCGGGTCGGTTCATCAAATATTGGCATATACTCGAATGCCCAGGCGGCTATGCCCGTACCGATCAGGTTCCCCAGCAGCACGACGCTCCACAGGCGCATCAGTAAACCGAAATTACCGAGGGTCGGATTTTGCATGACGGGCAGTACGGCAGTGACGGTATTCTCCGTAAAAAGCTGCTGTCGCGCCATAATGACGATAATAAAGCCGAACGTGTAGCCTAAATTTTCAAGCAAAAACCCGCCCGGTACGCCTTCCAGCTGAACGTGAAATATCCCTTTGGCGAGCAGAGAGGCACCCATCGACAGACCGGCTGCAATGGCTGACCACAGCAGGGCCATCGCGTCGCGCTCCATCTCTTTTTCCCCGTCCTGGCGAATATGCTCATGAATAGCCATGGCGCGCGACGGCAGGCGATCTTCATCGACTTCTATCTCTTCTCCCCGGTCTTTCTCCTCGCTTTCAATCTCATGTTCCTCTTTGCTTTCACCAATTTTCTCTTCGCTAATGTCTTTCATAACAGCTCCTTCGGGGTAATTGCTCATTTAAGCGTAGCGGCTTTTAGCGCTTTCCCCGTGGGGATGCTCTTAAATTGCTGAAAATGGCAATAAAGGTGAGACATCTCTTTCAAAGCCAATATAAAATTGCCAGCGAAACGAATTCCGAAAGACAGGCTATGCTGAAATTAGCGTGATGACGCGAGCGGGTCGTCATTGTCCTCGTAGACATCGGTAAGCGTGCTGTTACAATCACTTGCACGTTTCAGGCGGAGCATCTCAGGCTCCGTCACAGATGGCATTCAACGATAGCCATATTGAACAGGGAGAAATTTATGAAGCTTCGGCTGTCGGCGCTTGCGCTGGGCGTAACAATGCTTGTGGGCTGCGCCAGCTCTGGCGAGCAAACGGGACGCTCCGATCCTCTCGAAGGATTTAACCGTTCAATGTACAGCTTTAACTATAATGTGCTGGATCCATATCTGGTTCGTCCGGTTGCCGTGGCATGGCGTGACTATGTTCCGCAGCCGGCGCGTAACGGGCTGAGCAACTTTACCAGTAACCTGGAAGAGCCAGCGGTTATGGTCAACTACTTCCTCCAGGGCGACCCGTATCAGGGGATGGTGCATTTCACCCGCTTCTTCCTGAACTCCCTGCTGGGTATGGGCGGCTTAATTGATGTCGCAGGCATGGCGAACCCGAAATTACAGCGTGAACAGCCGCACCGTTTCGGCAGCACGCTGGGTCACTATGGCGTAGGTTATGGTCCGTATGTGCACCTGCCATTCTACGGCAGCTTTACCGTGCGTGATGATGGCGGCGACATGGTGGATACGCTGTATCCTGTACTGTCATGGCTCACCTGGCCGCTGTCGATTGGTAAATGGACCGTGGAAGGAATTGAAACGCGTGCGCAACTGCTGGATTCTGATGGTCTGCTGCGTCAGTCTTCCGATCCGTACATCATGGTCCGCGAGGCCTACTTCCAGAACCATGACTTTATTGCCAACGGCGGTAAGCTGAAGCCGGAAGATAATCCGAACGCGAAAGCCATCGAGAACGAATTAAAAGATATCGATTCGGAATAAATAAAAAAGGTGAGCAATGCTCACCTTTTTTAATCGTGTTGGGATTAGAACGCGTAGTTGAAGTTGGTACCAAACAGCCAGGCTTTACCTTCAGAGGTAAACTCGTACGGGCCTTCCTGGAAGGTCACCTTCTGGCCATGCATGTACGACACGCCCGCGTCGATAGAGGCATTCTCGTTGAACGCGTAGGTTGCCCCCGCACTCACCCAGAAACGGTCCTGATCCGGAATGGAGATAGAACGTTTATCGGCCGGTACCGGGCTGTCATCAAATGCCACGCCGGTACGGAACGTCCAGTTATCATCCATATAATAGGTCGTACCAAGCGCGATACGGTAAGCATCGTGGAAGCTTTCGTCTTTATAGAACAGCGTCTGGCCGTTGCTGCCGGTGGCTTTAAGCTCCTCGAACTGGCTCCAGCTGGTATACGCGAGGCTGTAGTGAATTGCCCACTGCGGCGCAACGCGGTTATAACCTGACACTTCCCACATTTCTGGCAGATGCAGCGACAGTGAACCCGGTACGGTTTGATTCGAGGTACCCCATGGAATGGTGGTGCCCGCGCCTGGGACCATACCGTTGACTGGGCTCAGGATGCCGCTTTTGTAATCGCCATCGAAATCAATTTTCACTTCTGAGCGATAGGTCAGACCCCAGCGGTTGTTTTTATCCAGTTCATACAGGATACCGGCGTTCCAGCCGTAACCCCATTCATCACCTTTCAGGCTGGCAATTTTATTGCTGTTTTTCGGCAGCGCAGCAGTTTGCTCCCCGGAGTAACGCTCGATTTTTGCATCGGCGTAGACAGCATCAAAGCCCAGACCAAAGCTCCAGTTATCGTTCAGACGATATGCGCCGCTCAGGTTGAGGTTCAGGGTCGTCAGGTCGGTTTTACCGCCGTATTCCCCGGCCGGATAGTTGTTATTGAACTCCGTTGCCAGGCCATAGTTAGAGGTGACAGAGGCACCCCAACCAAACTGTTCATTGATTGGCGCAACAAAGTGCAGGTTAGGCACCCACGCGGTCGGCGCAATGTTATCCGCCTTCAGATCTGCGCCGGTGAACTGAGATTTGCCAGAAATATTGACATCAGGATCGATGTAAACCGCACCGGCAGAGAAGGTAGGGCGATCAAACATCATGATCAGTGCCGGGTTACGACTCGCGTTGCCAGCGTCATCGGCAATCGCACCTTCCCCGGAATACGCACGGCCAAGGCCAGAGGAAGAAAATTCGTTTAACTGGAAGCCCGCTGACCAGGCGGACGTTGAGACGATTGCCACTGCAACTGCTAAAGCAGTTTGTTTGAACAGGGTTTTCTGGCTCATGACCATAACCTCATTGAGTTATTTTTATTCAATAATTGTTACATACCGTAACAGGAGCGCGAAGTGTAGGGTCTGAGGTATGACTTACAAATCAGACCAGTGGCGAGAGTATAGGTCTGACCAGCTGGGATGTTGCAAGTTTGTTTATTAATATTTTCAGATATGTTTCTTGAAACGAGATCTGGTTGGCAAAATTGTGACCAGTGCGATTCCTCTGAAAAGGGGAATTTTGTTTTAGATCATTTTTTAGTGTGATATTGCTCACTTATCCGATTTTGCGCCATTAACGGCTGGAGGGGGCTCGTCCGGGGGCGTAAAATAGACGCATCGTGTTTATCTCGCGCCCTGCGCGAATACAGAGGAAATTGAGCTATGAGTAAATGCAGTGCTGATGAAACCCCGGTTTGCTGCTGTATGGATGTTGGCACCATTATGGACAACACCGATTGCACCGCCTCTTACAGCCGCGTATTCCCTAACCGCGCTGAAGCGGAAGAGACGCTGGCCGCGCTGAGCCAGCGCGCGCGTGAAGTCGAATCCGATCCGTGTGAAATCAAATCCACCTTCACGGAAGTGGAAGGCGGCGTGCGGCTGGATATCGACTTTGTGTTCGCCTGCGAAGCAGAAACGCTGATCTTCCAGCTGGGCCTGCGTTAATACTTTTTGCACGGGCCTATGATCGTGTAGGCCGGGTAAGGCAACGCCGCAACCCGGCAACAAATCTCACAAATGCCTCTGCCATGCAGGGGCATTTTCTTTTTCTTCTCTGTGCCTTAGCTCGCAATTTTTCGCTTCCCCGATTGGCTCAATGTAAAAAAATAGTTAAGACTATTATCAGGTCAGACCACTTAATGTGTGCGCAAAATTTTTTTACAGGGGAGTGTTATGAGTCAGGCATTACCGCTTATCACCCGACACGGTGACCGCATTGCCATTGTCAGCGGGTTACGTACGCCGTTTGCGCGTCAGGCAACCGCGTTTCACGGTATACCGGCTGTCGATCTGGGAAAAATGGTGGTGGGGGAGATGCTGGCTCGCAGCGAGATCCCGCCAGAGGTTATTGAGCAACTGGTTTTCGGCCAGGTGGTGCAAATGCCGGAAGCGCCCAATATCGCACGTGAAATCGTGCTGGGCACCGGCATGAATGTTCACACCGACGCATACAGCGTCAGCCGCGCCTGCGCCACCAGTTTCCAGGCGGTGGCGAACGTGGCGGAAAGCCTGATGGCGGGGACCATTCGCGCGGGGATCGCCGGCGGCGCGGATTCCTCATCCGTGCTGCCCATCGGTGTGAGTAAACAGCTGGCCCGCATCCTCGTGGATGCCAACAAAGCCCGGACCACCGGTGCGAAGCTCAAACTCTTCTCGCGTTTACGTCTGCGCGACCTCATGCCCGTGCCACCTGCCGTTGCTGAATACTCCACCGGCCTGCGTATGGGCGACACTGCCGAGCAGATGGCAAAAACCTACGGTATTACCCGCGAACAGCAGGATGCACTGGCGCATCGCTCGCATCAGCTCGCTGCGAAGGCCTGGTCGGAAGGCAAACTTGCCGACGAGGTGATGACGGCTTACATCCCGCCTTTCCGCGAACCGCTGGTGGAAGATAACAATATCCGTGGCACCTCGACGCTGGAGGATTACGCAAAACTGCGCCCGGCGTTTGATCGTAAACATGGCACCGTTACGGCGGCCAACAGTACGCCACTGACGGACGGTGCCGCCGCCGTGATCCTGATGACGGAATCCCGGGCGAAAGAGCTTGGCATAACACCGCTGGGCTATTTGCGTAGCTACGCCTTTACCGCCATTGATGTCTGGCAGGACATGCTGCTCGGTCCGGCCTGGTCCACGCCGCTGGCGCTGGAGCGTGCGGGGTTGACGCTGGCTGACTTAACCCTGATCGATATGCACGAAGCCTTTGCCGCACAAACCCTGGCAAACATTCAGCTGCTGGCAAGCGAGCGCTTCGCGCGCGATGTACTGGGCCGCGCCCACGCGACCGGCGAAGTGGATCAGAGTAAGTTTAACGTGCTTGGCGGATCCATCGCCTACGGCCATCCATTTGCGGCGACCGGCGCGAGAATGATAACTCAGACTTTGCACGAGCTGCGTCGCCGCGGCGGCGGTTTTGGTCTCGTTACCGCCTGTGCGGCGGGCGGCCTGGGTGCAGCAATGGTTCTGGAGGCTGAATAATGGAAACGACATCTGCATTTAATCTGGCTGTTCGCCTTGATAACGTGGCTGTTATCACCATTGATGTACCCGACGAAAAGATGAACACCCTGAAGGCCGAGTTCGGCGTTCAGGTGCGTGCGATGCTCAGACAGATCCGCGAAAACAAAGCGATACGTGGCCTGGTATTTATCTCGGCAAAGCCGGATAACTTTATTGCCGGGGCCGATATCAACATGATTGCCCGGGCGAAAAGCGCTCAGGAAGCAGAAGACCTGGCGCGTCAGGGGCAGCAGGTAATGGCGGAGATCCATGCGCTGTCGATACCCGTTGTCGCTGCGATCCACGGGGCCTGCCTGGGCGGTGGGCTTGAGCTGGCGCTGGCCTGTCACAGCCGAATTTGTACCGACGATGCGAAAACCGTACTCGGACTGCCGGAGGTACAGCTTGGATTGCTGCCCGGTTCAGGTGGCACGCAGCGCCTGCCGCGTCTGGTGGGCGTCAGTACGGCGCTGGAGATGATTTTAACCGGTAAACAGCTGCGCGCCCGTCAGGCGTTAAAGGCGGGTCTGGTTGATGAGGTCGTTCCGCACGCCATCTTGCTTGAGGCCGCCGTTGAGCGGGCGCTGAAAGGTCGTCAGGCGAAACGCCCTCTGCCGGTGCGCGAGCGTATCCTCGCCGGGCCGCTGGGGCGCACGCTGCTGTTCAATATGGTGGGTAAAAAAACCGAGCAAAAAACCAAAGGGAACTATCCGGCAGCGACGCGCATTCTGAAGGTGATTGAAACCGGTTTATCGCAGGGCAGCAGCAGCGGTTATGCTGCGGAAGCGAAAGCCTTTGGCGAGCTGGCGATGACGCCGCAATCGCAGGCGCTGCGCGGCATTTTCTTTGCCAGCACGGAGGTTAAAAAAGATCCGGGCAGTGAAGCTGAACCGGCTCCGCTGCGCGCCGTTGGCGTTCTGGGTGGTGGGCTGATGGGCGGCGGCATCGCATTTGTCACCGCCAGCAAAGGCAAATTGCCCGTACGTATCAAAGATATCAACCCAAAGGGTATCAACCACGCGTTGCAGTACAGCTGGCAGAACCTTGATCGCAAAGTGAAACGCCGCCATATCAAGGCCAGTGAGCGTGATAAAACGCTCGCGATGATCACTGGCGCCACCGACTACAGTGGGTTTGCACACCACGATCTGGTGATTGAAGCCGTGTTCGAAGATCTCGCCCTTAAGCAGCAGATGGTGGCGGACGTTGAGCAGCACTGCGCGCCGCACACTATTTTCGCGTCAAACACCTCGTCTTTGCCGATCGGCGACATCGCGGCGAAAGCCGTGCGCCCGGAGCAGGTGATAGGGCTGCACTATTTCAGCCCTGTCGAAAAAATGCCGCTGGTGGAGGTTATTCCACATGCCACAACCAGCCCGCAAACTATTGCCACCGTGGTGAAGCTGGCGAAAAAACAGGGCAAAACCCCGATTTTGGTCGCGGACAAAGCCGGCTTTTACGTCAACCGCATTCTGGCGCCGTACATTAACGAAGCGATGCGGTTGCTGACGGAAGGGGAGAAAATTGAGCACGTCGATGACGCCCTGGTGAAGTTTGGCTTCCCCGTCGGCCCAATCCAACTTTTGGATGAGGTAGGAATTGATACGGGGACTAAAATTATCCCTGTGCTGGAAGCGGCTTATGGCGATCGTTTTGCGCCGCCTGCAAACTTTGTTTCCGCAATTTTGAAGGACGATCGCAAAGGCAGAAAAAATGAACGCGGTTTCTATCTTTACGCCGCGAAAGGGCGTAAAAGCAAGAAACAGGTCGACCCTTCGGTTTATGCGCTTATTCCTGTCACGGGTCAGGGAAAACTGTCGGCGGTTCAGTGTGCTGAGCGCTGCGTGATGATGATGCTCAATGAAGCGGCGCGCTGCTTTGGTGAGCAGGTGATCAAAAGCGCGCGCGACGGCGATATCGGCGCCGTGTTTGGTATCGGTTTTCCGCCATTCCTTGGCGGTCCGTTCCGGTATATGGACACCCTCGGGGCGGGTGAAGTGGTTGCGATCCTGCAACGTCTGGCCTCGCAATACGGTCCACGGTTTACACCTTGTGACGAATTATTGCAGATGGCGGAACGGGGTCAGACATTCTGGCCCGCAAGGGAAACTGATTGCGTAAACTGAAGTCAAAGAAGGGTAAATCCTGAGGTGATGGAACCTGTTCTGGCGAAATTGTAAACAGAGATTGACTATACTTACGCCATTGAGGTAAAAAACAGCGTTTCATTCACCGAATGGATCAGGCACAATGCCCGGCCATCGGGTTTTCTACCTCAGAGCATTAATCGCGGGTAGTTAACGCCGGTGATTCTGGTTAACAAAAGCGGTGCAATATGCAAGTTTTTATCATGCGTCACGGCGACGCGGCACTCGATGCCGCCAGTGACTCAGTACGTCCTTTAACCGTCTGTGGCTGCGACGAATCTCGTCAGATGGCGACATGGCTTAAAGGTCAAAAAGTGGACATTGAACGCGTTCTGGTGAGTCCGTTCCTGCGGGCAGAACAGACGCTGGATGTGGTAGGGGAGTGTATGAACCTGCCATCCAGTGTGGATGTTCTCCCTGAACTCACGCCGTGTGGCGATGTTGGCCTTGTCAGTGCTTACCTTCAGGCGCTGTGCAATGAAGGTGTCGCTTCCGCACTGGTCATTTCCCACCTGCCGCTGGTCGGCTATCTGGTATCTGAGCTGTGCCCGGGCGAAACGCCACCGATGTTCACAACGTCCGCCATTGCCAACGTCACCCTCGACGAAACCGGCAAAGGGGTCTTTAACTGGCAAATGAGTCCGTGCAACCTGAAGATGGCAAAAGCCATCTGACGTGACGTGCGATATGGCGGGGTGCAGCGTGCCTCCCGCCATCCTGTCAGGGCAATTCTGGCGGCTGCCACTCCTCCACCTCAATCAATACCAGCAATGCGGCATCTCCGCCGTACTCTTTTGGCGCCTGATGAAAAGCCATCACGTATGGATGCTGAGCCAGCCACAGCGGTGTCTGTTGCTTAAGAATATGTTTGCCGTGGCCGTGCATCACGCAGGCGCAAAAAACATGCTCGCGACGACATGCCGCGATCAACGCCCCCAGCTCCTGTTTCGCCTGCATCTGGGTCAACCCATGCAGATCGAGGAACAGCTCCGGCGAGTAATCTCCCCGGCGTAATTTTTTCAGTTCAAAATGGCTGACGTCTTCGCGCACGTATTTCACCGCACCCTGCGTATTTAGCAGCGGCTGAAACTCATCTGAAAAATAGTGGCTGTTATCGGCCTGCTCCTGGAGCAACCGTTTGACCGGTACCTCGCTGACTTTTTTACGCTGCGGGCGATGGACAATGGTGTCGTGCGTGATTTGACGCGTCCCGGTCATCAGCTGGCGGAATAGAGCCTGATCCTCCTCGCTGAGCGATGTTTTCTTTTTCATTCGTCATTCTCATCTCGTATTTCCGATAGTGTACCCGACTAAACGCATTTTTTAACCTCAAGCGGTACGCGTCATTGCTGATTTATCGCCGTCTTCATGGCAAACTAGCCGCCGAAAATTATGCGAGCATGCCCTGGAGGAAAGAGTGGATAAAATTTTTGTCGATGAAGCAGTAAACGAGCTGCATACCATACAGGACATGTTGCGCTGGTCGGTTAGCCGCTTCAGCGCCGCCAATATCTGGTACGGACACGGTACCGACAACCCGTGGGATGAGGCCGTGCAGCTGGTGCTGCCGTCTCTCTACCTGCCGCTGGATATTCCGGAAGACATGCGCACCGCGCGCCTGACCTCCAGTGAAAAACACCGCATCGTTGAGCGCGTGATCCGTCGCGTAAACGAGCGCATTCCGGTGGCTTACCTGACCAACAAAGCCTGGTTCTGCGGCCACGAATTCTATGTTGATGAGCGGGTGCTGGTGCCGCGTTCGCCGATTGGCGAGCTGATCAACAACCATTTTGACGGCTTGATTAACCATCAGCCGCAGCACATTCTTGATATGTGCACCGGCAGCGGCTGCATCGCCATTGCCTGCGCGTACGCCTTCCCGGAAGCGGAAGTGGACGCCGTCGATATCTCCACCGACGCGCTGGCCGTCACCGAACACAACATTGAAGAGCACGGGCTGATTCATCACGTCACGCCTATCCGCTCTGACCTGTTCCGCGACCTGCCGACGCTGCAATACGACCTGATCGTCACCAATCCGCCGTACGTGGATGCAGAAGATATGTCCGACCTGCCGAACGAGTATCGTCACGAGCCGGAGCTGGGCCTGGCGTCAGGCTCTGACGGGCTGAAGCTGACCCGCCGCATCCTGGCCTGCGCGCCGGATTATCTGACCGACGACGGCGTTCTGATTTGTGAAGTAGGCAACAGCATGGTACATCTGATAGAGCAGTACCCGGATGTGCCGTTCACCTGGCTTGAGTTCGACAACGGCGGTGACGGCGTCTTTATGCTGACCAAGGCGCAACTGCTTGATGCACGCGAATACTTCAGCATTTACAAAGATTAATCCAGCGGGCTTCGGCCCGTTTCACAACGCTCAAACACAAACAACAACATCGGAGCCGTGATGGCAGGAAACAGTATTGGACAGGTATTCCGTGTGACCACCTTTGGCGAGTCGCACGGTCTGGCACTGGGTTGTATCGTTGATGGCGTCCCGCCAGGCATCGAACTGACCGAAGCCGATTTACAGCATGACCTTGACCGTCGTCGTCCGGGTACCTCTCGCTACACCACGCAGCGTCGCGAGCCGGACCAGGTCAAAATTCTCTCCGGCGTATTTGAAGGCCGTACCACAGGAACCAGCATTGGTCTGCTGATTGAAAACACCGATCAGCGCTCTCAGGACTACGGCGCGATTAAAGACGTTTTCCGTCCGGGCCACGCCGACTATACCTACGAACAAAAATATGGCTTTCGCGACTATCGCGGCGGCGGACGTTCTTCCGCGCGTGAAACCGCGATGCGCGTGGCGGCAGGGGCGATTGCCAAAAAATATCTCCAGCAGAAATTCGGCATCGTTATCCGCGGCTGTCTGACCCAGATGGGCGACATTCCGCTGGCAATCAAAGACTGGGATCAGGTAGAGCTTAACCCGTTCTTCTGCGCCGATGCCGACAAGCTGGACGCGCTGGACGAGCTGATGCGTGGCCTGAAAAAAGAGGGCGACTCCATTGGTGCGAAAGTCACCGTGGTGGCCGACGGCGTGCCGGCTGGCTGGGGCGAGCCGGTATTTGACCGTCTCGACGCCGACATCGCCCACGCGCTAATGAGCATCAACGCGGTGAAAGGCGTTGAAATCGGCGACGGTTTTGACGTGGTCAAGCTTCGCGGCAGCCAGAACCGCGACGAAATCACGAAGGCGGGTTTCCAGAGCAACCATGCTGGCGGCATTCTGGGCGGCATCAGCAGCGGGCAGCAAATTATTGCCAATATTGCGCTGAAACCAACGTCCAGCATTACCGTCCCGGGCCACACGATTAACCGCGCTGGCGATGAAGTTGAGATGATCACCAAAGGGCGTCACGATCCGTGCGTGGGGATCCGCGCGGTGCCGATCGCAGAAGCGATGCTGGCGATCGTGCTGATGGATCACTTCCTGCGCCAGCGCGCGCAGAATGCGGATGTGACGACCACCATTCCACGCTGGTAACTATGAAAAAAACCGCAATCGCTCTGCTGGCGCTGCTGGCCAGTGGAGCAAGCCTGGCCGCTACGCCGTGGCAGAAAATCACCCACCCGGTAGCGGGGAGCGCGCAGTCCATTGGCGCTTTCTCCAACGGGTGTATCGTCGGTGCACAGGCGCTGCCGTTGCAGTCGGATACTTATCAGGTGATGCGTACCGATCAGCGCCGTTATTTCGGCCATCCTGACCTGCTGCTGTTTATTCAGCGTCTTGGCAACCAGGTGCATAACCTGGGGCTGGGGACGATGCTGATTGGCGATATGGGGATGCCTGCCGGTGGTCGCTTCAACGGCGGTCACGCCAGCCACCAGACCGGACTGGATGTGGATATCTTCCTGCAATTGCCGAAAACGCGCTGGAGCTCAGCGCAGCTGCTGAAACCGCAGGCGCTGGATCTGGTCTCGGCCGACGGTAAACGGGTCGTCGCCTCGCGCTGGTCGCCGGAAATTTCCAGCATGATTAAGCTGGCGGCAGAGGATAACGACGTCACGCGGATCTTTGTTAATCCGGCCATCAAGCAGCAGCTTTGCCTGGATGCGGGAACGGATCGCGACTGGTTGCGTAAAGTGCGCCCGTGGTTCCAGCACCGGGCGCATATGCATGTTCGCCTGCGCTGTCCGGCGAACAGCCTGGAATGTGAAGATCAGCCGCTGCCACCGCCTGGCGATGGTTGTGGTTACGAACTGCAAAGCTGGTTTGAACCGGCCAAGCCTGGAACCTCTAAGCCTGAGAAGAAGACACCGCCTCCGTTGCCGCCTTCCTGCCAGGCGCTACTGGATGAGCATGTACTTTAATGGATAATTTCGTCGATCTGTTCATGGTGTCACCGCTGCTGCTGGCGGTGCTCTTTTTTGTTGCGATGTTAGCCGGATTTATCGATGCCCTGGCGGGCGGCGGCGGGTTGCTCACCGTTCCGGCGCTGCTGGCGGCAGGCATGAGCCCTGCCCAGGCGCTTGCCACCAACAAACTCCAGGCATGCGGCGGTTCGCTCTCC
Organism: Enterobacter cloacae complex sp. P18RS; assembly: GCF_014982105.1. Taxonomy (NCBI): domain Bacteria; kingdom Pseudomonadati; phylum Pseudomonadota; class Gammaproteobacteria; order Enterobacterales; family Enterobacteriaceae; genus Enterobacter; species Enterobacter cloacae complex sp. P18RS. The sequence goes on along the minus strand of NZ_JADCKV010000018.1, from coordinate 179,413 downwards.
TCGTCGCTCTATTTCATCCGGCGCAAAGTGGTGAATCTCGCCGATCAGAAGCTCAATATCCTGATGACGTTTATTGGCTCAACGGCGGGTGCGCTGCTGGTCCAGCACGTACAGTCCGACATTCTGCGCCAGATCCTGCCGCTGCTGGTTATCTGTATCGGCCTCTATTTCCTGCTGATGCCAAAGCTCGGGGAAGAAGATCGACAGCGTCGTCTTCACGGCCTGCCGTTTGCGCTGATTGCCGGTGGCTGCGTCGGTTTTTACGATGGCTTCTTTGGCCCGGGGGCAGGTTCGTTTTATGCGCTGGCATTCGTGACGCTGGCCGGATTCAACCTCGCCAAATCCACCGCCCACGCCAAAGTCCTCAACGCGACCTCCAACGTTGGCGGTCTGCTGCTGTTTATCATTGGCGGCAAGGTTATCTGGGCAACCGGGTTTGTGATGATGGCAGGGCAGTTTTTGGGCGCGCGCGCAGGCTCGCGTCTGGTATTAAGCAAAGGACAAAAGCTGATCCGCCCGATGATTGTTGTCGTCTCGGCGGTGATGAGCGCCAAACTTCTTTATGACAGCCATGGACAGGAGATCCTCACCTGGTTGGGGATGAACTAATGAACAGTACGCATAACTACGAACAGCTGATTGAGATCTTCGATAGCTGTTTTGCTGATGATTTTAATACCCGTCTGATTAAAGGCGACGACGAACCGATCTATCTTCCTGCTGATGACGAGGTTCCGTATAACCGCATCACCTTTGCCCACGGCTTTTACGCCAGCGGTTTGCACGAAATTTCGCACTGGTGTATCGCCGGGAAAGCGCGTCGCGAGCTGGTGGACTTTGGTTACTGGTACTGCCCGGACGGGCGCGACGCCACCACCCAGGGGCAGTTCGAAGATGTGGAGGTGAAACCTCAGGCGCTGGAATGGCTGTTCTGCGTAGCGGCGGGTTTCCCGTTCAACGTAAGTTGTGACAACCTCGAAGGCGACTTCGAGCCAGACCGTATCGTCTTCCAGCGCCGCGTTCATGCGCAGGTGATGGAATATCTTGAGAAAGGCATCCCGGCACGTCCGGCACGCCTGATCGAGGCTTTACAGAATTATTACCACACGCCGGAGATCACGGCGGAATGCTTCCCTTGGCCGGAAGATCTTTAACAGAGGAAAGAAGATGATCGCAGAATTTGAATCACGCATTCTGGCGTTAATTGATGACATGGTGGAACACGCCAGTGATGATGAGCTGTTCGCCAGCGGTTATCTGCGTGGTCACCTGACGCTGGCGGTAGCCGCGCTGGAAGCCGGGGACGATCACTCTGCCGACGCCGTTCACGCGGAAGTCACTCGCAGCCTGGAAAAAGCCATTCTGGCCGGGGAACTCTCTCCGCGCGACCAGTCTTTAGTGCTGGGCATGTGGGACAATTTGTTCCAGCAGGCGAAAGCGAAGTAAGTGTATCACCGCCCTCTCCCACAGGCAGAGGGCCGGGGTGAGGGCACCAGACCGCACCCTACTTGACCATTTTCCCCTTCAGCAATTTCCGCACCCACAGTCGGTTTGGATTCAGCCCCGCGAGCGTAACCCTGTCCAGCGGAACCGGCTCGTCGCTCATTTGCGCGGCTAACGCTTCAGCCAGCAGCGGCGCGGAGCATAATCCCCGCGAGCCTAAGCCACCCAGCATAAACAGCTCGGGGTGAACGGGCGCGCTTACCGCCGTTTCTTTGTTGTCAGCAAGATCCTGATAGACTTCAAGCGTGGCGTCATAGTCCGGCACGTTTCCCGCCATCGGCAGGTGATCGCGGGTCGCGCAGCGTACGCCGCAGCGAGCCTGACCCTCACCGACATTCACCTCTTTTGCCCACGACGCATCCGGGAAACAGTCGAGCAGGCGCTGGCGGTTTTGCTGCTGATCCGCTTCGCTGTACTGCATATCTGTTTCACCGCGATGGTAGCTGGCACCGATGCAGTGATGGCCGTTGGACGGATTTTGCGGTGTCAGGTAGCCGTCGTAACACAGCACCTGACGCAGTTTGCTCAGTTGGGGCGCGGACGGGATATGGCTCACCTGGCCGCCGACCGGATAAACCGGCAATGATGCTGTCTGGGTAAACTGGCTGATATGATGTCCATTGGCCAGCACAACGCTGGCATGCTGGACCTCTTTGCCGTCAGCGAAACGCAGTTTCCAGTGCGCAGTGCGGCTTAGCGATTGAACCTTATGGGCATAATGCACTGTCAACCCACGCGACTGCCCGAGGGCTATCGCCGCAGAAGTCAGTTCAGCCGGACACAGCCAGCCGCCGAGTGGATACTGAATACCCCCGCAGCCGGTGTCGACGCCAGCGGTCTCAGCAACCTGCTGTGCCGTCACTGCATGGGCGATGGCCTCCGGCAGACCCAGCGACAGCATTTGTGTGATTTTCTGCTGGCTCTTCTCGTCCCAGCCGAGCTGCGTCACGCCGCACCAGTTGTGGTCGAACGCAACCGGCAGGCTATCGTAAAGGCGGCGAGCAAACGTAAACGCCGCCGGGAAGAACTGGAACAGTGCCGGATCGTGTGAACTTAATAAGGGATAAAGCGCGCCCTGACGGTTGCCTGATGCGCCCGTCGCCGGCGCCTCGTCAGCGCAGTAGAGCGTCACCTGCCAGCCACGGTGCAGCAGCGCCAGCGAGAGCAGGGCGCTGGCGATACCCCCGCCCACAATGGCGACCTCACGCGAGGTGCTGGCGCGACGGGCAAACCAGGGGGCCTGCGCCGGGATCGCCAGATCCTGTTCCATCACCCCGACCAGCATGTCGCGTTTGCGGCCAAAGCCTTTGGTTTTCCGCATGGTAAACCCCGCCTCCTGCAACCCACGGCGAACAAATCCCGCCGAGGTGAAGGTAGCAAGCGTCGCGCCCGGGCGCGCCAGACGTGCCATGGCGCTGAACAGGTGCGGGCTCCACATGTCCGGGTTTTTGGCGGGCGCAAAACCGTCCAGGAACCAGGCGTCCACCTTCTGGTTCATTGAGTCATCAAGCTTATCGGTCAGGTCATTAATGTCGCCAAGCCACAGGTCGAGCGTGACGCGTCCGTCGTCCAGAATCAGACGATGACAGCCACCGATAGCCGGAGGCCACTGGGCCTGAAGCTGTTCCGCCCAGTGGGTAAGCTCCGGCCAGCGCTGATGGGCAAGCCGCAGATCGTGCGCGGTAAGCGGAAATTTTTCGAAACTGATGAAATGTAATCTTTGTAAGGTAGCCTCGGGGTGTGCAGTGCGAAACTGGTCGAACGCCTGCCAGAGGGTCAGAAAATTCAGCCCGGTGCCGAAACCGCTCTCCGCTACGACAAACAGGCTGCGCGGATGCTCAGGGAAGCGGGTGCTGAGATGATTTCCTTCGAGGAAGACATAGCGCGTCTCTTCCAGTCCGTTATCATTAGAAAAGTAGACGTCATCAAAATCTCGGGAAACAGGTGTACCCTCAGCGTTGAATTCGAGGTTGGCAGGTTGTATGGCGTTTTGTTTCACGTAAGTTACTCGTCCGACAGGCAGTGGCACGATCTTAGCGATGTGAGCCCATCGGTGCAAATTTCCACAGAAAATGGCTGATCGGACTTGTTCGGCGTACAAGTGTACGCTATTGTGCGACTCGAAACTTTTTATAGTGCGACTTACAGAGGTATTGAATGAAACGTGCAGTGATTACTGGCCTGGGCATCGTTTCCAGCATCGGTAATAACCAGCAGGAAGTCCTGGCATCTCTGCGTGAAGGACGCTCCGGGATCACTTTCTCTGAAGAGTTTAAAGATTCTGGAATGCGTAGCCACGTATGGGGTAACGTTAAACTGGACACCACCGGTTTAATTGACCGTAAAGTGGTTCGTTTCATGAACGATGCCTCTATCTACGCCTATCTTTCCATGCAGGAAGCGATCAAGGATTCTGGTCTGAGCGAAGACGCTTACCAGAACAACCCACGCGTGGGCCTGATTGCAGGCTCCGGCGGTTCCTCTAAAGCTCAGGTGTTCGGTGCTGACGCCATGCGCAGCCCGCGCGGCCTGAAAGCGGTCGGTCCATATGTTGTGACCAAAGCCATGGGGTCAGCGGTTTCCGCGTGCCTGGCAACGCCGTTCAAAATCCACGGTGTGAACTACTCCATCAGCTCTGCATGTGCGACCTCCGCACACTGTATCGGTAATGCGGTTGAGCAGATCCAGCTGGGCAAACAGGACATCGTATTTGCTGGCGGCGGCGAAGAGCTGGGCTGGGAAATGGCCTGTGAGTTCGACGCAATGGGCGCACTGTCCACCAAATACAACGAAACGCCAGACAAAGCGTCCCGTACTTATGACGCACACCGCGACGGTTTTGTTATCGCTGGCGGCGGCGGTATGGTTGTGGTTGAAGAGCTGGAACACGCGCTGGCGCGTGGCGCGCACATCTATGCTGAGATCGTGGGCTACGGCGCAACGTCTGACGGCGCTGACATGGTTGCTCCATCTGGTGAAGGCGCGGTGCGCTGCATGAAGATGGCGATGCACGGTGTTGATACTCCAATCGACTACCTGAACTCCCACGGCACCTCAACGCCGGTAGGCGACGTGAAAGAGCTGGGTGCGATCCGTGAAGTGTTCGGCGACAATAGCCCGGCTATCTCTGCAACCAAAGCCATGACCGGTCACTCTCTGGGAGCGGCGGGCGTGCAGGAAGCGATCTACTCTCTGCTGATGCTGGAAAACGGCTTTATCGCGCCAAGCATCAACATCGAAGAGATGGACGAGCAGGCGGCTGGCCTGAACATCGTGACCGAAACCACCGAACGTGAGCTGACGACCGTTATGTCCAACAGCTTCGGTTTCGGCGGCACCAACGCCACGCTGGTGATGCGTAAGCTGAAAGCGTAAGCGTTTGAAGGTATAGTAGAAGGGAGCCGCGCGGCTCCCTTTTTTTATGCCTGAACACGGAGTTATGCATGAAGGCTGTTACCCCTGAGAAGAGCGCTCCTTCCGGGAACCTTTCCCTTTTCCGCATCGCCTTTGCGGTGTTTCTGACCTATATGACCGTTGGCCTGCCGCTGCCGGTGATCCCCTTGTTCGTTCACCAGGAGCTGGGCTATGGCAACACCATGGTCGGCATTGCGGTGGGCATTCAGTTTTTAGCGACGGTATTAACCCGGGGCTACGCCGGTCGCCTGGCGGATCAGCACGGCGCAAAACGCTCGGCGTTGCAGGGCATGTTTGCCTGCGGGCTGGCGGGGGGAGCCTGGCTGCTGGCGGCGCTGTTGCCAATAGATGCAGCGTATAAATTCGCGCTGCTGGTGGCAGGGCGTCTGATCCTCGGCTTTGGCGAAAGCCAGCTGCTGACCGGCACCCTGACCTGGGGAATGGGGCTGGTGGGGCCTGCGCGTTCCGGAAAAGTGATGTCCTGGAACGGGATGGCGATTTACGGCGCGCTGGCGGCAGGCGCACCGCTGGGGCTGCTGATCCACAGCCAGTTTGGTTTTGCGGCGCTGGCAGGCACCACCATGGTATTGCCGCTGCTGGCGTGGGCGTTTAACGGTTCGGTGCGTAAGGTGCCCGCCCATAAAGGCGAGCGTCCTTCGCTGTGGAGCGTGGTGGGGCAAATCTGGCAGCCGGGGCTTGGGCTGGCGCTTCAGGGGGTGGGCTTCGCGGTTATTGGTACCTTTGTTTCCCTCTATTTCATGAGCCGCGGCTGGGCGATGGCGGGCTTTACGCTGACGGCCTTTGGCGGCGCGTTTGTATTGATGCGCGTGCTGTTTGGCTGGATGCCGGATCGCTTTGGCGGCGTGAAGGTGGCCGTGGCGTCACTTGTCATTGAGACCGTGGGTCTGGTACTGCTCTGGCAGGCGCCCTCTGCATCCGTTGCGCTGCTGGGTGCGGCGTTAACCGGCTGCGGCTGCTCGCTGATCTTCCCGGCGCTGGGCGTTGAAGTGGTGAAGCGCGTGGCTCCGCAGGTGCGCGGCACGGCGCTGGGCGGCTATGCGGCGTTTCAGGATATCTCATACGGCATCACCGGGCCGCTCGCGGGGCTGCTTGCAACGTCGTTTGGCTATCCTTCCGTCTTCCTGGCCGGTGCGGTGTCAGCGGTGGTGGGAATTGTGGTGACGCTGGTGGCGTTTCGCAGGTCGTAGTTTTTTGCCCGGTGGCGCTTCGCTTACCGGGCCTACAACCGCGCGAACCGTAGGCCGGGTAAGGCGAAGCCGCCACCCGGCAGTTTTAAGCAACCAGCCAGAAAATCGCCAGCGCAATCACCAACGCGATAAACATCAATCCCGGACGGGAAGAAAGCGTTTTGAACGTATCAACTACGGGGGCAAACAGCGGGTTGTAGATCGGCTGAATGTTTCTTACCTCCGGCACGCCGCCTTCCCGCTCGGCGCGGCGAACGAAGATCTGATTGAGCACATCCTGCACCTGCGCGGTGGTCAGCACCGTTTGCGGCGTAGCCTGCCAGCTCTGCTGAGCGTAATCCCGGATCGTATCGAACTCGTGCGGTTCCAACGGTTGTTTCAGCGCCGCCTGTACGCTGTGCAGGGTCGGGGCGCTCTGGGTGCTGAGCGTCTGACGCGCCTGGAGCCAGGTGACCAGATGGGTAAACTGTTTTGCCGGGATCATCTCGCCCGCTTTCACACCGGAAAGTTCCAGCATGGATTGCCAGATAAGCTTTGTGGGTTCGCCGGTAGCGGCAGCCAGCTTAGTGACCATCTGCTTGAGCGTATTATGCTCCGCAGGCTGCAATGGCCGCTCTGTAGACGGGCGCTGTTGCGGCTGCGGGATAGAAAGCTGATTGCTTTGTAGCAGGGTCAACACGGTTTTCAGCTGTTCTTGCGAAAGCTGGCTCAGGGCGGTATGACCGTACTGTTGACGGATAAAATCACTCACCGCCTGGCGATTATTCCCCAGGCCCAACAGCTCGGTCAGCTGCGAGATAATCTGGCGGGTAGTATGTTGCTGCTGTGCGCTGGTAAGACGCTGGTTCAGGTTTTGTTCGGCGGCAGGGAAATGGCGCGACTGTAGCGGCGCATCGTTTCTTACGCCCAAATCGTGCTTAACGCCGGCCCATACCTCTGCGTTTTGCTGTGAGGTTAACGCAATAAGACGCGTGATCAGACGCTCCAGTACGGTGCGTTGCTGCGTGGAGAGCGGTTGTTCGCCTGGCGTGTTGGGCGTTACGGGGCCTTCACCCGGAGGGCGCGGAGGCGTACCTGAAATGGGCTGCATCGTCAAAAATCCTTAAAGTCAAACTCTGCGTAACCGGGCGGAGATATATGCCCGGCGGCGAGATTATGGCACACTTGGCAGGTTTACTTCCTCTCAAACAGGTACTCAGACGTGAAAATCCTCATTGATGAAAATATGCCTTACGCCCGTGAGCTATTCAGCCGCCTGGGTGAGGTTAAGGCTGTCCCTGGTCGCCCGATTCCGGTTAGCGAACTGGACGATGCAGACGCCCTGATGGTGCGCTCGGTGACCAAAGTAAATGAGGCACTGCTCACTGGCAAAGGGGTTAAATTTGTCGGGACGGCAACGGCCGGGACCGATCATGTGGATGACCAGTGGCTTAAGCAGGCGGGGATTGGTTTTTCCGCGGCGCCAGGCTGTAACGCCATTGCCGTCGTGGAATATGTTTTCTACTCGCTATTGATGCTGGCCGAGCGCGATGGTTTTGCGCTGAAAGACCGCACCGTCGGGATTGTGGGTGTGGGCAACGTGGGCGGACGTCTGCAAAAGCGTCTGGAAGCCTGGGGCATCCGCACCCTGCTGTGCGATCCGCCGCGTAAGGATAACGGCGATGAAGGCGACTTCCGCACGCTGGATGAGCTGGTCGACGAGTGCGACGTCATCACCTTCCATACGCCGCTCTTTAAAGAGGGGCCGTACAAGACTCTGCACCTGGCCGACGAAAAGCTGATCCGCCGTCTGAAGGCTGGCACTATTCTGATAAATGCCTGCCGGGGACCGGTGGTGGATAACGCGGCGCTGCTGGCATGTCTGAACGAACGACAAAACCTCAGCGTGGTGCTGGACGTCTGGGAACCCGAGCCGGATCTCAACGTTGAGCTACTCAACAAGGTGGACGTGGGCACCGCGCATATCGCTGGCTACACGCTTGAAGGCAAAGCGCGCGGCACGACGCAGGTGTTTGAAGCCTACAGCGCCTTTATCGGTCATCCGCAGCAGGTAGCGCTGGATACCTTACTCCCCGCGCCAGAATTTGGTCGCATCACTCTGCACGGCCCGCTCGATCAGGCAACGCTGAAAAGGCTGGTGCATTTGGTGTATGATGTGCGCCGCGATGATGCGCTGCTGCGTAAAGTGGCGGGTATTCCGGGTGAGTTTGACAAGCTGCGCAAAAATTACCTTGAGCGCCGCGAGTGGTCTTCCCTGTATGTCATGTGCGATGACGCGTCAGCGGCGGGGCTGCTGCATAAACTGGGATTTAACGCCGTTCACCACCCGGCACGTTAATGTCTTCTTAATGCTCCCTGTCGGATGCTCCGGCAGGGACGCTTTTTATTTCTGGAGTAAACCACCATGTCTGAAGGCTGGAACATTGCCATTTTGGGTGCCACTGGCGCCGTGGGCGAAGCCCTGCTTGAAACCCTTGCTGAGCGTCAGTTCCCGGTGGGTGAGATTTATGCACTGGCGCGTACCGACAGCGCAGGAGAACATCTGCGTTTCGGCGGCAAATCCGTGATGGTGCAGGATGCCGCCGCGTTTGACTGGACGCAGGCTCAGCTGGCGTTTTTTGCCGCAGGGGCGGAAGCCACGGCGTCTTACATTGAAGAAGCGACAAATTCAGGCTGTCTGGTGATCGACCTGAGCGGCCTGTTCTCCCTGGAGCCGGATGTGCCGCTGGTGGTGCCGGACGTCAACCCGTTTGTGCTGGCTGACTACCGCAACCGCAACATCATTGCAGTACCGAACAGTCTCACCAGCCAGTTGCTGACCGCGCTGAAGCCGCTGATCGACGACGGTGGCCTGTCGCGTATTTCCGTGACCAGCCTGCTTTCAGCCTCCGCTAACGGTAAAAAAGCCGTAGACGCACTGGCAGGGCAGAGCGCGAAGCTGCTGAACGGTATCCCGATCGACGAAGATGATTTCTTTGGCCGCCAGCTGGCGTTCAACATGCTGCCGCTGCTGCCGGATCGTGAAGGTTCGGTGCGGGAAGAGCGTCGTATCGTCGATGAAGCACGCAAAATTTTGCAGGATGACGGGCTGATGATCTCCGCGAATGTCGTGCAGTCTCCGGTCTTTTACGGCCACGCGCAGATGGTCGGGTTTGAAGCCCTGCGTCCGCTGGCGGCTGAAGAAGCCCGCGACGCGTTTGGCCGCGGTGAGGACATTGTCCTGTCCGAAGAGAGCGAATTCCCGACGCAGGTGGGCGACGCCACCGGCAGCGCGCATCTCTCTGTGGGCTGCGTGCGTAACGATTACGGTATGCCGGAGCAGGTGCAGTTCTGGTCCGTTGCCGACAACGTGCGTTTTGGCGGCGCGCTGATGGCGGTCAAAATCGCGGAAAAACTGGTGCAGGAGTATCTGTACTGATGTCAGATGTGGAACAAAAGCCGGTCCACAGAATTGCCCTCGGCATTGAATACGATGGCAGTAAATACTATGGCTGGCAGCGGCAGAATGAGGTGCGCAGCGTCCAGGAGAAGCTGGAGAAAGCGCTCTCTCAGGTGGCGAATGAACCGATAAGCGTCTTCTGTGCGGGCCGCACCGATGCCGGCGTTCACGGCACGGGGCAGGTGGTGCATTTTGACACCACCGCCGTGCGCAAAGACGCGGCCTGGACGCTGGGTGTAAATGCGAATTTGCCTGGTGACATTGCCGTGCGTTGGGTGAAAGCTGTGCCGGATGATTTTCACGCGCGTTTCAGCGCGACGGCGCGGCGCTACCGTTATGTCATCTATAACCAGCGCCTGCGCCCGGCGGTGTTAAGCCAGGGCGTGACGCATTTTTATGAACCGCTGGATGCAGAACGTATGCAGCGTGCGGCGCAGTGTCTGATTGGAGAGAATGACTTTACGTCGTTTCGTGCGGTGCAGTGTCAGTCCCGTACGCCGTGGCGTAACGTCATGCACATTAACGTCAGTCGTTATGGCGCGTATGTGGTGGTGGATATCAAAGCCAATGCCTTTGTACATCATATGGTGCGGAATATTGTAGGCAGCCTGATGGAAGTGGGCGCCGGACACCAGCCGGAGAGCTGGATTGCAGAACTGCTGGCAGCGAAGGACAGAACGCTTGCGGCAGCAACGGCGAAAGCGGAAGGGCTGTATCTGGTTTCGGTGGATTATCCGGACCGGTTCGACCTGCCAAAACCGCCAATGGGCCCGCTGTTTTTAGCGGACTAAACAAAGGTGCAATTAGGGCTTAGACAATATGGACGTAATACGTTTTCTGATTGATTTCATCCTGCATATTGATGTTCACCTGGCGGAGCTGGTCGCGCAGTACGGCGTCTGGGTGTACGCCATTCTGTTCCTCATTCTGTTCTGTGAAACCGGCCTTGTGGTTACGCCGTTCCTGCCGGGAGATTCACTGCTGTTCGTGGCGGGCGCGTTATCCGCACTGCCAACGAATGACCTGAATGTCCATCTGATGGTGGTCCTGATGATCATCGCCGCGATTGTTGGTGATGCGGTCAATTACACCATCGGGCGGGTGTTTGGCGAGCGGTTGTTCAGTAATCCGGATTCGAAGATTTTCCGCCGCAGTTATTTAGATAAGACCCATGCGTTCTATGAGCGCCATGGCGGTAAGACCATTATCCTTGCCCGTTTTGTGCCTATTGTGCGTACATTTGCACCGTTTGTGGCGGGAATGGGTCACATGTCCTATCGTCATTTTGCCATGTACAACGTGGTGGGCGCGCTGCTGTGGGTGCTGCTGTTCACCTATGCAGGCTACCTGTTTGGCGATCTGCCGGTGGTTCAGGAAAACCTTAAGTTACTGATTGTAGCGATTATTGTGCTTTCCGTACTGCCTGGCGTCATCGAAATTATCCGTCACAAACGCGCGGCGGCAAAGCAAGCGAAGTAAATGCATGCTGGCGGTTCGACCACTTTTTTATCCAAAGTTTCGGGCTGTTATGTTTTAATGTGCAACATTCATGGTCTGTTGGAGGCAAAAATGGCATTATTCGCCTCTTACAGCAAAACTGGCATACGACCAGGTTCAGGCAGAAAGGTTATCAATGAGCTGGATTGAACGAATTAAAAGCAACATTACCCCAACGCGTAAAGCGAGCATTCCTGAAGGGGTATGGACGAAGTGTGATAGCTGCGGCCAGGTTCTGTATCGCGCAGAGCTGGAACGCAATCTTGAGGTGTGTCCGAAGTGTGACCACCATATGCGTATGTCGGCGCGCAACCGCCTGCATAGCCTGCTGGACGAAGGTTCTCTGGTAGAACTGGGCAGCGAACTGGAGCCAAAAGATGTGCTTAAGTTCCGCGACTCCAAAAAATACAAAGATCGTCTGGCCTCTGCACAGAAAGAGACCGGCGAGAAAGACGCGCTGATCGTCATGAAAGGCACCCTGCACGAGATGCCGGTGGTTGCCGCCGCGTTTGAGTTCTCCTTTATGGGCGGCTCAATGGGCTCTGTGGTTGGCGCGCGATTCGTGCGTGCCGTTGAGCAGGCGCTGGAAGACAACTGCCCGCTGATCTGCTTCTCCGCCTCCGGTGGCGCACGTATGCAGGAAGCGCTGATGTCCCTGATGCAGATGGCGAAAACCTCTGCGGCGCTGGCGAAAATGCAGGAGCGCGGTCTGCCGTACATCTCGGTACTGACCGATCCAACCATGGGCGGCGTTTCTGCAAGCTTCGCGATGCTGGGCGACCTGAACATCGCTGAGCCAAAAGCGCTGATCGGCTTTGCGGGTCCTCGCGTTATCGAGCAGACCGTACGTGAGAAACTGCCGCCGGGCTTCCAGCGCAGTGAGTTCCTCATTGAGAAGGGCGCCATCGACATGATCGTCCGCCGTCCGGAAATGCGCCTGAAACTGGCAAGCGTCCTGGCGAAGCTGATGAATCTGCCGGCGCCGAACCCGGACGAGCCGCGCGAAGGCGTGGTGGTACCGGATCAGGAACCCGAGGCCTGATAACTGAAAAGGGCAGGGCCGAATGGCGCTGCCCTTTTGCTTTCTAAACCGTTAATGACAACCGGGCATCATGGAAAATAAAAGCATTCCTCAAGCCACGTCGCCCCTGGCCGCGTGGCTTTCTTATCTGGAAAACCTGCACAGTAAAACTATCGACATGGGCCTTGAGCGCGTAAGCCAGGTTGCCGCGCGTCTTGACGTGTTGAAACCCGCGCCTTTCGTATTTACCGTGGCCGGCACTAACGGTAAAGGCACCACCTGCCGCACGCTGGAATCTGTCCTGATGGCGGCGGGGTACAAGGTTGGCGTTTACAGCTCGCCGCATCTGGTGCGCTATACCGAGCGCGTGCGCGTGCAAAACACCGAGCTGGCGGAATCCGCCCATACGGCGTCGTTTGCCGCTATCGAAGCTGCGCGCGGCGAAACCTCATTAACCTATTTCGAATACGGCACCCTGTCGGCGCTGTGGCTGTTTAAGCAGGCGCAGCTGGACGTGGTGATCCTGGAAGTGGGGTTGGGCGGGCGTCTGGATGCCACCAATATGGTGGATGCGGATGTCGCCGTCGTCACCAGCATCGCGCTGGATCACACCGACTGGCTGGGCCCGGACCGCGAGAGCATTGGCCGTGAGAAGGCCGGTATTTTCCGGGCCAATAAGCCTGCCGTGGTAGGCGAACCGGACATGCCGCACACCATTGCTGAGGTAGCGAAAGAGAAGGGCGCTCGTCTGCTGCGTCGCGGCGTGGACTGGCAGTATGAGGTGCAGGACAACGGCTGGTGCTTCAGCGATGCGCAGGGCGTGCTGGAGAGTCTGCCCCTGCCGCAGGTGCCACAGCCTAACGCGGCGACTGCGCTGGCAGCCCTGCGCGCCAGCGGATTAGCGGTAAGCGAGCAGGCAATCCGCGACGGCATTCAGAACGCACTGTTACCGGGACGTTTTCAGATTGTGAGTGAGTCACCGCGTCTGATTCTGGATGTTGCACATAACCCGCATGCGGCGGCGTACCTCGCAGGACGTCTCAAATCGTTACCAAAAACCGGGCGCGTGCTGGCGGTTATCGGTATGCTTCATGATAAAGATATCGGCGGCACGCTGGCCTGCATGGAGAGTGTGGTCGATAGCTGGTATTGTGCTCCTCTGGAAGGGCCGCGCGGCGCGACTGCTGAGCAGTTGATGGAACATCTCGGCAAAGGCGAAATCTACAGCAGTGTGGTTTCGGCCTGGCGTGCCGCGATGGCGGAGGCTAAACCAGAAGATACCGTGCTGGTGTGTGGGTCATTCCACACGGTGGCACATGTCATGGAAGTGATGGACGCGGGGAGAACCGGTGGCGAGTAAGTTTCAGAACCGTTTAACAGGAACCATTGTGCTGGTCGCGCTCGGGGTGATTATTCTCCCGGGACTGCTCGACGGGCAAAAAAAGCATTACCAGGATGAATTTGCGGCCATTCCGCTGGTACCCAAACCGGGCGATCGCGACGAGCCCGATATGCTGCCAGCGGCAACGCAGGCGCTGCCTGCCCAGCCGCCAGAAGGTGCAGCGGAAGAGGTGCGCGCAGGTGATGCAGCCGCGCCGTCTCTTGATCCGTCGCGTCTGGCCGCGAATAACAACGTTGAAATCGATCCTGTACCGGTAGAGCAACCCAAACCGGTTGAAAAACCGAAGCCGGTAGAGAAAACGCAGCCTAAACCGCAGCGTGACAAAGCCGACGAGCAGCTGGCTGCGGCAACGGAAACGCCGCCACCGGCCAAACAGACCCAGCAGGAGGCCGCCCCTACGGGTAAAGCCTATGTCGTTCAGCTCGGTGCGTTGAAAAATGCAGATAAGGTCAATGAGATCGTGAGTAAACTGCGCGGCGCGGGATACCGTGTTTATACTTCACCCACCACGCCGGTACAGGGTAAAATTACCCGTATCCTCGTGGGGCCGGATGCGTCTAAAGATAAGCTCAAAGGTTCGCTTGGCGAGCTGAAGCAAATCTCCGGCCTGAGCGGTGTGGTGATGAACTACAGCGCCAACTGATAGAAATTATCCCCTCACCCTAACCCTCTCCCCAAAAGAGCGAGGGGACGGTTTGCTCCCTCTCCCTTGAGGGAGAGGGCCGGGATGAGGGGGAGGCAGACGTTCACAGAAACGTCAAAGGTGCGGGGGCGTTGAGCATTTTTTCAGCGCCTTTTTTATTTACGCGTGGGAAGGAAATCCCTACGCAAACGTTTTCTTTTTCTGTTAGAATTCGCCCCGAACTGGATGACAGGGCGTTTAATCGTGGGACACATATGGTCTGGATTGATTACGCCATCATTGCGGTGATTGGTTTTTCCTGTCTGGTTAGCCTGATCCGTGGCTTTGTTCGTGAAGCGTTATCGCTGGTAACCTGGGGTTGTGCTTTCTTTGTTGCCAGTCATTACTACACTTACCTGTCTGTCTGGTTCACGGGCTTTGAAGATGAACTGGTCCGAAACGGAATCGCCATCGCGGTGCTGTTTATCGCGACGCTGATTGTCGGCGCTATCGTCAATTACGTGATAGGTCAGCTGGTCGAGAAAACCGGTCTGTCAGGAACGGACAGGGTACTCGGCATCTGTTTCGGCGCGTTGCGAGGCGTGCTCATTGTGGCCGCGATCCTGTTCTTCCTGGATACCTTTACCGGGTTCTCCAAAAGTGAAGACTGGCAAAAATCGCAGCTCATTCCGGAGTTCAGCTTCATCATCAGATGGTTCTTTGACTATCTGCAAAGCTCGTCGAGTTTCTTGCCCAGGGCATAAACCCTGAGATGTGGCTTAACGAGGAAAAGACGAATGTGCGGTATTGTCGGTATCGCCGGTTTCATGCCGGTAAACCAGTCGATTTATGACGCGTTAACGGTGCTTCAGCACCGTGGGCAGGATGCTGCGGGTATCATCACCATTGATGCAAACAACTGCTTCCGTTTACGCAAGGCGAATGGCCTGGTAAACGATGTGTTTGAAGCCCGCCATATGCAGCGTCTGCAAGGTAATATGGGGATCGGTCACGTTCGTTATCCTACTGCTGGCAGTTCCAGCGCCTCTGAGGCTCAGCCTTTTTACGTTAACTCCCCGTATGGCATCACGCTTGCCCACAATGGCAATCTGACCAATGCCCACGAGCTGCGTAAAAAGCTGTTCGAAGAGAAACGTCGCCACATTAACACCACCTCTGATTCTGAAATCCTGCTCAATATCTTTGCCAGCGAACTGGATAACTTCCGCCATTATCCGCTGGAAGCAGACAACATTTTTGCCGCCGTTGCCGCGACTAACCGCCTGATCCGTGGCGCGTACGCTTGCGTGGCGATGATCATCGGTCACGGCATGGTGGCCTTCCGCGATCCAAATGGCATTCGCCCGCTGGTGCTCGGCAAACGTGACCTCGGCGATGGCCGTTCCGAGTACATGGTTGCCTCCGAAAGCGTGGCGCTGGACACTCTGGGCTTCGAATTCCTGCGTGATGTCGCGCCAGGCGAAGCGGTCTACATCACTGAGAAGGGCCAGCTGTTTACCCGTCAGTGCGCCGACAACCCGGTGAGCAACCCGTGCCTGTTCGAATACGTTTACTTCGCGCGTCCGGACTCGTTCATCGACAAGATTTCCGTTTACAGCGCGCGCGTCAACATGGGGACGAAGCTGGGCGAGAAGATTGCCCGCGAGTGGGACGATCTCGACATTGATGTCGTGATCCCAATCCCTGAAACCTCCTGTGATATCGCGCTGGAAATTGCCCGTATTCTGGACAAGCCGTACCGTCAGGGCTTCGTAAAAAACCGCTACGTGGGCCGCACCTTTATCATGCCGGGCCAGCAGCTGCGTCGTAAGTCCGTACGTCGTAAGCTGAACGCTAACCGTGCCGAGTTCCGCGACAAGAACGTGCTGCTGGTGGACGACTCCATTGTGCGCGGCACGACGTCTGAGCAGATCATCGAGATGGCGCGTGAGGCCGGGGCGAAGAAAGTGTATCTCGCCTCCGCAGCGCCGGAAATTCGCTTCCCGAACGTGTATGGCATTGATATGCCAACCGCTAATGAGCTGATTGCTCACGGTCGTGAAGTAGACGAAATTCGGCAGATCATCGGTGCCGACGGCCTGATTTTCCAGGATCTGAACGATTTGATCGACGCGGTGCGCGCCGAGAACCCGGATATTCAGCAGTTCGAATGCTCGGTATTCAATGGGATCTACGTAACGAAAGACGTTGACCAGCAGTATCTCGACTATCTGGATTCGCTGCGTAACGACGATGCGAAAGCCGTCCAGCTGCAAAACGATCTTGAAAGCTTAGAGATGCACAACGAAGGTTGATGCGTATGCAGGTGAGGGTGCTCGCCCTCACTTGCAACTCCCCGTAAAATCCTGCACAGTCTGCCCTGAAATCAGCAAGGGCGAAAATCATGAAACGACTCATTGTAGGGATCAGCGGTGCCAGCGGCGCGATTTATGGCGTCCGGCTGTTACAGGTGCTGCGTGACGTTGCAGGCGTAGAAACCCATCTGGTGATGAGCCAGGCGGCGCGTCAGACCCTCTCTCTTGAAACCGATCTCTCTCTGCGCGACGCTCAGGCCCTGGCTGACGTTGTCCACGATGCCCGCGATATCGCCGCCAGCATCTCTTCGGGCTCGTTTAAAACGGCCGGCATGGTTATTTTGCCCTGTTCGATTAAAACCCTTTCCGGCATTGTAAACAGCTATACCGACACGCTGGTGACGCGTGCAGCGGATGTGGTGCTGAAAGAGCGTCGTCCTCTGGTGCTCTGCGTGCGGGAAACGCCGCTGCACCTGGGACATCTGCGTTTAATGACGCAAGCAGCCGAACTGGGGGCAGTGATTATGCCGCCGGTCCCCGCGTTCTATCATCGTCCGCAAACGCTTGACGATGTCATCAACCAGACCGTTAACCGCGTACTGGATCAGTTCGATATCGACCTGCCGGAAGATCTCTTTACCCGCTGGCAGGGGGCGTGAAGCTGTGCACAAACAAGGTGCATGAAAAGACAATTTGCCCTGTTTCAGGGCAAAACTGCAACCGCGATCATATCCTCGACATTTAATTCGCTTTTTCCCTTTTTCTCTTTCCGGTTCGTTCGGCAGACCTGCTATCTTTCACCATTAAGGCAGTATCGCAACGTTTTATTAACATATTTAACGTCGTAGTTTTAACCCGACGACAATGTGGCATAAGACCTGCAAGAACAGCCTGCAACACAACACACAACATAAACCATAATAAAATCACGGTTCTTGAGGGTAAATGTATGAAGAAGACGGTTCTGGCTCTGTCTTTGCTCGTGGGCTTGAGTGCAGCAGCAAGTAGCTATGCAGCGCTTCCACAGACAGTTCGTATCGGTACAGACGCAACTTACGCGCCATTCTCCTCCAAGGATGCGAAAGGCGACTTCGTGGGGTTTGATATCGATCTGGGAAATGAGATGTGCAAACGCATGGAAGTGAAATGCACATGGGTGGGCAGTGACTTTGATGCGCTGATCCCGTCGCTGAAAGCCAAGAAAATTGATGCCATTATCTCTTCTCTTTCCATCACGGAAAAACGTCAGCAGGAGATCGCCTTCTCTGAGAAGCTCTACGCTGCCGACTCACGTCTGATTGCCGCGAAAGGCTCGCCAATCCAGCCGACCATCGACTCGCTGAAAGGCAAACATGTTGGCGTGCTTCAGGGCTCGACCCAGGAAGGTTACGCCAATGCTAACTGGCGCGAGAAGGGCGTCGATGTTGTGGCTTACCAGAATCAGGATCTGATCTACTCTGACCTGGCGGCAGGCCGTCTGGATGCCGCGTTTCAGGATGAAGTCGCCGCGAGCGAAGGCTTCCTGAAACAGCCTGCGGGTAAAGAGTACGCCTTTGCTGGCCCGTCGGTAAAAGACAAAAAATACTTTGGCGACGGTACCGGTATTGGCCTGCGTAAGGATGATACCGAGCTGAAAGCCGCCTTCGACAAAGCGTTTAATGAGCTGCGTAAAGACGGTACCTACGACAAACTGGCGAAGAAATACTTCGATTTCAACGTCTACGGTGATTAATGCCTGAATAAGATGCACTGAAGTGGTGCATCTTAACGGGGTTATGTTCCAGTATGGTGCAATACATGCACCATACTGGATCGCTGTGTGCATAGTTAAGCATTTAAAATGCAAAAATTCCCGTTCAAAGGCATTAATCTTTGCCTGAATGAGGGGATTAATGGCACATTAACAACACCCCGTCGTCGTAAAAATCTCGTATTAAGACAGTTTGTTGAGGACAGATATGAAAAAACTGGTGTTGTCACTTTCTCTGGTACTGGCTTTTTCCAGCGCCACCGCGGCATTCGCAGCAATTCCGCAGAAAATTCGTATTGGAACTGACCCAACCTATGCGCCTTTCGAATCGAAGAATGCGAAGGGGGAACTGGTCGGTTTTGACATTGATCTGGCTAACGAGCTGTGCAAACGCATTAAAGCGCAATGTACCTACGTTGAAAACCCGCTGGATGCGCTGATCCCGTCCCTGAAAGCGAAGAAAATTGACGTGATCATGTCCTCCCTGTCCATCACAGAGAAACGTCAGCAGGAGATTGCCTTCACGGACAAACTCTACGCGGCAGATTCCCGTCTGGTGGTGGCCAAATCCTCTGACATTCAGCCAACCCTTGAATCTCTGAAAGGCAAACGCGTGGGCGTGTTGCAGGGTACGACGCAGGAAACCTACGGCAACGAGCACTGGGCGCCAAAGGGGATTGAAATTGTCTCTTACCAGGGCCAGGAAAACATCTACGCAGACCTCACGGCAGGCCGCATTGACGCGGCATTCCAGGATGAAGTGGCGGCAAGCGAAGGCTTCCTGAAACAGCCTGTGGGTAAAGATTACAAGTTCGGCGGTCCGTCCATTAAGGACGAAAAACTCTTTGGCGTCGGTACCGGTATGGGCCTGCGTAAAGAAGACAACGAACTGCGTGAAGCCCTGAACAAAGCGTTCGCCGAGATGCGTGCGGACGGCACCTATGACAAGCTGGCGAAAAAGTACTTCGATTTTAATGTTTACGGCGGCTAATCGCCCCGTCTGATAACGTGCGGCCCCTCCCGTTGCGGGAGGGGAAAAGACACGGTTCCACCACTCACGAGACGACAGGGCACGCGGTATGCTGTACGGATTTTCTGGCGTTATTTTACAGGGCGCGCTTGTCACCCTTGAGCTGGCTATCAGCTCCGTGGTGCTGGCGGTGCTGATAGGCCTGGCGGGCGCGGGGGCAAAATTATCCGCCAACAGACCGCTGGCGCTGATATTTGAAGGCTATACCACGCTGATTCGCGGCGTGCCTGACCTGGTGCTGATGCTGCTGATCTTTTACGGCCTGCAAATCGCACTTAACGGCGTGACGGATGCCATCGGCATGGAGCAGATCGATATCGACCCGATGGTGGCCGGTATTATTACCCTTGGTTTTATCTACGGTGCCTATTTCACTGAGACTTTCCGCGGCGCTTACATGGCCGTGCCGAAAGGGCATATTGAAGCGGCAACCGCCTACGGTTTTACCTCCTCACAAACGTTTCGCCGGATCATGTTCCCGGCCATGATGCGCTACGCGCTGCCGGGCATCGGTAACAACTGGCAGGTTATTCTCAAGGCTACGGCGCTGGTCTCCCTGCTGGGTCTGGAAGATGTGGTGAAGGCCACGCAGCTGGCGGGTAAAAGCACCTGGGAACCGTTCTATTTTGCGGTGGTCTGCGGCGTAATTTATCTGGTCTTTACGACCGTCTCCAATGGTGTGCTGCTTCTGCTCGAACGTCGCTACTCCGTGGGTGTGAAGAGGGCTGACCTGTGATTGAGATTATTCAGGAGTACTGGAAATCCCTGCTGTGGACGGATGGCTACCGCTTTACTGGCGTGGCCATCACGCTTTGGCTGCTGATCTCCTCGGTGGTAATGGGCGGCATTCTGGCGGTGTTTCTTGCCATTGGCCGCGTGTCGAACAATAAATTTATCCAGTTCCCTATCTGGCTATTCACCTACGTGTTTCGCGGTACTCCGCTGTACGTGCAACTGCTGGTGTTCTATTCCGGGATGTACACGTTGGAGATCGTGAAAGGCACCGAGATGCTGAACGCGTTCTTCCGCAGCGGTCTGAACTGTACGGTGCTGGCGCTGACCCTCAATACCTGCGCCTATACCACCGAGATCTTCGCCGGGGCCATCCGTTCTGTGCCGCACGGTGAGATCGAGGCGGCGCGCGCGTACGGCTTCTCCTCCGTGAAGCTCTACCGCTGTATTATTCTGCCTTCGGCGCTGCGTATTGCGCTGCCGGCCTACAGCAACGAAGTGATTTTAATGCTGCATTCGACGGCACTGGCGTTTACCGCCACGGTACCGGATCTGTTAAAGATTGCCCGCGATATTAACTCTGCCACCTACCAGCCGTTTACGGCGTTTGGCATTGCGGCAGTGCTCTATTTGATCATTTCTTACGTCCTGATCAGTCTGTTCCGTAAGGCTGAAAAACGCTGGTTGCAGCATATAAAACCGTCGACGCACTGAGAATTTATGATGGCTGAGAACAAATTAAACGTAATTGATTTGCACAAGCGCTACGGCGAACATGAAGTGCTGAAAGGGGTGTCGCTGGAGGCTAACGCGGGCGACGTGATCAGTATTATCGGCTCATCAGGTTCGGGTAAAAGTACCTTCCTGCGCTGCATCAACTTCCTCGAAAAGCCGAGCGAAGGATCGATTGTGGTGAGCGGACAGAACATCAACATGGTCCGTGATAAAGACGGCCAGCTTAAAGTGGCGGATAAAAACCAGCTGCGCCTGCTGCGTACACGCCTGACGATGGTGTTCCAGCACTTCAACCTCTGGAGCCACATGACGGTGCTGGAGAACGTGATGGAAGCGCCGGTTCAGGTGCTCGGCTTAAGCAAGCAGGAAGCCCGCGAGCGTGCGGTCAAATACCTGGCGAAAGTGGGTATCGACGAGCGGCAGCAGATCAAATATCCGGTGCACCTGTCAGGGGGGCAGCAGCAGCGTGTTTCCATCGCCCGTGCGCTGGCGATGGAGCCGGAAGTGTTGCTGTTTGACGAACCGACTTCTGCGCTGGATCCTGAACTCGTTGGCGAAGTACTGCGCATCATGCAAAAGCTGGCGGAAGAGGGCAAAACGATGGTGGTGGTGACGCACGAGATGGGCTTCGCACGTAACGTTTCTAACCACGTTATCTTCCTGCATCAGGGGAAAATTGAAGAGCAGGGGCACCCCGATGAGGTGCTGGCGAACCCGCAAAGCCCGCGCTTGCAGCAGTTCCTGAAAGGCTCGTTGAAGTAGGTTTGGCCTTTCTCCCTCTCCCTGTGGGAGAGGGCCGGGGTGAGGGCATCAGGCCGCAGAGCCGCCCAATTGCCCGGTGGCGCTTCGCTTACCGGGCCTACAAACCCCGTAGGCCGGGCAAACGCAGTGCAGCCCGGCATTCAACACTCCAGCCGATACACCCAGTCGTCATACCGTACGCCTTTAATCTCGTACGCCTTCTCCAGCACCTGCGTGCGCACAAAACCCGCTTTCTCAAGGACCCGCACCGACCCAACGTTATCCGCCAGCACGTACGCGTTTATCGCCTTCACGCCCGTCTGGTTAAATGCATACTCACACACCGCGCGCAGCGCTTCGCTGGCAATGCCTTTTCTCTGCGCGGCAGGCACAACCGTGTAGCCAATATCCGCCTCTTCACGGTTCGCCGCACTGATTTGCAGGCCGATATCCCCGAGCGGCGTAACGTCGTTATGCAGACGGATCACAAAGACATGCTCCGCCATCAGGCGCGCGGCAAATACGCGGCGCGTCTCTTTTTCCGGCGTGATAGCGGCCATATAGCGCATGATGGCGGGGTCTTCACGCAGAGAGCGGAAGAACGCCCAGTCAGAAGGTTCGAAAGGGGTGAGGTGAAGCCGGGTTGTGGTAATGGTTGCCATAGTTACGCCATCTCATCCAGACATGGCGTATAACTCTAACATATTCACTGCACCACATCCCCCAGCGCCTCTTCCAGGTCATACCAGCGGAACGTGAACCCGGCCGCTTCCAGCCGTTTTGGCAGCGCGCGTTGCCCGCCCAGCACCAGCACCGAAGACTCACCCATCAACAGACGAATCGCCGTTGCAGGTACGCGCAGCACCGCCGGGCGATGCAGGGCATGCCCCAGGGCGTGAGCAAATTGTTCATTACGTACGGGGTAAGGGGATACCATGTTAAATGGCCCGCGCAGATCGTTATCCAGCAGCCAGAGAATGCCGTTGACCATATCGTCGATATGGATCCACGCCAGATACTGACGACCATTGCCGATGGGCCCGCCAAGCCCCATTTTAAACGGCGGCAGCATTTTACCGAGAATACCGCCCTTCGGCGCAAGTACCACGCCGGTGCGCAGCAGGCAGACGCGGGTACGATCGCTTTGCGCCGCGCAGGCGATGCGCTCCCACTGGGCGCAGAGTTTATGGGTAAACTCGTTGTGCGGCGGCTCCTCTTCGGTCACCACCACTTCACCGAGATCGCCATAGTAGCCTGTAGCAGAGCCGGAAATCAGCACCGAAGGCGGCGTCTCGCTGTTGCGAATCAGCTCAACCAGCCTTTCGGTCATGTTCCAGCGGCTGCTGCATAAACGCTGTTTTTGCTCTTCGGTCCAGCGTTTATCGGCGATAGGTTCGCCAGCAAGGTTGATGACGGCGTCAAAGCCGTTCAGATCCTGCCTTTCCGCCAGGCCTTTCCAGATCTCAACGCCGACGCCCAGCACCTGGCGCGCTTTCTCCGGGCTGCGCGTGACCACGGTAATGTCGTGATGCAACGCCTGCAAACGTGGAATGAGATGGCGACCAATCAGGCCCGTACCGCCGGTGAGCAGGATCTTCATACAACCTCCAGGTTTACGCCTGGCGCTGCCAGCTTAACGTCATGGAGACGGAGTCGGCGTAGCGCAGGGCGTGAAGTTTATCGATCTCCACTTCAGCATAAGTGACCCAGTGGTGTTCGCGTGCGATGTCGAGCACATCCTGAGTTAATTTTTCCAGTAGCGCAAAACGGTTGTTCTCAACGTACTGGATGATGCTTTTGGTGATCGTGCGATAGTTCAGCGCGTCATTGATGTCCTCGCTGGCACGCGCCTTGTCTGCCGGGTAGTGGATCACTACATTCACCACGATATCCTGGCGATTCGCGATCTCCTCCTCTTTGATACCAATGAACGTGCGTAAGCGTAAGTTTTTTATACGAATAATAGCGTCATGCTGGGACATTGCAGGTCTTCTCCGTGTCAGTATTTTCACCTCATCATACATGAGGAAAACACCTGCACCCAACGGGGCGCAGGCTCAAATCTGATGGATTTTTTGCATGGCGCGTTCGGTGGCCGGGCGCGTCCGGATGCGCTCAAACCAGTTGTTCACTGCCGGATAAGTGGCCAGATCGATCCGGTGGCGTTCATGGGTGTTAATCCACGGCCAGCAGGCGATATCTGCAATGCTGTAATGCTCACCTCCCAGCCACGGTGATTTTTCCAGCCGACGGTTCAGGACCCCGTACAGGCGCTGGGTTTCGACCTGATATCGCTCAATGGCGTAAGGGATCGTCTGCGGCGCATAGGCGGTAAAGTGGTGATTCTGCCCCAGCATTGGCCCCAGGCCGCTCGACTGCCAGAATAACCATTGCAGCGTGTGATGACGCTCGCGCAATTCACCGCTCAGGAGCTTGCCGGTTTTCTCTGCCAGATAGAGCAAAATCTCTCCAGACTCAAACAGGCTTAACGGTTTGCCGCCGTCAGAAGGCAGGTTATCAATGATGGCCGGAATTTTATTGTTGGGCGATATGGCCAGAAAAACGGGGCGGAACTGGTCGCCTTTACTGATATCCACGCGAATGATCCGGTAGTCCACTTCGGCTTCTTCGAGAAAGAGGGTGATCTTATGGCCATTAGGGGTGGGGGCATAATAGAGATCTATCATTCTCAACTCCTGTCAGTGCGAATAGTGTTGCCATAAAAAATCAGTATAGGTGCTTGTTGTAAATCGTGAGTTTTCATCAAGTGACAGCGAGGCAAAGAGATTATATGTTGAGTGAAAACCGATCAGCCGATGAGGATGTTATGAGCCAGCCTGTAATAACGTTGTGGTCCGATGCGAACTTTTTTTCTCCTTATGTCATGAGCGTTTATGTGGCGCTGGCAGAAAAGGGGCTTACTTTTAGTCTGAAAACCGTCGACCTGGACAGCGGCGAACATCTGAAGCCCCAGTGGCAGGGCTACGCGCTCACTCGCCGAGTTCCTGTGCTGGAGATCGACGGTTTTGAGTTGAGTGAATCCTCGGCGATTGACGAGTATCTTGAGGACCGCTTTGCCCCGCCAGAGTGGGAACGCATCTATCCTCACGATCTGCAAAAGCGCGCCCGCGCCCGCCAGATCCAGGCATGGCTGCGTAGCGACCTGGTGCCGATTCGCACAGAACGCTCTACGGATGTGGTGTTCGCTGGCGTCAAAAAGCCCGCCCTCAGCGAGGAAGGCTTATCCAGCGCCCGGAAGCTGGTCGAAACTGCGTCATCGCTGCTGGCGCAGGGTAACCCCAACCTGTTTGGCGAGTGGTGTATTGCCGACACCGATCTGGCGCTGATGCTCAATCGCTTGATCCTCAATGGCGATGACGTCCCACAGCTGCTGGTGGATTACGCCACATTCCAGTGGCAACGCGCGTCGGTACAGCGCTATCTGGCACTCTCTGCTAAGCGCGCGGGCTGATAAGACGGGGCGCTTGAGGTATGATAGGAGCAGTCTGAATTCCTGAGGAGTAACTGATGAAACTGATGTTTGCGTCGGATATTCATGGATCGCTGCCCGCGACCGAACGCGTGCTTTCTCTGTTCGCCCAAAGCGGGGCGCAATGGTTGGTGATCCTGGGCGACGTGTTAAACCACGGCCCACGCAATGCGTTGCCGGAAGGCTACGCTCCCGCGCAGGTGGCGGAAAAACTTAATCATTTTGCCTCGCGCATTATCGCCGTTCGCGGCAACTGTGACAGCGAAGTTGACCAGATGCTGCTGCATTTTCCCATCACCGCTCCCTGGCAACAGGTGTTGATGGAAAACAGCCGTTTGTTCCTGACCCACGGGCACCTGTTCGGCCCGGATAACCTGCCGTCACTCGCCGCTGGCGATGTCCTGGTTTATGGTCATACTCATATTCCGGTGGCGGAAAAACGCGGGGCGTTTTATCACTTTAATCCCGGGTCTGTCAGCATTCCTAAAGGCGGCAATCCGGCAAGCTACGGCATGTATGAAGACGGGACATTAAGCGTTATCGCACTTAATGATCAGCAAGTTATTGCGCAGATAGCGATTAATCCGTAAGTTACACCACAACTGCAAACGCGCCAAAAGAGCGCTTAGACGAGAAGGTTTCCCGATGGTGGAGCAGAATCATTTGGCAAGTACTGAGTGGGTTGACATTGTCAGCGAAGAGAATGAAGTGATCGCGCAGGCCAGCCGCGAACAAATGCGTGCGGAGCGTCTGCGTCACCGCGCGACTTACATCGTTGTTCATGACGGCATGGGCAAGATTCTGGTCCAGCGTCGCACCGACACCAAAGATTTTCTTCCTGGTATGCTGGATGCCACAGCGGGTGGCGTCGTGCAGGCCGATGAAGTATTGCTGGATTCCGCGCGTCGTGAAGCGGAAGAAGAGTTAGGTATCGCTGGCGTGCCGTTTGCCGAGCACGGGCAATTTTATTTCGAAGATGAACATTGTCGCGTCTGGGGCGGGCTGTTCAGCTGCGTTTCCCACGGACCTTTCGCCTTGCAGGAAGAGGAAGTGAGCGAAGTGTGCTGGATGACGCCGGAAGAGATCACCGCGCGTTGCGACGAGTTCACGCCCGATTCCCTTAAAGCACTGGCGCTGTGGATGACCCGCAACGCCAAAAACGAATCCGCTAAACCGGAAAATAAGGCGGAAAAAGAGGAAGAGGCTGAGTAAGCCTTAACAGCTTTCCCGCAGACACAGGCTGGACGCGATGGGTTTATGATCGCGCCAGTCTCCGTCATTCAGACGTTCCAGTAACGCTTTCCCGGCTTCAATCCCAATCTTGCGATGCGGTACTGCCATCGTTGTCAGCGGCGGCTGGCAGACGCGGCTGACGTCGCTGTCGCCAAAGCCCACGACCGCTAAATCGTCCGGCACTTTGATGCGTCGACGCTGGCACTCATACAGCGCGCCGCAGGCCAGTTCATCTGATACGCACACCAGCGCATCCAGTTCCGGCCACGCCAGCAGGAACTCTGGCAGTTGTGCCGCACCGGTGGAGAAGTTCGGCGGCATGGCGGCATTAATCACTCTGTTCGGCGACAGGTGGTGGCGCAGCATCGCCTTGTACCAGCCCTGCAAATGCTGCTGAAAAATCCACTGCTCCTGGTTAGCGCACAGCAGGCCGATATTCTGGTAGCCACGCTGAATCACCATCTCGGTAAGTTCATACATGGCGGCGACGTTATCAATCCCGATATTCATATCAATCGGATCGGCACGCATTGCACCCATTTCCATCACCGGGATAGAGGCGTTTTTCAGCCAGTGGCGTACGGTATCGGAGTGCTCGACGCTGAGCAGTATCGCTGCGGCGATATTTGAGGCCAGCAGCGTTTCGAGCAGTTTCTCTTCCTGTTCAAGACGATGCTGAGATTCAGCCAGCATGATCTGATATCCGGCTGGCTGGAGCACCTGCTGTAGCCCGGCGAACATCTCGGAACAGCCAGCTTCGGAAAGGTTGGGAACTACCATCGCGATCGTCCATGACGACGCCGATGCCAGTGCGCTGGCGGCAAGATTGGGCATATAACCCAGCTCCTGCACCGCGGCTTCAATTTTTTCACGCAGTTTATCGGAAACCTGTTCGGGCGTGCGGAGGGCACGGGAAACAGTCATCGTGCCTACGCCGGCAAGCTGTGCGACATCCGCGAGCGTTACTTTTCCGGTACTGCGCCGTTTTCGGGTTAAAGACATACATCTTCCTGCTGACAGGACGCGATTCAGTTTCATCCTTCATTTTACGTGACAGGCAGTATACGCCTTAAATCCCTTTTTTTGCTGTGATTTCGCACCATGATAGCAATTTGATAGCGCTATCACAGTTCTGCATGTTAGTCGTTGGTAGCGCTATCTTTGTGATCGCGATCGCAGTCATTGATTGATGGGTTGAATAGAGTTTGCCCATGTCTGGTCTTTAGCGGGAGTGAAAAATGCTCAAAAAGTGGATATATGATACAACCATCATCCTACAGGATAGCGTTGAAAGCTGGCCCCAGGCGCTGGAACTGTGCGCGAAACCGCTGCTGGATTTGCAGGTCATTGCGCCGGAATATGTCACGGCTATCATCGAGCAGCACCAGACGTTAGGTCCCTACTATGTGCTGGCTCCAGGGCTGGCAATGCCACATGCGCGACCGGAAGAAGGGGCGAAAGGACTTGGCCTGTCATTATTAAAACTAAAACAGGGCGTCTCTTTTGGTGCCGGTGAGTTTGACCCCGTCGATGTGATTGTGATGCTGGCGGCACCGGACAAGCATAGCCATATCGAAATGATCTCAGCCTTAGCGGAATTATTTTCCAGCGACGAAGATATGGCTGAATTACATCGGGCGAATACGCTGGAGGAGATAAAAACCGTTATCGATCGCTTCTGATTTAATTATTTAATCCGATTCATCTCAACATTACGCGTCAGCGTGATGGGGCGTACTCTACTCAATAAAGGGGATAACAATGAAAATCATGGCTATTTGCGGCTCCGGCCTGGGCAGCAGTTTTATGGTCGAAATGAATATTAAAAAGGTGCTCAAAAAACTGGAAATTGAGGCCGAGGTTGAACACTCCGATCTCTCCTCGGCCACGCCGGGCGCGGCGGACCTGTTTGTAATGGCGAAAGACATTGCCGCCAGCGCCAGCGTGCCGGAAAGCCAGCTGGTGGTAATCAACAATATCATCGATATCAACGAACTCGAAGCGCAGCTGCGCGCCTGGTTCGAAAGACAATAATCCTGATAAGGCGAGGTGGATATGTTTATCCTTGAAACGCTGAATTTCGTTGTTGATATTTTAAAAGTCCCTTCAGTGCTGGTCGGGTTAATTGCTCTGATTGGTCTTGTGGCGCAGAAAAAAGCCTTTTCGGATGTGGTAAAAGGCACAATTAAAACCATTCTCGGCTTTATTGTACTGGGCGGCGGCGCAACTGTGCTGGTGGGCTCTTTAAATCCGCTCGGCGGTATGTTTGAGCACGCCTTTAATATTCAGGGCATTATTCCCAACAATGAAGCTATTGTATCGATTGCCCTGGAGAAATATGGCGCTTCCACCGCGCTCATTATGGCCTTCGGGATGGTGGCGAATATTATTGTCGCGCGCTTTACCCGCCTGAAATACATCTTCCTCACCGGGCATCACACCTTCTACATGGCATGCATGATCGGCGTGATCCTGACGGTTGCAGGCTTCGAGGGGGTCGGGCTGGTCTTTACCGGTTCGTTGATCCTCGGCCTGATTATGGCCTTCTTCCCGGCGATTGCGCAGCGCTATATGAAGCGTATTACCGGCAACGATGAGATCGCCTTCGGTCATTTCGGTACGCTGGGCTACGTGCTGTCCGGCTGGATTGGCAGCAAGGTCGGGAAAGGCTCGCGCTCCACCGAAGAGATGAACCTGCCGAAGAACCTTAGCTTCCTGCGTGACAGTTCAATCTCCATCTCCCTGACCATGATGATTATCTACCTGATCATGGCGGTGAGCGCCGGACGTGAGTACGTGGAGGCCACCTTCAGCGGCGGCCAAAACTACCTGGTATACGCCATCATTATGGCCATCACCTTCGCGGCAGGCGTGTTCATCATCTTGCAGGGCGTGCGCCTGATTCTGGCGGAAATCGTCCCGGCCTTTACCGGCTTCTCGGAAAAACTGGTGCCCAATGCGCGGCCTGCGCTGGACTGCCCGGTAGTCTACCCGTATGCGCCAAACGCGGTGCTGATTGGTTTCCTGTTTAGCTTCCTCGGCGGGATTGTTGGGTTGTTCATCTGCGGTCAGTTTAGCTGGGTGCTGATCCTCCCGGGCGTCGTTCCGCACTTCTTCACCGGCGCAACGGCGGGCGTGTTCGGTAACGCCACCGGTGGACGCCGCGGGGCAATGATTGGCGCCTTTGCTAACGGCCTGCTGATCACCTTCCTCCCGGTCCTGCTGCTGCCTGTTCTGGGCGCAATTGGCTTTGCGAATACGACCTTCTCGGACGCTGATTTTGGTGCGGTCGGGATTGTGCTGGGCAACCTGGCACGCTTCCTGTCGCCGCTTGCCATCACCGGACTGGTTGTTGTGTTGTTCGCGCTGCTGGTGGCCTACAACGTCTTCGCTAAAAACAAACCTGCCAGCGGTAACGCGCAGGAAAACCCCGGAGCCAAATCATGAATGAGAATGAAATAACCGACCTGGCGCGTCAGATCCGCCTTGAGACGCTGAAATCCCTTACGCAGCTGGGTTTTGGGCACTACGGCGGCAGCATGTCAGTCGTTGAAACGCTGGCCGTTCTGTACGGCGCGGTGATGAAGATCGACCCGGCCGATCCGGACTGGCCAGAGCGCGATTACTTTGTGCTGTCGAAAGGCCATGCGGGGCCGGCGCTGTACAGCACGCTGGCGATTAAGGGCTACTTCCCGATTGAAGAGTTGAGCACGCTGAACCAGAACGGGACGCGTCTGCCAAGTCACCCGGATCGCCTGAAAACACGCGGCGTGGATGCCACCACCGGTTCACTGGGGCAGGGGATCTCCATCGCTGGCGGCATGGCGCTGTCGCACAAGCTGGCAGGAAGGCCAAACCGGGTGTTTTGCATCGTTGGCGACGGAGAACTGAATGAAGGGCAGTGCTGGGAAGCCTTCCAGTTTATCGCTCACCATCGACTGAACAACCTGACGGTATTCGTGGACTGGAACAAACAGCAGCTCGACGGCGAGCTGGACGAAATCATCAGCGCCTTCGACCTGGAAGGCAAATTCCGCGCCTTTGGTTTTGACGTGGTGACGGTGAAAGGGGATGACATTCCGGCGCTGCTGGAGGTGACCGCGCCGATCCCTGAGGCTGATGCGCGTCCGCGGGTGGTGATCCTCGACAGCATTAAAGGGCAGGGGGTGCCATACCTTGAACAGCTCAGCAACTCGCATCACCTGCGATTAACCGAGGAGAGCAAAGCGGCGCTTAACGAGACGATTCGCCAACTGGAGGCTTCACATGATTAAGGTTGCACCGACAGGACAGAAAGATGCCGTTGAGATGCGTAAGGTCTACGCGGGTTTTGTGGCAAAACAGATTGAGGCCGGGAGCGAGATCATTGCGCTCGAAGCGGATCTGATGAGTTCGATGGCGATGGACGGCGTAGCGCGTGATTACCCACAGCACGTCATCAACTGCGGCATTATGGAGGCCAACGTGATTGGGACGGCCGCCGGGCTGTCGCTCACCGGACGTAAGCCGTTCGTTCATACCTTTACCGCTTTTGCCAGCCGTCGCTGCTTTGACCAGCTGTTTATGTCCCTGGACTACCAGCGCAATAACGTGAAGGTGATTGCCTCGGATGCGGGCGTGACGGCCTGTCACAACGGCGGGACGCATATGTCGTTTGAGGATATGGGCATCGTACGCGGTCTGGCGCATTCAGTGGTGCTGGAGGTGACCGATGCGGTGATGTTCGAAGATGTGCTGCGTCAGCTCATTGACCTGGAAGGCTTTTACTGGGTAAGGACCATCCGTAAACAGGCGCCGAGCGTGTATGCCCCGGGGTCAACCTTCACCATCGGCAAGGGCAACGTGCTGCGCGAGGGAACCGATATTACCCTGATTGCTAACGGCATTATGGTGGCGGAAGCGCTGGAGGCGGCGCGCCAGCTGGAGCAGGAGGGGGTAAGCGCAGCGGTCATCGACATGTTTACCCTGAAGCCCATCGATCGGATGCTGGTGAAAAACTATGCCGAGAAAACCGGGCGTATTGTGACCTGCGAAAATCACAGCATTCACAACGGGCTGGGGTCGGCGGTGGCGGAAGTGCTGGTGGAAACCTGTCCGGTGCCTATGCGGCGGGTGGGGGTGAAGGAACGGTATGGTCAGGTGGGTACGCAGGACTTCTTGCAGAAGGAGTATGGCCTGACGGCACATGACATTGTGTCGGCGGCGCGGGAGCTGCTGTAATAAAAAAGGCGACCATTTGTGGTCGCCTCTCTTGCCGGATGGCGCTTCGCTTATCCGGCCTATAAAACCGTAGGCCCGGTAAGCGCTAGCGCCACCGGGCTTTTTAGCTTACTGCTGCTGCGAAGACTGGATCGCGGTCAGCGCGATGGTGTAGACGATATCGTCAACCAGCGCACCACGGGACAGGTCGTTCACAGGTTTGCGCATGCCTTGCAGCATTGGCCCGATGGAGATCAGGTCTGCTGAACGCTGTACCGCTTTATAGGTGGTGTTACCGGTGTTCAGATCCGGGAAGATGAACACGGTAGCGCGACCTGCAACCGGCGAGTTCGGCGCTTTGGATTTCGCCACGTCAGCCATTACCGCGGCATCGTACTGGAGCGGGCCGTCGATCATCAGATCCGGACGTTTTTCCTGTGCAATGCGGGTCGCTTCACGGACTTTCTCTACGTCACTACCTGCACCAGAGGTGCCAGTGGAGTAGGAGAGCATCGCGACGCGTGGTTCGATACCGAAGGCAATCGCGGAGTCCGCAGACTGGATAGCGATTTCTGCCAGCTGCTCTGCGGTTGGGTCCGGGTTGATCGCGCAGTCGCCGTAAACGTAAACCTGTTCAGGCAGCAGCATGAAGAACACGGAGGAGACCAGAGAGCTGCCCGGTGCAGTTTTGATCAGCTGCAACGGTGGACGGATGGTATTTGCGGTGGTGTGAACCGCACCGGAAACCAGACCGTCAACTTCGTCCTGCTCCAGCATCAGCGTACCCAGCACCACGTTGTCTTCCAGCTGCTCGCGCGCAACGGCTTCGGTCATGCCTTTGTTCTTACGCAGCTCAACCAGACGGGCAACGTAGCTTTCGCGGACCACGTCAGGATCAACGATTTCGATGCCCGCGCCGAGCTCAACGCCCTGAGACGCCGCAACGCGGTTGATCTCATCCGGGTTACCCAGCAGCACACAGGTCGCGATACCGCGCTCTGCACAGATGGCTGCCGCTTTAACGGTACGTGGTTCGTCGCCTTCTGGCAGAACCACGCGTTTGCCCGCTTTACGCGCCAGCTCGGTCAGCTGGTAACGGAAGGCTGGAGGAGACAGACGACGGCTGCGCTCGGAGGTCGCGGTCAGGGATTCGATCCAGTCTGCGTTGATGTAGCCCGCAACGTATTCCTGAACTTTCTCGATACGCTCGTGGTCATCAACCGGCACTTCGAGGTTGAAGCTTTGCAGGCTCAGGGAGGTCTGCCAGGTGTTAGTGTTCACCATGAAGACTGGCAGGCCAGTGGCGAACGCACGTTCGCACAGCTTGCTTACGCGTGGGTCCATCTCGTAGGCACCGGTCAGCAGGATCGCGCCGATCTCCACGCCGTTCATCGCGGCCAGACAGGCTGCAACCAGCACGTCCGGACGGTCTGCGGAGGTTACCAGCAGGGAACCTGCACGGAAGTGCTCCAGCATGTGTGGAATGCTACGTGCGCAGAAAGTTACGGACTTCACGCGGCGGGTGTTGATATCGCCTTCGTTGATCACGGTGGCGTTCAGGTGACGCGCCATATCGATTGCACGGGTGGCAATCAGATCGAAGCTCCATGGCACCGCGCCCAGAACAGGCAGTGGGCTGGAATCCTGCAACTTAGCCGGGTCAACTTTGATGACTTTCGCTTTGGAAGAGTCGTCAAAAATTTCGGACAGGTCAGGACGCGTACGGCCCTGCTCATCTACTGGCGCGTTCAGCTTGTTAACAATCACGCCGGTGATGCTGGTGTTTTTCGCACCGCCGAAGCTGCTGCGCGTCAGTTCGATACGCTCTTTCAGCTGCTCTGGGGTATCCGTGCCCTGAGACATCACGAAAACGATCTCTGCGTTCAGGGTTTTCGCGATTTCAAAGTTCAGAGACTGGGCAAACTGGTGTTTACGGGTCGGGACCAGGCCTTCAACCAGCACCACTTCCGCGTCCTGCGCGTTTGCGTGGTAGTTGGCAATGATCTCTTCCATCAGCACGTCTTTCTGGTTGCTGGAGAGCAGAGATTCAACGTGGCTCATCTTCAGCGGTTCAGCCGCTGGCAGATTGGAGTTCTTGCGAACGATGGTGGTGGTCTGGTCTGGCGCATCGCCACCGGCACGTGGCTGGGCGATAGGCTTAAAGACGCTCAGACGAACGCCTTTGCGTTCCATAGCGCGGATCACGCCGAGGCTGACGCTGGTCAGGCCGACGCTGGTTCCGGTAGGGATCAGCATAATAGTACGGGACACGGTTTATCCTCTTTCGTTACCGCCGCGTTGGGCGGGTTACAAAACAGCACCGCCAGCATTGCTGGCGGTGTGGAATCAGGCAGTCAGGCGGTGCGCGTCTTGCGCGATGACCAGCTCTTCGTTAGTTGGGATAACGATAGCAGGGCGGGTGCCTTCTTTGTTGATGAAGCCAGACTTGCCGAAGCGGGCAGCCAGGTTACGCTCATGATCAACTTCGAAGCCCAGAACGCCCAGTTTGCCCAGGGACAGTTCACGTACCATTGCCGCGTTCTCACCGATACCGCCGGTGAAGATAACAGCATCCAGACGGCCTTCCATCAGCGCGGTGTAAGAACCGATGTACTTCGCCAGACGGTGGCAATAAACGTCCATTGCACGTTTAGCGTCAGCTTTTTCTGCGTAGTTGTCTTCAACGTAACGGCAGTCGCTGGTGACCTCGGTCAGGCCCAGCAGGCCAGACTCTTTGGTCAGCATTTTGTTGATGTCGTCAACGCTCATGCCCAGGGTGTCGTGCAGGTGGAAGATGATCGCCGGGTCGATATCACCGGAACGGGTACCCATCACCAGACCTTCCAGCGGGGTCAGACCCATAGAGGTGTCAACACACTTACCGTTGCGGATAGCGGAAACAGAACCACCGTTGCCCAGATGGCAGGTGATGATGTTGACTTCTTCAACCGGCTTGTTCAGCACTTTTGCGGCTTCCTGAGTCACATAGAAGTGGCTGGTGCCGTGTGCGCCGTAACGACGGACGCCGTGCTCTTTGTACAGGCTGTATGGCAGGGCATAGAGGTAAGACTCTTCCGGCATGGTCTGATGGAACGCGGTATCAAACACGGCCACGTTTTTGTCTTTCAGACTCGGGAAGGATTTCAGTGCTTCAGCGATACCGATCAGGTGAGCCGGGTTATGCAGCGGTGCGAAAGACGCAGAGTCTTTGATACCCTGGATCACGGAGTCGTCGATTACCACGGAACTGGTGTATTTTTCGCCGCCGTGGACGATACGGTGACCAATTGCGGTCAGCTGAGCAGACAGTTCTGGTTTTTGTGCCAGAATAGTGTTAACGATAAAGTTCAGCGCTTCACTGTGAGCGGCGCCTGCACCTAAAGCCGCTTCTTGTTTGCTGCCGTCCATCTTCCACTTGATACGTGCTTCAGGCAGATGGAAACATTCGGCCAAACCAGAGAGGTACTCGTCACCGTTGAGCGCATCGATGATGGCGAATTTCAGTGAGGAGCTACCGCAGTTCAGAACCAGTACTAACTTACTCGACATGGAAGTACCTATTATTGATACGTGGCTAAAAAAACGTCAGTGAGTCTAAAAGCGTAACGCATGCTGACCCAGACATTTATGATTAACATCATGCCAAACGAACATTCTGGCAGGATGGAAGAAATACCTATGATTTTAAGCCATTTTGAACATTTTTCAGACAATGGCATAATATGCGATAATTTGACGAGTTAACGCTTATCGTCTACGGCCCTATCAGGCTGGCACAGGATACCCGATACGGGGTAGCGATGACAAAATATTTTGAACGTTGTCATAGCCTGTTGTGGTTTTGCACGAAAATTTTAATTTTTATATGTGAAGTTGAGGTACAGCCATGTCGACACCCGAAATCCCGTCCGTGAACTTTTTTAGTCTGTTTCGTCGGGGACAGCATTACGCAAAGACATGGCCGATGGAAAAGCGCCTCGCGCCCATGTTTATTGAAAATCGCACTATTCGCGCCACGCGTTATGCGATTCGCTTTATGCCCCCGATTGCCGTTTTTACCCTGTGCTGGCAGATAGCGTTAGGTGGACAGCTTGGCCCTGCCGTCGCGACGGCGCTCTTTGCGTTAAGCCTGCCGATGCAGGGGCTATGGTGGTTAGGTAAACGTTCCGTAACGCCACTTCCGCCTACTATTTTACACTGGTTTTATGAAGTGCGTGGAAAGCTGGAGGAGGCGGGCCAGGCGCTGGCGCCGGTTGAAGGCAAGCCGGACTATCAGGCGCTGGCGGATACCCTCAAGCGTGCGTTTAAACAGCTTGATAAAACATTCCTCGATGACTTGTGATTGATCATCGAAACGACGACCAAAAGAAGGCACAGTAACAATCAGTTACCGTGTCTTTTTTTTACAGTGCAATGCGCTACAGGAGTCGAAAGATGGAAATGACCCATGCTCAACGTCTGATTTTGTCTAACCAGTACAAGATGATGACTATGCTTGATCCCGATAACGCTGCGCGCTACAGCCGCCTGCAAACCATTGTCGAACGTGGTTTTGGCTTGCAGATGCGCGAACTGGATCGCGAATTCGGCGAACTGAAAGAGGAAACCTGCCGTATCGTTATCGACATCATGGAGATGTACCATGCGCTGCATGTGTCCTGGACCAATCTGAAGGACCAGCAGTCCATTGACGAGCGCCGCGTGACGTTCCTGGGCTTTGATGCCGCGACGGAAGCGCGCTATCTGAGCTATGTACGCTTTATGGTGAATACCGAAGGGCGTTACACCCATTTTGATGCGGGTACGCACGGCTTCAACGCCCAGACCCCGATGTGGGATAAGTATCAACGTATGCTGAGCGCGTGGCACGCCTGTCCGCGTCAGTACCATTTAAGCAGCAACGAAATTCAACAAATCATTAATGCCTGACGGAGGTGTGTGTGCAGTGTAAAGGTTTTCTGTTTGATCTGGACGGTACGCTGGTGGATTCGCTACCGGTGGTGGAGCGCTCGTGGTGCCACTGGGCCGACCGGCACGGCATCGACCATCATGACGTACTGAATTTCATCCATGGCAAACAGGCCATTACCTCATTGCGGCACTTCCTTGCGGGACGTTCTGAGGAAGAGATTCAGGCGGAGTTCCGCTATCTTGAGCAGATTGAAGCTACCGATACCGAAGGCATCACCGCGCTGCCCGGTGCGCGTGAACTGCTTGAGCACCTGAATGAAGCGCAGATCCCGTGGGCTATCGTCACCTCCGGCTCGGTTCCCGTCGCGCATGCCCGTCATAAGGCGGCAGGTTTACCGACGCCGGACGTCTTCATTACCGCTGAGCGCGTGAAGCGCGGCAAGCCTGAACCGGATGCGTTTCTGCTCGGCGCAGAACTGCTTGGCCTTGCGCCAGCGGAGTGCGTGGTGGTGGAAGACGCGGCGGCAGGCGTGCTGGCCGGGCTGAACGCCGGAAGCCACGTCATTGCCGTTAACGTCCCGGCGGGTTCCCCCCGGCTGGAAGAGGCGGATTTCGTGCTTAACACCCTGACCGCCATCGACGTCTCGAAGGCGTCAGACGGAGTTGTAACCGTCTCGCTAAAAATGTAATCCCATGATATAGCCCCGCATTACCGGGGCTTTTTTATGGCAGAATTGCTTCTCCTCCACTGACAAGGACATGTTGTGAACGGTGAACTGATTTGGGTCCTGAGCCTGCTGTTAATCGCCATCATTCTTTTTGCCACGGGCAAGGTGCGCATGGATGCCGTCGCCCTGTTTGTGATTGTCGCATTCGTTCTGAGCGGTACCCTTTCCCTGCCGGAAGCCTTTTCCGGGTTTAGCGATCCCAACGTTATTTTGATTGCCGCCCTGTTTATTATTGGCGACGGGCTGGTACGCACCGGCGTGGCGACGATGATGGGGTCGTGGTTGGTTAAGGTGGCGGGCAGCAGCGAAACCAAAATGCTGATTTACCTGATGCTGACGGTCGCCGGGCTGGGCGCGTTTATGAGCTCTACGGGCGTCGTGGCCATCTTTATTCCGGTCGTGCTGAGCGTCTGCATGAGGATGCAGATCTCCCCGTCGCGGCTGATGATGCCGTTGAGCTTCGCCGGGCTCATCAGCGGCATGATGACGCTGGTCGCAACGCCGCCGAACCTCGTCGTGAACAGCGAACTGATCCGTGAGGGGCTTGAGGGGTTTAGTTTTTTCAGCGTTACGCCGATCGGGCTGGTGGTACTGGTGATGGGCATTATCTATATGCTGTTGACCCGTTTCGCGCTGAAAGGGGAGAAGCAGGATAAAGCCAAAGAGGGCTGGAAGCGGCGCTCTTTCCGCGATCTGATTAAAGAGTATCGTCTGACCGGGCGTGCCCGACGTCTGGCTATCCGCCCGGGATCGCCTATGGTGGGGCAGCGGCTGGATGACCTTAAGCTACGCGAACGCTATGGCGCGAACGTCATCGGGGTTGAGCGCTGGCGTCGTTTTCGCCGGGTGATCGTTAACGTGAACGGGGTGTCAGAGTTTCGCGCGCGTGACGTCCTGCTGATTGATATGTCCACCGCAGACGTGGATCTGCGGGAGTTTTGTAGCGAGCAGCTGCTGGAGCCGATGGTCCTGCGCGGCGAGTATTTCTCTGACCAGGCGCTGGATGTGGGAATGGCCGAGGTGTCGCTGATCCCGGAATCGGAGTTATTGGGCAAAACCGTGCGTGAAATCGGCTTTCGTACCCGCTATGGCCTCAACGTGGTGGGCCTGAAGCGCGATGGCGTAGCCCTTGAAGGGGCGGTGGTGGATGAGCCGATCCTGCTGGGGGATATCTTCCTCGTGGTCGGCAACTGGAAACTGATTAGCCAGCTCGGGCAGAAAGGCCGCGATTTTGTGGTGCTGAATATGCCGATTGAAGAGAACGATGCATCACCGGCGCACAGCCAGGCGCCCCATGCGATTTTTTGCCTGGTATTGATGGTCGCGCTGATGCTGACGGACGAGATCCCTAACCCGGTGGCGGCGATAATCGCCTGTCTGTTAATGGGCAAATTCCGCTGTATTGACGCCGAAAGCGCTTACAAAGCGATTCACTGGCCGAGCATCATTCTCATCGTCGGGATGATGCCCTTCGCCCTGGCGCTACAGAAAACCGGCGGGGTGGATTTGATCGTGAAAGGCTTAATGGACGCGGGCGGGGGATATGGTCCGTACCTGATGATGGTTTGCCTGTTCGTCATGTGCGCCACCATTGGTTTGTTCATCTCCAATACCGCAACGGCGGTGCTGATGGCGCCCATTGCGCTGGCGATGGCAAAATCGATGGGCGTTTCGCCGTATCCGTTTGCGATGATGGTTGCGATGGCGGCGTCCGCGGCATTTATGACGCCGGTCTCTTCCCCGGTCAATACGCTGGTGCTGGGGCCCGGGAATTATAGGTTCAGTGATTTCGTGAAGCTGGGTGTGCCGTTCACCGTGCTGGTGATGGTGGTGTGCGTGGTATTGATACCGGTCCTGTTTCCGTTCTGAGCATTTTGCCGGGTGGCGGCTACGCCTTACCCGGCCTACAACCCCGTAGGCCCTGCAAGCGCAGCGCCGCTGGGCGAAAATCAGAGTGGCGAATCCTGGCTAATCTCATCCAGCGACAAATGGAAGCTCGGCACAAACACGCGCATAAAGTAGTCCATCTCTTCGCTGCGACGGGATTCCAGCGTTTTTTCCAGACGCGTTTTTGCCAGTAAAAATTCGTTATTCCCGGCGGATAACTCTTCCAGACACTTCAGGTAGGCGCACAGCGCATCGGCCTGCTTAACCAGGGATTTCTCCTCTTCCGTATACTGATGCTCATCGATCAGCGGCCCGAAGATATCGCGCAGCTCTTCAGGCACCATGTCGATCAGCTTCTGCTGGGCAATCTTCTCAATGGCCTTATATTCCTGGGCAATCTGCGAGTTGAAATATTTCACCGGCGTAGGCAGATCCCCGGTCAGCACTTCCGATGCATCGTGATACATCGCCAGCAGGGCGATACGTTCGGCATTCACCTGCCCGTTGAATTTGCGGTTTTTAATCGCGGCCAGCGCGTGCGCGACCATGGCAACCTGCAAACTGTGCTCAGACACATTTTCAGTACGCACATTGCGCATCAGCGGCCAGCGGTTGATGAGTTTCAGGCGGGAGAGGTGGGCAAAGAAATGACTCTGACTCATAGGTTACCTTATGTCTTCACTGCGACAGACTTCATTGTGCGGGCAGGGGAGGGAAGATGCAAATTTGCGGATGTTGCAGGCCGGGTAAGCGCAGCGCTACCCGGCGGAAAGTCAGCGTTACTGATGGTACCCGGAGAGGAAGCGCCCGAAGCGGCTGATGGCCATCTCGAGATCGTCTTCGCGCGGCAGGGTGACGATACGCACGTGATCCGGCCACGGCCAGTTAAACGCCGTCCCCTGAACCAGCAGCACTTTTTCCTGCAACAGGAAGTCGAGCACCATTTTCTGGTCGTCGTGAATATTGAAGCGCTTCGCGTCGATTTTCGGGAACATATACAGCGCGCCGTTAGGCTTCACGCAGGAGACGCCCGGAATATCATTAATCAATTCCCATGCGCGGTTGCGCTGTTCATACAGGCGGCCGCCTGGAACGATAAACTCGCTGATGCTTTGATAGCCGCCGAGTGCTGTCTGGATCGCATGTTGCGCCGGTACGTTGGCGCACAGACGCATGGATGCCAGCATCTCCAGCCCTTCAATGTAGCCTTTCGCATGTTTTTTCGGACCGTTCAGTACCATCCAGCCCTGACGGAAACCGGCAACGCGGTAAGTTTTAGACAGTCCGTTAAAGGTGACCGTCAGCAGATCGGGCGCCAGCGCAGCGATAGAGTGGTGCTGCGCCGCGTCGTACAGGATCTTGTCGTAAATCTCGTCGGCAAAGATGATCAGGTTGTGCTGGCGGGCGATCTCGACGATCTCCATCAGCAGCTCTTTTGAATAGACCGCACCCGTCGGGTTATTCGGGTTAATGATCACGATACCGCGGGTGCGCGGGGTAATTTTGGCGCGAATATCATCCAGATCCGGGAACCAGTCAGAGGATTCGTCGCACAGGTAGTGCACCGCTTTACCGCTGGACAGGGACACCGCAGCCGTCCACAGCGGATAATCCGGGGCAGGAACCAGCATTTCATCGCCGCTGTTCAGGAGCGCCTGCATCGCCTGAACGATCAGCTCCGAGACACCGTTGCCAATGTAGATATCTTCAACGGTGACGTCGCGCATACCGCGAGCCTGATAGTGCTGCATGATGGCTTTACGGGCGGAATAAAGCCCTTTTGAATCGCAGTAGCCTTGTGCAGTGGGCAGGTTACGGATCACATCCACCAGGATCTCATCCGGCGCTTCAAAACCAAATGGCGCGGGGTTGCCGATGTTGAGTTTCAGAACCTTATTGCCTTCCTCTTCAAGGCGTTTTGCCTCTTTGAGTACCGGGCCACGGATGTCGTAACAGACGTTGTCGAGCTTGCTGGATTTTTCGATAGGGGACATGAACCTTTAACCTTTTCGCTATTATTGCAACTTCCTGCCGTGGAAGTGAGCACGGAACAATGTACTCCCACCGCGCTTCGTTTTGAAGGGCGCACAGAAGAAGATTTCGTCCAACCGGGCAATGCCGCGGTGATCGCTTACTCTAACGACGGAGTGATTTTGTGCCTGAATTTATCGTGATAAAGAGGGGTGTTGGGTTGTTTGTGCTAAAAATTTCATATAAAGATGGATATTATTCTGGAATAAATAAAAAGACGATTCTGGCTGATGCATTAGTCCCCCTGAGTGACCATTCGTAAAACCTGAATGCTGAGATACCGATTGCTATATTAGCAAAGCCAGGTTAAAAGTTACTCATGTGAAATTAATGTTAAGGGTTATTAATGAATGGCCTGAATCTAAATTAAACTTTATTTATTATTAACGACGAAAATGCAACTTTCGTTAATTTTAATAAAAAGAGTGTAGTTGCTTATCATTGGCGGTAAATCCTTAATATTGCAATAAGACTTATAAATATAGTGGATTTGGGTTAAGATGTGTTTCGGGAATGCAGCATAGCGATAGGCCTGTTACGTATATCGGATACTGCTTTCCTGTATTAATCGATTGTTATTGTTAAAATTATCTCTGGCTGATTGGGTAAGTCACATCTTGCTACGTTGCCAACGCTGCGATATAGATGGCAGAAAACATGTCTTACTCTTTATGGTATTAACATCGACCTGCAAACAACGAAATATCCTGGACGCAAGAGAATAAAAATAACGTCATGAAACGTGATTTCTGACTGGTGATATACCGCAGTACAATAACTATCTGTCAGGCAGTCTGCCGGGCCGGGATGCGAGGGAAACTCTTCAGAAGGAATTGCTTAACTGTTACACACAGCTTCAACCCGGGCAGCTCCGCACGAGCAACCTGAAAGTGAAAAGATATGATAAATGCAAATCGTCCGATAATGAATCTCGACCTCGATCTGCTGAGAACGTTTGTTGCGGTCGCCGATCTCAACACTTTTGCAGCAGCTGCTGCCGCCGTTTGCCGTACCCAGTCCGCCGTGAGTCAGCAAATGCAGCGGCTGGAACAACTGGTTGGTAAAGAGCTTTTTGCGCGTCATGGACGTAATAAGCTTTTAACAGAACATGGTATTCAGCTTCTGGGTTATGCCAGAAAGATACTGCGCTTTAATGATGAAGCCTGTATGTCATTAATGTTTAGCAACCTTCAGGGAGTGTTAACATTAGGGGCGTCAGATGAATCAGCAGATACCATTTTACCCTTCCTTCTCAACCGAATTAGCTCGGTTTATCCGAAGCTTGCCCTGGACGTTAGCGTTAAACGCAATGCTTTCATGGTTGAGATGCTGAAAGAAAACGAGGTTGACCTGGTGGTCACCACGCATCGACCTGGCCAGTTTGACAGCCTGACGCTGCGTACTTCTCCAACGCACTGGTACTGTGCCGCGGAGTATGTATTGCAGAAAGGTGAGCCGATACCCCTGGTCCTGCTGGACGATCCGAGTCCGTTCCGCGATATGGTGCTGGCTGCGCTCAACGAAGCCGGTATTCCATGGCGCCTGGCGTACGTGGCGTCAACCTTGCCCGCAGTGCGAGCGGCGGTGAAGGCCGGGCTTGGCGTAACGGCCCGTCCGGTGGAGATGATGAGCCCCGATCTGCGTGTGCTGGGTCAATCCGAGGGACTCCCGTCGTTGCCGGATACGGAGTACCTGCTGTGCCATAACGCCGCCAGCAACAACGAGCTGGCAAAAGTGGTGTTCGAGGCAATGGAAAACTACCACAATCCATGGCAGTACGCGCCTGTTACTCCCGAAGGAGGGGACGACTCCCTGATCGTGGAAGGGGATTTTGAGTGATCATTCCCTCAAAATTCTCGTAACAAAATGTAAGTGCAAAAAAGAGCCACTCGCATGATTTTTTCCTGCGAGTGGTTTTTTTTGCTATTCATAACCGTGAACGGAGCAGGGATAAAGCAAATACCGCTTATTTATCAATGCAGAAAATGTTTTTGGTTAAGATGTAAACAATACCTGTTCTAACTTACCTCATACCCCGCCGATGTTAAAAAAACAGGAAATATGTTGCTGTTTTTTTGATTGAATTAACAAAAGCGTGTCTCAGATCAAGAAAATACTCCCATTTGGGGGGAGGAATCGTTGGCAAATCCTGTCAAAATAGGAGGGTTATTTTTTTTACTTCCAAAACGGACACGATTCAACAAGATGCATTTGACGGAAAGTCATGTACCCACCAGGGTTAAAGGGCACCAAATGTTAATGAGAATCGCACGTTGTAATTTAATGTGAAGAAACCTTTGTTAAAGTTGACAAAAGGTTATAGAAAGGAGTAAAAAACCC
This sequence comes from Enterobacter cloacae complex sp. P18RS, assembly GCF_014982105.1. Classification (NCBI taxonomy): domain Bacteria; kingdom Pseudomonadati; phylum Pseudomonadota; class Gammaproteobacteria; order Enterobacterales; family Enterobacteriaceae; genus Enterobacter; species Enterobacter cloacae complex sp. P18RS. The sequence goes on along the minus strand of NZ_JADCKV010000018.1, from coordinate 136,185 downwards.
CATCATTTTGCTGTCTATGTCTCATTTCTGACAGTTAGTGTAAGGTTATTTTGTTCCTCCCCATGAATCGATGTGATGCCCATCTGCCAGCAAGAGCAGTGTCGTCGGTATCACTTTTGATGAGTAAGCAATGAGTATGTCAACATCCACAGAAGTCATCGCTCATCACTGGGCATTCGCAATCTTTCTTATTGTAGCCATTGGCCTGTGCTGCCTGATGTTAGTCGGCGGCTGGTTCCTGGGCGGTCGCGCCCGCGCAAGGCACAAAAACACACCTTTCGAATCAGGTATTGATTCAGTAGGTACCGCTCGCTTACGCCTGTCTGCCAAGTTCTACCTGGTAGCCATGTTCTTCGTCATTTTTGACGTGGAAGCGCTTTACCTCTTCGCGTGGTCTACCTCCATTCGCGAAAGTGGTTGGGTGGGCTTTGTCGAGGCCGCAATTTTCATTTTAGTGTTACTGGCCGGTCTGGTTTATCTGGTGCGTATTGGCGCGCTGGACTGGACACCTGTGCGTTCACGCCGTGAACACATCAACCCGGAAAACAGTATCTCTAATCGTCAGCAGTAACAGCGAGGCAATAAGATGGATTATACGCTCACCCGCATAGATCCTAACGGTGAGAATGACCGTTACCCCCTGCAAAAACAGGAGATCGTAACCGACCCCCTGGAGCAAGAAGTCAACAAAAGCGTGTACATGGGCAAGCTCGAACATGCCATGCACGACATGGTCAACTGGGGTCGTAAGAACTCCATCTGGCCATACAACTTTGGCCTTTCTTGCTGCTACGTTGAAATGGTGACGTCATTCACTGCGGTGCATGACGTTGCGCGTTTTGGGGCCGAGGTACTGCGTGCTTCTCCACGTCAGGCTGACCTGATGGTGGTGGCCGGGACCTGCTTTACCAAGATGGCACCGGTTATTCAGCGTCTTTATGACCAGATGCTGGAGCCAAAATGGGTTATCTCCATGGGCGCATGTGCAAACTCCGGCGGTATGTACGACATTTATTCCGTTGTGCAGGGCGTTGATAAGTTCATTCCGGTGGATGTGTACATCCCGGGCTGCCCGCCGCGTCCAGAGGCCTATATGCAGGCGCTGATGCTGCTCCAGGAGTCAATTGGTAAAGAACGCCGCCCGCTTTCATGGGTTGTTGGCGATCAGGGTGTCTATCGCGCGAACATGCAGTCTGAGCGCGAGCGTAAACGTGGTGAACGTATTGCCGTCACCAACCTGCGTACGCCTGACGAAATTTAATTTGCGCCTGTGGGCCTGGAGAACACCTTCGCATATCACTACTCAAATAGCGCGAAGCCAGGCTTAACAGTCACCACGGACCATTTGCAATGGTGAACAATATGACCGACTTAACCGCGCAAGAAGCCGCCTGGCAGACCCGGGATCATCTCGATGACCCCGTCATTGGCGAACTGCGCAACCGTTTTGGGCCGGATGCCTTTACTGTTCAGGCCACCCGCACCGGGGTACCCGTTGTTTGGGTGAAGCGTGAGCAATTACTGGAAGTTGTCGATTTCCTCAAGAAATTGCCAAAACCTTACGTCATGCTGTTTGACTTACACGGCATGGACGAACGTCTGAGAACGCACCGCCAGGGTCTCCCTGCTGCGGATTTTTCCGTTTTCTACCACCTGATCTCAATAGACCGCAACACGGATATCATGCTCAAGGTGGCATTGTCTGAAAACGACATGCATCTGCCGACGATCACCAAACTTTTCCCGAACGCCAACTGGTACGAGCGCGAAACCTGGGAAATGTTCGGCATGACCTTCGACGGTCACCCGCATCTGACGCGCATCATGATGCCGCAGACCTGGACCGGCCACCCGCTGCGTAAAGACTACCCGGCACGCGCCACCGAATTCGACCCGTTTGAGCTGACCAAAGCCAAGCAGGATCTGGAGATGGAAGCGCTGACCTTCAAGCCGGAAGACTGGGGCATGAAGCGCGGCACCGAAAACGAGGACTTCATGTTCCTCAACCTCGGTCCAAACCACCCGTCTGCGCACGGTGCATTCCGTATTATTCTTCAGCTTGACGGCGAAGAGATTGTCGACTGCGTGCCTGACATCGGCTATCACCACCGTGGTGCCGAGAAGATGGGCGAGCGTCAGTCCTGGCACAGCTACATTCCGTACACCGACCGTATCGAATACCTCGGCGGCTGCGTGAACGAAATGCCATACGTGCTGGCCGTTGAGAAGCTGGCAGGCATCACCGTCCCGGATCGCGTTAACGTGATTCGCGTGATGCTGTCTGAACTGTTCCGTATTAACAGCCACCTGCTGTACATTTCCACGTTCATTCAGGACGTCGGCGCGATGACGCCGGTCTTCTTCGCCTTTACCGATCGTCAGAAAATCTACGATCTGGTGGAAGCGATTACCGGTTTCCGTATGCACCCGGCCTGGTTCCGCATCGGCGGTGTGGCGCACGATCTGCCGCGCGGCTGGGACCGCCTGCTGCGTGAATTCCTCGACTGGATGCCGAAACGTCTGGCGTCTTACGAGAAAGCCGCGCTGCGTAACTCCATCCTGAAAGGCCGTTCTCAGGGCGTTGCTGCCTACGGCGCGAAAGAAGCGCTGGAGTGGGGAACCACAGGTGCAGGTCTGCGTGCGACGGGTATTGATTTCGACGTGCGTAAAGCCCGTCCTTACTCTGGTTACGAGAACTTCGACTTTGAAGTCCCGGTTGGCGGCGGCGTATCCGACTGCTATACCCGCGTGATGCTGAAAGTGGAAGAGCTGCGCCAGAGCCTGCGCATCCTTGAGCAGTGCCTCAACAACATGCCGGAAGGCCCGTTCAAGGCGGATCACCCGCTGACGACGCCGCCACCGAAAGAGCGCACGCTGCAACATATCGAAACCCTGATCACCCACTTCCTGCAAGTTTCCTGGGGCCCGGTCATGCCGGCACAGGAATCCTTCCAGATGATTGAAGCGACCAAGGGTATCAACAGCTACTACCTCACCAGCGACGGCAGCACCATGAGCTACCGCACCCGCGTGCGTACGCCAAGCTTCGCGCACTTGCAGCAGATCCCGGCCGCCATTCGCGGCAGTCTGGTCTCCGACCTGATTGTGTATCTGGGTAGTATCGATTTTGTTATGTCAGATGTGGACCGCTAATTATGCACGAGAATCAACAACCACAAACCGAGGCTTTTGAGCTGAGTGAAGCAGAGCGTGCCGCCATTGAGCACGAGATGCACCACTACGAAGACCCGCGTGCGGCGTCCATTGAAGCGCTGAAAATCGTACAGAAACAGCGTGGTTGGGTGCCGGATGGGGCGATCTACGAGATCGCAAAAGTGCTGGGCATTCCGGCAAGTGACGTAGAAGGCGTAGCCACGTTCTACAGCCAGATCTTCCGTCAGCCGGTAGGCCGCCATGTGATCCGCTACTGTGACAGCGTGGTCTGCCACATCACCGGTTATCAGGGCATTCAGGCTGCGATTGAGAAGAAACTCAATATCAAGCCGGGCCAGACCACCTTCGACGGACGCTTTACTCTGCTGCCAACCTGCTGCCTGGGTAACTGCGACAAGGGGCCGACCATGATGATTGATGAGGACACTCACAGCCATCTGACGCCGGAAGCGATTCCTGACCTGCTGGAGCAGTACAAATGAAAACTGTAATTCGTACTGCTGAGACGCATCCGCTGACCTGGCGTCTGCGTGATGACAAACAGCCGGTCTGGCTCGACGAATATCAGAGCAAAAACGGCTATGCCGGCGCGCGTAAAGCCCTTGGCGGCATGGCGCCGGACGACATCGTTAACGCGGTGAAAGAGTCTGGCCTGAAAGGCCGCGGCGGCGCGGGCTTCTCCACCGGTCTGAAGTGGAGCCTGATGCCGAAAGATGAATCCATGAACATCCGTTACCTGCTGTGTAACGCCGATGAAATGGAGCCGGGTACCTATAAAGACCGCCTGCTGATGGAACAGCTGCCGCACCTGCTGGTTGAAGGCATGCTGATCTCCGCGTTCGCGCTGAAAGCGTACCGTGGCTATATCTTCCTGCGCGGTGAATACATCGAAGCGGCTGAAAACCTGCGTCGCGCGATTGCCGAAGCCACTGAAGCCGGTCTGCTGGGTAAAAACATCCTGGGCACCGGGTTTGACTTCGAGCTGTTCGTGCACACCGGTGCCGGACGTTATATCTGCGGTGAAGAAACCGCGCTGATTAACTCCCTGGAAGGCCGCCGCGCGAACCCGCGCTCCAAGCCACCGTTCCCGGCAAGCTCCGGCGTGTGGGGTAAACCGACCTGCGTCAACAACGTCGAAACCCTGTGCAACGTCCCGGCGATCCTCGCGAACGGCGTGGAGTGGTATCAGGGCATCTCCTCAAGCAAAGATGCCGGTACCAAGCTGATGGGCTTCTCCGGTCGCGTGAAGAACCCTGGCGTCTGGGAGCTGCCGTTCGGCACCACCGCACGCGAAATTCTTGAAGACTACGCCGGCGGCATGCGCGATGGCCTGAAATTCAAAGCCTGGCAGCCGGGTGGGGCAGGGACGGACTTCCTGACCGAAGCCCACCTTGACCTGCCAATGGAGTTCGAAAGCATTGGTAAAGCAGGCAGCCGTCTGGGTACCGCGCTGGCGATGGCCGTCGACCACGAGATCGGCATGGTATCCCTGGTGCGTAACCTGGAAGAGTTCTTCGCCCGCGAGTCCTGCGGCTGGTGTACACCGTGCCGTGATGGTCTGCCGTGGAGCGTGAAGATCCTGCGTGCTATCGAACGTGGCGAAGGCCAGCCTGGCGATATCGAGACACTTGAGCAACTGTGTCGATTCTTAGGGCCGGGTAAAACCTTCTGTGCCCACGCACCGGGCGCCGTCGAGCCGCTGCAAAGCGCGATTAAATATTTCCGCGACGAATTCGAAGCAGGCATCAAGCAGCCGTTCAGCAATACCCATTCGATCAATGGTATTCAGCCGAACCTGCTGAAAGCGCGCTGGTAAAAACAGAATTTTGATTAACGCTCGGTTTCGGCCGAGCCAACTGGAAGCATGCTAATGGCTACGATTCATGTAGACGGCAAAGAATACGAAGTCAACGGGGCGGACAACCTGCTGGAAGCTTGTCTGTCTCTTGGCCTCGATATTCCGTACTTTTGCTGGCATCCGGCGCTGGGCAGCGTCGGTGCTTGCCGCCAGTGTGCGGTGAAGCAATATCAAAACGCGGAAGACACGCGTGGTCGCCTGGTGATGTCCTGTATGACGCCAGCCGCCGAAGGCACCTTTATTTCGATTGATGACGAAGAAGCCAAACAGTTCCGTGAAAGCGTGGTGGAGTGGTTAATGACCAACCACCCGCACGACTGTCCGGTGTGTGAGGAGGGCGGTAACTGCCACCTTCAGGATATGACCGTCATGACCGGTCACAGCTTCCGTCGCTATCGCTTTACCAAGCGTACCCACCGTAACCAGGATCTGGGGCCGTTCATCTCTCACGAAATGAACCGCTGCATCGCCTGCTACCGCTGCGTGCGTTATTACAAAGATTATGCAGACGGACAGGATCTGGGCGTATATGGCGCGCATGACAACGTCTACTTCGGTCGTCCGGAAGACGGTACGCTGGAAAGCGAATTCTCCGGTAACCTGGTAGAAATCTGTCCGACCGGCGTATTCACGGATAAAACCCACTCTGAACGTTACAACCGTAAATGGGACATGCAGTTTGCGCCAAGCATCTGCCAGCAATGCTCCCTCGGCTGTAACACCAGCCCGGGTGAACGTTACGGCGAACTGCGTCGTATCGAAAACCGTTACAACGGTACCGTTAACCACTACTTCCTCTGCGACCGCGGTCGTTTCGGCTATGGCTATGTGAACCTGAAAGACCGTCCGCGTCAGCCGGTACAGCGCCGTGGCGATGACGTCATTACCCTCAACGCTGAGCAGGCGATGCAGGGCGCGGCAGATATTCTGCGTCAGTCGAAGAAAGTGATCGGCATCGGCTCCCCGCGCGCCAGTATCGAAAGCAACTTCGCGCTGCGCGAGCTGGTTGGGGCGGAAAACTTCTACACCGGTATCGCCCAGGGCGAGCAGGAACGTCTCCAGCTGGTGTTGAAAGTGCTGCGTGAAGGCGGCATTCATACGCCTGCGCTGCGCGAAATCGAATCCTATGATGCGGTTCTGGTGCTGGGTGAAGACCTGACGCAGACCGGCGCACGCGCGGCCCTGGCGGTTCGTCAGGCGGTGAAAGGTAAAGCACGTGAAATGGCAGCGGCGCAGAAAGTGGCTGACTGGCAGATTGCGGCCATCCTCAACATCGGTCAGCGCGCGAAGCATCCTCTGTTTGTGACTAACGTCGACAACACCCGTCTGGACGATATCGCCGCGTGGACCTACTGCGCGCCGGTTGAAGATCAGGCGCGCCTCGGCTTTGCCATTGCCCACGCGCTGGACAGCAACTCGCCGGCCGTTGAACTGGATCGTGACCTGCAAAACAAGGTCGACGTGATTGTTCAGGCGCTGGCGGGGGCGAAGAAACCGCTGATTATTTCCGGTACCAACGCCGGTAGCGCTGAAATCATCCAGGCCGCAGCAAACGTTGCCAAAGCCCTGAAGGGCCGCGGCGCTGACGTCGGTGTCACCATGATTGCCCGTGCGGTGAACAGTATCGGTCTGGGTATGATTGGCGGCGGCTCGCTGGAAGACGCGTTAAGCGAACTGGAATCCGGTGCCGCTGACGCCGTTGTGGTGCTGGAAAACGACCTGCATCGCCATGCTTCTGCCGCTCGCGTTGACGCCGCGCTCTCCAGAGCGCCGCTGGTGATGGTTATCGACCATCAGCGCACCGCGATCATGGACAAAGCGCACCTCGTGCTCTCTGCGGCAAGCTTCGCAGAAAGCGACGGGACGGTGATAAACAACGAAGGCCGCGCCCAGCGTTTCTTCCAGGTTTATGACCCGGCCTACTACGACAGCAACACCGTGATGCTGGAAAGCTGGCGCTGGCTGCACTCCCTGCACAGCACCGTGCAGAGCCGTGAAGTGGACTGGACGCAGCTCGACCACGTTATTGACGCGGTTGTTGAGAAACTGCCTCAGCTGGCGGGCATTAAAGACGCCGCGCCTGACGCAAGCTTCCGCATTCGCGGCCAGAAACTGGCGCGTGAGCCGCACCGCTACAGCGGTCGTACCGCGATGCGCGCCAACATCAGCGTGCACGAACCGCGTCAGCCGCAGGATAAAGACACCATGTTTGCCTTCTCGATGGAAGGGAACAACCAGCCGTCTGCGCCGCGTTCGCAAATCCCGTTTGCATGGGCACCGGGCTGGAACTCCCCGCAGGCATGGAACAAGTTCCAGGCTGAAGTGGGCGGTCACCTGCGCCACGGCGATCCGGGCGTGCGTCTGATTGAAGCCTCCGAAACCGGTCTGGACTTCTTCACCACCGTTCCGGCGAGCTTCCAGGCGCAGGAAGGTCACTGGCGTATTGCACCGTACTACCATCTGTTCGGTAGCGACGAAATGTCCCAGCGTTCTCCGGTATTCCAGCAGCGTATGCCGCAGCCGTACATCAAGCTCAACCCGGCGGATGCCGCGAAGCTTGGCGTTAACGCGGGTGCGAACATTGCCTTTAGCTACGACGGCCAGACAATCAGCCTGCCGCTGATTATTTCTGAACGCCTGTCAGCAGGGCAGGTGGGTCTGCCGATGGGTATGCCTGGCATCGCGCCGGTCCTGGCGGGTGCGCATCTTGATAACCTTCAGGAGGCAAAAGCATGAGTTGGTTAACGCCGGATCTTATCGACATCCTGCTGAGCATTCTGAAAGCGGTTGTGATTCTGCTGGTGGTCGTCACCTGCGGCGCGTTCATGAGCTTTGGTGAACGTCGTTTGCTCGGTCTGTTCCAGAACCGTTACGGACCGAACCGCGTGGGCTGGGGTGGTTCACTCCAGCTGGTCGCCGACATGATCAAGATGTTCTTTAAAGAGGACTGGGTTCCGCGCTTCTCGGACCGCGTGATCTTTACGCTGGCGCCGATGATCGCCTTCACCTCGCTGCTGCTGGCGTTTGCTATCGTTCCGGTCAGCCCGACCTGGGTGGTGGCTGACCTGAACATCGGCATTCTGTTCTTCCTGATGATGGCAGGCCTCGCGGTTTACGCGGTGCTGTTCGCAGGCTGGTCCAGTAACAACAAATACTCGCTGCTGGGTGCGATGCGTGCTTCCGCGCAGACGCTGAGCTACGAAGTGTTCCTGGGGCTCTCCCTGATGGGCGTGGTGGCGCAGGCCGGTTCATTTAACATGACCGACATCGTCAACAACCAGGCCGACATCTGGAACGTTATCCCGCAGTTCTTTGGGTTTATTACCTTTGCCATCGCGGGCGTGGCGGTGTGTCACCGTCACCCGTTTGACCAGCCAGAAGCCGAACAGGAACTGGCCGACGGTTACCACATTGAATATTCCGGTATGAAGTTCGGTCTGTTCTTCGTGGGCGAGTACATCGGTATCGTCACCATTTCCGCGTTGATGGTAACGCTGTTCTTTGGTGGCTGGCATGGCCCGTTCTTACCGCCGTTCATCTGGTTCGCGCTGAAAACCGCGTTCTTCATGATGATGTTCATTTTGATTCGCGCAGCGTTACCGCGTCCGCGTTATGACCAGGTAATGTCCTTCGGCTGGAAAGTGTGCCTGCCGCTGACGCTCGTCAACTTGTTGGTAACGGCGGCTGTCATTCTCTGGCAGCAGCCATAAGGGGCTTTGAGATCATGACCTTAAAAGAATTATTGGTAGGTTTCGGCACTCAGGTACGCAGTATCTGGATGATCGGCCTGCATGCGTTTGCCAAACGCGAAACCCGGATGTACCCGGAAGAGCCGGTATATCTGCCGCCGCGCTACCGTGGACGTATCGTGCTGACGCGCGACCCGGACGGTTCCGAGCGTTGCGTTGCCTGTAACCTGTGTGCGGTAGCGTGTCCGGTGGGCTGTATCTCTCTGCAAAAAGCAGAGACGGTGGACGGCCGCTGGTACCCTGAGTTCTTCCGCATCAACTTCTCACGCTGCATCTTCTGCGGTCTGTGTGAAGAAGCGTGCCCAACCACGGCGATTCAGCTGACTCCAGACTTCGAGCTGGGTGAGTACAAGCGTCAGGATCTGGTGTACGAGAAAGAGGATCTGCTGATTTCCGGTCCGGGCAAATACCCGGAATATAACTTCTACCGGATGGCGGGTATGGCAATCGACGGCAAAGATAAAGGCGAAGCAGAGAACGAAGCTAAGCCTATCGACGTCAAGAGCCTGTTACCGTAAGGAGAGGGCAATGGAATTCGCTTTTTATATCTGTGGCCTTATCGCCATCCTGGCTACGCTGCGAGTGATCACGCACACCAATCCGGTGCATGCGCTGCTGTATTTAATCATTTCGCTGCTGGCTATTTCCGGGGTGTTCTTTGCGCTGGGCGCGCACTTCGCTGGTGCGCTGGAAATCATCGTCTACGCCGGGGCCATCATGGTGCTGTTTGTGTTCGTGGTGATGATGCTCAACCTGGGCGGCTCTGAAATTGAGCAGGAACGTCAGTGGTTAAAACCGCAGGTGTGGATTGGTCCGGCAATTTTGTCGGCCATCATGCTGGCGGTGATTGTTTACGCCATTCTGGGCGTCAACGACCAGGGTATCGACGGGACGCCAATCAGCGCGAAAGCCGTGGGTATCACCCTGTTTGGTCCGTACGTTCTGGCGGTTGAGCTGGCCTCAATGCTGCTGCTGGCGGGTCTGGTTGTGGCCTTCCACGTTGGCCGCGAAGAGCGTGTCGGCGAGGTGCTGAGCAACCGCACTGACGACCGCGCGAAAAGAAAAACGGAGGAACGCGCATGATCCCCTTAACACATGGACTGATCCTCGCTGCGATTTTATTCGTTCTGGGCTTAACTGGTCTGGTTATCCGCCGCAATCTGCTGTTTATGCTGATCGGTCTGGAAATCATGATCAACGCTTCCGCGCTGGCCTTTGTGGTCGCCGGTAGCTACTGGGGCCAGACCGATGGTCAGGTGATGTACATTCTCGCCATCAGCCTCGCGGCTGCTGAAGCGAGTATTGGCCTGGCGCTGTTGCTACAGCTCCATCGTCGCCGCCAGAACCTGAACATCGATTCAGTAAGTGAGTTGCGTGGATGAACATGCTTGCCTTAACCATTATTTTTCCGCTGATTGGCTTCGTGCTGCTGGCGTTTTCTCGCGGCCGCTGGTCTGAGAATCTGTCTGCCACCGTGGGCATTGGCTCTATCGGCCTGGCTGCGCTGGTCACAGCGTATGCGGGTATCGACTTCTTTAACAATGGACGTCAGGCCTACAGCGTACCGCTGTGGAACTGGATGTCGGTCGGTAACTTCAACATCGGTTTCAACCTGGTGCTGGATGGTCTGTCTCTGACCATGCTCTCCGTGGTCACCGGCGTCGGCTTCCTGATCCACATGTTCGCCTCCTGGTACATGCGCGGTGAAGAGGGATACTCCCGCTTCTTCGCCTACACCAACCTGTTTATCGCCAGCATGGTGGTTCTGGTGCTGGCCGATAACCTGCTGCTGATGTATCTGGGCTGGGAAGGCGTGGGTCTGTGCTCTTACCTGCTGATCGGTTTCTACTACACCGATCCGAAGAATGGCGCAGCGGCCATGAAAGCGTTCGTCGTGACCCGTGTGGGTGACGTGTTCCTCGCTTTCGCGCTGTTCATTCTCTACAACGAACTGGGCACGCTGAACTTCCGCGAAATGGTGGAACTGGCGCCGGCGCACTTCGAAGCAGGCAACAACATGCTGTGGTGGGCAACGCTGATGCTGCTGGGTGGCGCTGTGGGTAAATCCGCGCAGCTGCCGTTGCAGACATGGCTGGCCGACGCGATGGCGGGTCCAACCCCTGTCTCCGCGCTGATCCACGCCGCAACCATGGTTACCGCCGGTGTCTACCTGATTGCGCGTACCCATGGCCTGTTCCTGATGACCCCGGAAATTCTGCATCTGGTGGGTATCGTCGGTGCGGTTACGCTGGTGCTGGCTGGCTTTGCCGCGCTGGTGCAGACCGACATCAAGCGCGTGCTCGCGTACTCCACCATGAGCCAGATTGGTTACATGTTCCTGGCGCTGGGCGTTCAGGCGTGGGACGCCGCCATTTTCCACCTGATGACGCACGCGTTCTTTAAAGCGCTGCTGTTCCTCTCATCCGGTTCGGTGATCCTGGCCTGCCACCACGAGCAGAACATCTTCAAAATGGGCGGACTGCGTAAGTCCATCCCGCTGGTCTATGTCTGCTTCCTGGTAGGCGGCGCGGCGCTGGCGGCACTGCCGCTGATTACCGCAGGCTTCTTCAGTAAGGACGAAATCCTGGCGGGCGCCATGGCGAATGGTCATATCAATCTGATGGTTGCGGGTCTGGTCGGTGCGTTTATGACCTCCCTGTATACCTTCCGTATGATTTTCATCGTCTTCCACGGTAAAGAACAAATTCACGCTCACGCAGGGAAGGGGATTACCCACCACCTGCCGCTGATTGTGCTGCTGGTCCTGTCCACCTTCGTTGGCGCGATGATTGTGCCACCGTTGCAGGGCGTACTGCCTGCAACAACCGAGCTTGAGCACGGTCGCGTTCTGACGCTTGAAATCACCTCCGGCGTAGTGGCTATCGCGGGCATCCTGATTGCCGCATGGCTGTGGCTGGGCAAACGCACGCTGGTGACTGCCGTTGCCAATAGCGCGCCGGGCCGTCTGCTGGGCACCTGGTGGTACAACGCATGGGGCTTCGACTGGCTGTACGACATGATCTTCGTGAAGCCGTTCCTGGGCATTGCGTGGCTGCTGAAGCGCGATCCACTGAACAGCCTGATGAATATCCCGGCGATCCTCTCTCGCTTTGCAGGTAAAGGCCTGCTGTTCAGCGAGAACGGTTATCTGCGCTGGTATGTGGCGTCCATGAGCATCGGTGCGGTTGTCGTACTGGCGCTGCTGATGGTGTTGCGTTGATTTTGAGTTAGCGGGGATTGTCGGGTGGCGCTAGCGCTTACCCGACCTACGGACCGTAGGCCCGGTAAGCGAAGCGCCACAGGGCAAAAGGCCCCGCACTCAAACGTGAATTTTGTCGAATTCGTTGAAAATCGGTCCCTGAGGGACTTTAACAAGGAATAAAAATCGCCATGTTACTACCCTGGCTAATATTAATTCCCTTCATCGGCGGCTTCCTGTGCTGGCAGACCGAACGCTTTGGCGTGAAGATGCCGCGCTGGATCGCGCTGATCACCATGGGATTGACGCTCGCGCTTGGTCTGCAACTCTGGTTGCAGGGTGGCTACTCACTGACCCAGTCCGCGGGCCTTCCGCAGTGGCAGTCTGAGTTCATTCTGCCGTGGATCCCACGTTTCGGTATTACGATCCACCTCGCGATTGACGGTCTGTCGCTGCTGATGGTGGTGCTGACCGGTCTGCTCGGCGTTCTGGCGGTACTCTGCTCCTGGCGAGAAATCGAAAAATACCAGGGCTTCTTCCACCTGAACCTGATGTGGATCCTGGGCGGCGTGATCGGCGTGTTCCTGGCCATCGACATGTTCCTGTTCTTCTTCTTCTGGGAGATGATGCTGGTGCCGATGTACTTCCTGATCGCGCTGTGGGGCCACAAGGCATCCGACGGTAAAACGCGTATCACGGCGGCCACCAAGTTCTTCATCTACACCCAGGCGAGTGGTCTGGTGATGCTGATTGCCATCCTGGCGCTGGTATTCGTGCATTACAATGCGACCGGCGTCTGGACCTTCAACTATGAAGATCTGCTGAAGACCCCGATGTCCCACGGCGTGGAATACCTGCTGATGCTCGGCTTCTTCATCGCCTTCGCGGTGAAAATGCCGGTCGTACCGCTGCACGGCTGGCTGCCGGACGCGCACTCTCAGGCGCCAACGGCGGGTTCCGTTGACCTGGCGGGTATCTTGCTGAAAACGGCGGCCTACGGTCTGCTGCGTTTCTCCCTGCCGCTTTTCCCGAACGCCTCCGCAGAGTTCGCGCCGATTGCCATGTGGCTTGGCGTGATCGGTATCTTCTACGGTGCATGGATGGCCTTCACGCAGTACGACATCAAACGTCTGATTGCTTACACCTCCGTTTCCCACATGGGCTTCGTGCTGATTGCCATCTACACCGGCAGCCAGCTGGCGTACCAGGGGGCGGTGATCCAGATGATTGCGCACGGCCTGTCCGCTGCCGGTCTCTTCATCCTGTGTGGTCAGCTGTACGAACGTCTGCATACCCGCGACATGCGTATGATGGGCGGCCTGTGGGGCAAAATGAAATGGCTGCCGGCGCTCTCCATGTTCTTCGCGGTGGCGACTCTGGGTATGCCGGGTACCGGTAACTTCGTCGGCGAGTTTATGATCCTGTTCGGCAGCTTCAACGTGGTACCGACGATCACCGTCATCTCCACCTTTGGTCTGGTGTTTGCCTCCGTGTACTCGCTGGCGATGCTGCACCGCGCTTACTTCGGTAAAGCGAAGAGTGAAATTGCTGCACAAGAACTGCCGGGGATGTCGCTGCGTGAGCTGTTCATCATCCTGCTGCTGGTCGTACTGCTGGTGCTGTTGGGCTTCTATCCGCAGCCGATTCTGGATACCTCGCACTCCGCGATGGGTAACATCCAGCAGTGGTTTGTTAATTCTGCTTCTACTACAAGGCCGTAATTCGCCATGACAATAACTCCACAACAACTGATCGCGCTGCTACCGCTGCTGATCGTCGGATTGACGGTGGTGGTTGTGATGCTCTCCATTGCGTGGCGACGCAATCACTTCCTGAATGCGACCCTGTCCGTTCTGGGTCTGAACGCTGCGTTAGTCTCTCTCTGGTTTGTTGGCCAGGCGGGAGCGATGGACGTCACGCCGCTGATGCGCGTTGACGGTTACGCCATGCTCTACACCGGTCTGGTGCTGCTGGCGAGCCTGGCAACCTGTACCTTTGCGTACCCGTGGCTTGAAGGGTACAACGACAACAAAGAAGAGTTTTACCTGCTGGTACTGATTGCCGCACTGGGCGGTATTCTGCTGGCGAACGCGAACCACCTGGCCGCGCTGTTCCTCGGTATTGAGCTGATCTCACTCCCGCTGTTCGGCCTGATTGGTTACGCTTTCCGCCAGAAGCGCTCTCTGGAAGCGGCAATCAAGTACACGATCCTGTCTGCTGCCGCGTCGTCGTTCCTGCTGTTCGGTATCGCGCTGCTGTACGCACAGACGGGTAATCTCTCCTTCATGGCGCTCGGTAAGAGCCTCGGCGACGGCATGATGCATGAGCCGCTGCTGCTGGCGGGTCTGGGCATGATGATTGTTGGCCTTGGCTTTAAACTCTCACTGGTTCCGTTCCACCTGTGGACGCCAGACGTATACCAGGGTGCCCCTGCACCGGTCTCGACCTTCCTGGCGACGGCGAGCAAAATCGCTATCTTCGGTGTGGTCATGCGTCTGTTCCTGTACGCCCCGGTGGGCGACAGCGAAGCGGTCCGCGTGGTGCTGGGCATTATCGCGTTCGTGTCCATCATCTTCGGTAACCTGATGGCGCTGAGCCAGACCAACATTAAGCGTCTGCTGGGCTACTCCTCTATCTCCCATCTGGGTTACCTGCTGGTGGCGCTGATTGCGCTGCAAAGCGGTGAGATGTCGATGGAAACTGTGGGCGTCTATCTGGCCGGTTACCTGTTTAGCAGCCTCGGCGCGTTCGGCGTGGTGAGCCTGATGTCCAGCCCGTACCGTGGCCCGGATGCGGATTCCCTGTTCTCCTACCGTGGTCTGTTCTGGCACCGTCCGATTCTGTCTGCGGTAATGACCGTGATGATGCTCTCTCTGGCGGGTATCCCGATGACGCTGGGCTTTATCGGTAAGTTCTACGTGCTGGCCGTCGGTGTGCAGGCGGGTCTGTGGTGGCTGACGGCGGGTGTCGTTATCGGCTCCGCGATTGGTCTCTACTACTACCTGCGCGTTGCCGTGAGCCTGTACCTGAGCGCGCCTCAGCAGCTCAACCGCGATGCGCCGTCCAACTGGCAGTATAGCGCCGGCGGTATCGTGGTGCTGATCTCCGCGCTGCTGGTGCTGATCTTCGGTATCTATCCGCAGCCGCTGATTGATATCGTGCAGCGCGCGATGCCGCTGATGTAAGGTGAAAGCAAAAAGGCAACGAAAGTTGCCTTTTTTATTGCCCAGCGGCGCTACGCTTGCAGGGCCTACGGGTTTTGTAGGTCGGGTAAGCGTAGCGCCACCCGACTAAGCCAGCTGCTTGCGGCTAATCAACGGCCCTTCAATCTTCTTCATCGAGCGGTCCAGCACCTCTTCAATTACCGACGACAGCTCGTTCAGCTCAAACTTCGCCACATAGCCGTCCGCCTTCACTTTGCGAATATGATCTTCGTTCGCGTTGCCGGAAAGAGACGAGTGGATCACCACCGGAATATCTTTCAGTACCGGGTCGGATTTGATTTTTCGCGTCAGCGTAAATCCGTCCATCTCCGGCATTTCGAGGTCGGTTAATACCAGGGCAATCTTATCGGTAACGGGAACGCCCTCGGCCTGTGCCTGCGCGGCCAGCTGAGTGATTTTCTCCCACGCGTCTTTGCCGGTGATATGCAGCTGGGCCGGGATCTCCATCGCCTGCAATCCCTTCTCCAGCATTGAGCGCGCTACTTTTGAATCTTCTGCAACAATCGCGACAGAGCCAGGCTTGATGTTGAATTTGGTGGTTTCCAGATGGGTGGCGTGCAGATCGTGGTTCGCCGGGGTGATGTCGTACAGGATCTGCTCCACGTCCAGCACCATCGCCAGATCGTTGGTATCGGTCTTCTCGTCCAGACAGGCAATGCTGGTGATGTAGCGACCGCTGACGGCGGTTTCCGCGGCGTGCACCTGCTTCCAGTCCAGACGCATGATGTTTTCCACCGATTCTACGGCAAACGCCTGCACGCTGCGGGCATATTCGGTGATCAGCAGGATGTTCAGCCCGGTGGCTGGTTTGCAGCCGGCGACGGCGGCCAGATCGATCACCGGGATCACCTGGTCACGAATGTTCACCATCCCCATCAGCGGAGACTTCATTCCCGCCGGTTTGGTGAAGGTCGGCATCGGCACAATTTCGCGCA
Source organism: Enterobacter cloacae complex sp. P18RS (assembly GCF_014982105.1). NCBI lineage: Bacteria > Pseudomonadati > Pseudomonadota > Gammaproteobacteria > Enterobacterales > Enterobacteriaceae > Enterobacter > Enterobacter cloacae complex sp. P18RS. The sequence goes on along the minus strand of NZ_JADCKV010000018.1, from coordinate 120,046 downwards.
ATTTGAACACGTTGATGCCGAACAGCTCGGATTTATTTTCGTTCAGAGAGGTGCCAAGACGGAACAGCAACAGTTCAAAACGGTTGGACAGGGTCAGGTTTGCCCTGTCATCAATATCTTTCTGGAAATTATCCATTCTACCCTCAAGAGAAATGCTGGCCTTTTAATCGTTATCGGCACGCTGAGGGAAAAATGAAGGACTAAACGCTGACCTGAGCAAAATCTTCCGCCAGCTCGCATGCCGGAAATACTTCCCGGCACTCTGCCAGCAGGCTTTCAGCGCCGCGGACGTCATAGCGTGAGCTGACGTGAGTAACAATCAGTTTCCGGACGCCAGCCTCACGTGCCAGCTGCGCCGCCTGACGCGTAGAGCTGTGCCCCCGGCTGTTGGCTTTTTCTTCCATCGCCGCTTCCAGCGTCGCCTCATGCACCATCACATCTACACCTCTGGCAAGCCTGAGCGCCGAAGGGCAGGGGGCGGTATCCCCAAAAATAGCCAGTTTTTTGCCCGGCTGCGGTGGGGCGAGGTAATCCTGACCGTTGATGACGCGCCCGTCTTCCAGCGTGACGGTCTCGCCGTGCTTCAGACGCTGGAACAGCGGGCCTGGTTTCACCCCATCGGCCTGCAACGCGGCGGCGTTCAGCGCCCCGGGCTTGTCATGCTCCTCAACGCGATAGCCGTAGCATTCCACCGGATGGTTAAGCGGGTAAGCGCGCACCAGGTAATCTCCGTCATCGAACACCAGACCTTCGTCGATCTCCACCACCTCCAGCGGATAATCGGTCCACGAGCCGCTCAGGCGCAGCGTGGTTTCAACGAATTCCTGAATACCCGCGGGGCCATAAATGGTCAGCGGGTTAGCGTTACCGGCCATCGAACGGCTGCACAGCAGGCCCGGCAGGCCAAACAGATGGTCGCCGTGCAGATGGGTGATAAATATTTTATCCACTTTCCCCGGGTGGTATGAGGTATGCAGCAGCTGATGCTGCGTACCCTCGCCGCAGTCAAACAGCCACAGCCCACCCCGGGTAGGATGCTTAAGATCCAGCAGAATCGCCGTCACGTTTCGTGAGCGGGTTGGCACCCCGGCGGACGTACCCAGAAAAATCAGTTCCATAACGCAATCAGCCCTTTGCCGAATGGGAAGGGGTTTAGTATAACGTGATGAACCCTAGGAAGGAGAAACACATGATCCAGTGGCAAGATCTACACCACAGCGAACTGACCGTGCATTCACTCTACGCCCTGCTCAAGCTGCGCTGCGAAGTCTTTGTGGTTGAACAAACCTGCCCGTATCAGGATATCGACGGCGATGACCTGATCGGCGAGAACCGGCACATCCTCGGCTGGCGCGATAACGAGCTGGTGGCGTATGCGAGGATTCTGAAAAGCGAAGAGGATTTTGACCCTGTCGTCATTGGCCGCGTCATTATCAGCGGCCGCGCGCGCGGTGAAAAGCTGGGCTATCAGCTGATGGAAAAAACGCTGGACGCATGCCAGAAACAGTGGCCGGACAAGGCGTTATACCTGGGCGCGCAGGCGCATTTGCAATCATTCTATGGCCATTTTGGTTTTACCCCGGTCACGGACATTTACGACGAAGACGGCATCCCACACATCGGCATGGCACGCGAAGCGAAACAGGCGCAATAGCAATACGTTGTCTATAGTTACCGGACTGGTGTACTAACATGGAGAAAAATATGTCATTTCAATCCTGGGATACCCGAGTCGACGACGACCTGACGCTGCTAAGCGAAACGCTGGAAGAAGTGCTGCGCTCTTCAGGCGATCCTGCCGATCAGAAGTACATTGAGCTCAAAGCCCGCGCCGAGCAGGCGCTGCATGACGTGAAAAACCGCGTCAGTAACGCATCCGACAATTACTACTACCGCGCCAAGCAGGCGGTTTATCGTGCCGACGATTATGTGCATGAAAAACCGTGGCAGGGCATTGGGGTCGGTGCGGCCGTAGGGCTGGTGCTGGGTCTGATGTTAGCCCGTCGTTAAGCCGGTAAACCACTCCCTACACGTGGGTACTGCTATTTATCGTCAGTACCCCGTATAATATAAGGCTTTAACAGGGAGAGGTTCGCGTGCACTCGATTTTCCTCGCGCTGCAAAGCCTGCGTACTCAGCTTGCGCAAGCATTGCCAGCTACACCCGGTTTACGCCATTTCGATGTCTCTTTCCCGTTAAACGACGCCTTCGATCCGCTGGCCTGGCTCGGTGTGCAGCGATGCTATCCTCAGTTTTACTGGCAACAGCGCAGCGGTGATGAAGAACTTGCCGCGCTCGGAAGCCTCGCCCATTTCGATTCTCTGGCCTCGGCCTCGCGGTTTTTGCACACCCACGACGTAGCCAATGACACCCGTATCTGCGGCCTGAACGCCTTCAACCCAGCGCAGGGCAAGTTGTTTTTACCGCGCCTTCTCTGGCGACGGTCTGGCGGGGTCGCCACGCTGCGTCTGCAACTGTGGAGCGAAACGTCGCTGCGGGAAGATGCCCGTGAGGCGCTTAATTTTGTCGATAACCTGCGCGACGCCGCGCCGATCCGCCCGTTGTCCGTGCAGATTGTGCAGGAAACCCATCATCCGGAAAAACCGGAATGGCTGGCGTTGATTCGTCAGGCGACGGATACCCTTGCTCGCGGCGATTTTGAGAAAGTGGTCCTCGCACGTGCTACAGACGTGCATTGCCAGCAGCCCGTGAACGCCATCGCGCTGATGGCTGCCAGCCGCGCGCTAAACCTCAACTGCTATCATTTTTGTATGGTCTTTGACGCCAGCAACGCGTTCCTCGGCTCGACGCCTGAACGCCTGTGGCGGCGACGCGGCACGCTGCTGCGCACTGAAGCGCTGGCAGGCACCGTCGCCAGCCATTCTGACGATAAGCAGGCCCAGCGTCTGGGCGACTGGCTGATGAATGACGACAAAAATCAGCGGGAAAATATGCTGGTGGTGGAAGATATCTGCCAGCGTCTTCAGCACCATACCCGGACGCTGGAGATCCTGCCTGCGCAGGTGCTGCGTCTGCGCAAGGTGCAGCATTTACGTCGCTGTATCTGGACCGAACTTAAACAGCCTGACGACGAGCAGTGCCTGCATATTCTGCAACCGACGGCGGCGGTGGCCGGGCTGCCGCGACAGGCGGCGCGAGAATTTATTGCGAAAGTGGAGCCGTTTGACCGGGAGTGGTACGCCGGGTCGGCGGGCTATTTATCGCGCGATCAAAGCGAATTCTGTGTGGCATTACGCTCCGCCCGCGTTCACGACGCTGCGCTGCGTCTTTATGCGGGGGCGGGCATCGTCAGCGGCTCCGATCCGGAGCAGGAGTGGCAGGAGATCGAAAACAAGGCCGCCGGGCTGCGTTCCCTTCTCCTAAGGGATTAATACTGATTCGTGCAATCCCGATTCATATCAAAATTCTGACTTTTTCTATTATTTATACTGTGTCGCATTCTTGATACTGGACAATCTCATGTCAGTAAGTTCTTTTAACCGACGCTGGGCGGCGGTGATCCTTGAAGCCCTGACCCGTCATGGTGTCAGGCATGTGTGTATTGCCCCGGGCTCTCGCTCCACGCCGCTCACCCTTGCTGCCGCGGAAAACCGGGCTTTTATTCACCACACCCATTTTGATGAGCGGGGTCTGGGCCATCTGGCGCTCGGGCTGGCGAAAGTCAGCAAAGCGCCCGTGGCGGTGATAGTCACCTCCGGCACGGCGGTGGCGAACCTGTATCCGGCGCTGATAGAAGCGGGATTAACCGGCGAAAAGCTGATTTTACTCACTGCCGACCGTCCCCCGGAACTTATTGACTGCGGTGCTAATCAGGCGATTCGTCAGCCTGGCATTTTTGCCTCGCATCCTTCACAGACGGTCTCGTTGCCGCGCCCCACCCAGGATATTCCCGCCAGCTGGCTGGTCTCAACCCTCGACCACGCCATGAACGCACTGCGCAGCGGCGGGCTGCACATTAACTGCCCGTTTGCCGAGCCGCTGTACGGTGAAATGAACGATACTGGCCTCGTCTGGCAACAGCAGCTGGGAGACTGGTGGGAGAGCGAAAAACCCTGGCTGCGCGAGCAGACGCATATGGAAAGCGCAAAACAGCGCGACTGGTTCTTCTGGCGCCAGAAGCGCGGCGTGGTGATTGCCGGGCGGATGAGTGCGGCGGAAGGCAAGCTGGCGGCGGAGTGGGCACAAACGCTTGGCTGGCCGCTGATTGGTGACGTGCTTTCCCAGACGGGCCAGCCGCTGCCCTGCGCCGACCTCTGGCTGGGTAACGCGAAAGCGGTTACCGAGCTGGCGCAGGCGCAGATTGTCGTCCAGCTGGGATCGAGCCTGACGGGGAAGCGTCTGCTCCAGTGGCAGGCCACCTGTACCCCAGAAGAGTACTGGCTGGTGGATCCGCTAGAAGGACGCCTTGACCCGGCGCACCATCGCGGCCGCCGCCTGGTGAGCAACATTGACAGCTGGCTGGAATTGCATCCGGCGGAAAAACGCAAACCCTGGGCGGTGGAGATCCCGGCGCTGTCACGTCAGGCGTGGGAACTCACCAAAACGCAGTGCGAGGCGTTCAGTGAAGCCGGGCTTGCGCACCGTATCCGCAAATATCTTCCCGAGCAGGGACAACTTTTTGTCGGTAACAGCCTGGTGGTGCGCCTGATTGACGCCTTTTCGCAGCTGCCGGCGGGTTATCCGGTGTACAGCAACCGGGGCGCGAGCGGCATTGACGGCCTGATCTCCACCGCCGCTGGCGTACAGCGGGCCAGCGCGAAATCCACCCTGGCGATTGTGGGGGATCTCTCAGCCCTCTACGATCTCAACGCGCTGGCGCTCCTGCGTCAGGTGTCGGCCCCGTTCGTGCTGATTGTTGTGAACAATAACGGCGGGCAGATTTTCTCGTTGCTGCCGACGCCGCAAAGCGAGCGTGAGCGCTTCTATCTGATGCCGCAAAACGTGCAGTTCGAACACGCCGCCGCCATGTTCAGCCTCAAGTACCATCGCCCGGAAAACTGGGACGCGCTGGAGACGGCGCTGAACACCGCCTGGCGGCAGCCTGGCGCGACGCTGATTGAGCTGGTGGTAAACGATGCTGACGGCGCGCAGAAGCTGCAACATCTGCTTGCGCAGGTGAGTCACCTGTGATCCTCGCAGGCGTCTCCCAGCCAGGAAAACCAGGCTACCCCTGGCTGGTTTTCCTGCACGGTTTTTCCGGCGACTGTCGCGAGTGGCAGGCTGTCGGGGCGTCGCTGCATGACTACCCCCGGCTCTACATTGACCTGCCCGGGCACGGTGGTTCAGCGGATACGGGCGTGACGGGGTTTGCAGAGGTAAGTGAATTGCTCTCGCATACCCTTATTAGTTACAACATACTAAGATACTGGCTCGTGGGGTACTCCCTCGGCGGCCGCATTGCGATGTTCCATGCCTGTCAGCATCCTGCGGGGTTAGACGGGCTGATGGTGGAAGGTGGACACCCGGGCCTGCAAGACGCCGATGCGCGCCAGGCCCGGCTGATCTCTGACCGCCGCTGGGCGTCACGGTTTCGCAGTGAGCCGCTGGAGGCCGTCTTTGCCGACTGGTATCAACAGCCGGTCTTTGCCTCACTTACGGATGATCAGCGCAGGGCGCTGATCGCGCTGCGCAGCCGGAACAACGGCCCGAGGCTGGCAGAGATGCTGGAGGCCACCTCGCTTGCCGTTCAGCCTGATTTACGTCCCGCGCTCATCGCGCGTGATTTTTCTTTTGACTATCTCTATGGCGAACGTGACGGGAAGTTTGCAGCTATCGCCGCTGAACTTAACGTCACGCGTCATGCTATCCCTCACGCCGGACACAACGCCCACCGGGACAACCCGGACGCGGTTGCCGCGAGTCTGGCTCAGATACTGCGTTATCGAACAAAGGACACGCTATGATCTATCCTGATGAACACATGCTTTACGCGCCGGTTGAATGGCAGGACTGCTCCGAAGGCTATACCGACATTCGTTACCACAAATCCGCCGATGGTATCGCCAAAATTACTATCAACCGTCCACAGGTGCGCAACGCATTTCGTCCGCTGACCGTAAAAGAGATGATCCAGGCGCTGGCGGATGCCCGCTACGACGACACTATCGGCGTCATCATCCTCACCGGGGAAGGGGAGAAAGCCTTCTGCTCCGGCGGCGATCAGAAAGTCCGCGGTGACTACGGCGGATACCAGGATGATGCGGGCACGCACCACCTGAACGTGCTGGATTTCCAGCGCCAGATCCGCACCTGTCCAAAACCGGTGGTCGCGATGGTGGCAGGGTATTCCATCGGCGGCGGTCACGTGCTGCACATGATGTGTGACCTGACGATCGCGGCGGAAAATGCCATTTTCGGTCAGACTGGCCCGAAAGTCGGCTCTTTCGACGGCGGCTGGGGCGCGTCCTATATGGCGCGCATTGTCGGTCAGAAAAAAGCCCGCGAAATCTGGTTCCTGTGCCGTCAGTACAACGCCCAGGAAGCGCTGGATATGGGGCTGGTTAACACCGTGGTGCCGATCGCCGATCTGGAAAAAGAGACCGTGCGCTGGTGTCGCGAAATGCTACAAAACAGCCCAATGGCGCTGCGCTGCCTGAAAGCGGCCCTCAACGCCGACTGTGACGGTCAGGCGGGCCTTCAGGAGCTGGCAGGTAACGCCACCATGCTGTTCTATATGACCGAAGAGGGTCAGGAAGGGCGCAACGCGTTCAACGAAAAACGCCAGCCGGACTTCAGCAAATACAAACGGAACCCGTAATGCGTTGCGCGCAGGTTTACCGCTGGCAGATACCGATGGACGCGGGCGTGGTGCTGCGTGAACGGCGGTTAAAAACCCGTGACGGCTTTTGCGTGCATCTCCGGCAGGGCGAGCGGGAAGGGTGGGGCGAAATCGCCCCGCTTCCGGGTTTTAGCCTGGAAACGCCGGACGAGGCGCAGGCTGCGCTGATGGCCTGGACGTACGAATGGCGTGAGGGAGCAGATCCGGCGCTGCCGGACGTTCCTTCCGCCGCGTTCGGCATCAGCTGTGCGCTGGCAGAGCTGGACGGCAGTTTACCGGACGCGGCGAACTATTGCGCCGCGCCGCTCTGTACCGGCGATCCGGATGAACTTTTCGCGCTCCTTTCCGCGATGCCTGGCGAGAAGGTGGCGAAAATAAAGGTTGGCCTGTACGAAGCAGTGCGCGACGGAATGGTGGTTAACCTGTTACTGGAAGCCATTCCCGATCTACACCTGCGCCTGGACGCCAACCGCGCCTGGACGCCGCTCAGGGCGCAACAGTTCGCGAAGTACGTCAACCCGGCGTACCGCAGCCGCATCGCGTTTCTCGAAGAGCCGTGCAAAACGCGCGACGACTCGCGCGCCTTCGCCCGGGAAACCGGCATTGCCATTGCCTGGGATGAGAGCCTGCGCGAAGCCGATTTCGCGTTTGCCGCCGAGCCGGGCGTCAGGGCCGTGGTGATTAAGCCAACGCTGACCGGCAGCCTCGACAAGGTGCGCGAGCAGGTTGCGGCGGCCCATGCCGCAGGGCTGACGGCGGTGATCAGTTCATCCATCGAATCCAGCCTCGGCCTGACGCAGCTGGCGCGCATCGCTGCATGGTTAACGCCGGACACCGTTCCCGGTCTCGATACGCTAAACCTGATGCAGGCCCAGCTGATTCGCCAGTGGCCTGGCAGCACCTTGCCGTGCCTCGACGTCGGGGCGCTGGAGCCATTGCGATGAGTTTTACCGACTGGCCGTGGCGGTACTGGCGCACCCGGCGTGCCGATAAATCCGCGCTGCGTTTAGACGATATAACGCTCAGCTGGTCTCAGCTGGGCGAGCGTATCGATCGTCTCGCAGCCGGTTTTCAGTCTCAGGGCGTTACGGACGGTGATGGCGTCATGCTGCTCGCCCACAACCACCCGCAGACCCTGCTGGCCTGGCTGGCGCTGCTTCAGTGCGGCGCCCGCATTTTGCCGGTGAACCCTCAGCTTCCCCGTCCGCTGCTGGACGTCCTCCTGCCGCAGATGACGCTGCGCTTTGCGCTGGTGCTTAACGGTGAGTATGACGGTCTGCCCGGTCTGGTATTAAGAGAGGGCGAGGGGCAGGGCGGCGTGACGTGGCGGGCAGAACGGCTGGCCTCAATGACGCTCACCTCTGGCTCCACTGGCTTGCCGAAAGCGGCGGTGCACACCTGTGCCGCCCACCTTGCCAGCGCAAAAGGGGTGCTGGCGCTGATGCCTTACGGCGATAGCGACGACTGGCTGCTCTCTCTGCCGCTGTTTCACGTCTCCGGTCAGGGGATTTTGTGGCGCTGGTTGCAGGGCGGAGGCCGTCTCACCGTGCGTGAAAAACAGCCGCTGGAGCAGGCGCTACAGGGCTGTACCCACGCCTCGCTGGTGCCAACGCAGCTGTGGCGGCTGCTTAATTCACACCATCCCGTCGCGCTGAAAGCCGTGCTGCTCGGCGGGGCGGAAATCCCCGTTGCGCTGACCGAACAGGCGCGCGAGCAGGGGATCCGTACGTTCTGCGGCTACGGTCTGACCGAGTTCGCCTCCACCGTCTGCGCCAAAGAGGCCGACGGCGCGCCGGACGTGGGCAGCGCGCTGCCGGGCAGAGACGTTCAGGTGGTGAACGGTGAAGTCTGGCTCCGGGCGGAAAGCATGGCGGCGGGCTACTGGCGAGACGGCGCATTATTGCCGCTGGTCAATGAGCAGGGCTGGTTTGCCACCCGCGATCGCGGCGAGTGGCATGACGGACGCCTGACCATTCTGGGCCGAATGGACAATCTCTTTTTCAGCGGCGGAGAAGGGATCCAGCCCGAAGCGCTGGAGCGCGTTATCGCCACGCATCCGCAGATAAGCCAGGCGTTTGTCGTTCCGCTGGATGATGCCGAGTATGGGCAACGTCCGGTGGCGGTAGTGGAATGCGAGCCGGGCACGGATATCACGCTGCTGCCGGAGTGGGTTCAGGGCAGGCTGGCGCGCTTTGAGCAGCCGGTACACTGGCTGGCGCTGCCGTCAGAACTGAAAAATGGCGGGATTAAAATCTCCCGCCAGGCGTTAAAGCAGTGGGTCAATGCCCTGTTGAGGGGCTAATCAACCGATATCCGGCTGCGGTTTGTGCTGGCGTCGGCGGACCCAGCGCAGCACCGGCGGCACGACAATCACCATAATCGCCATTGCCAGCAGGATCTTCGTCACGCTGCTCTCCCACAGGATCCCCATGTTGCCATTGCTGATGGAGAGGGCGCGGCGCAGGTTCTGCTCCAGCATTTCCCCCAGCACAAACCCTAAAATCAGCGGCGACATCGGGAAGTGCATCTTGCGCAGAATGTAGCCCAGCACGCCGAGCAGCACCATCAACACCAGGTCGAAGGTGGTGCTGTGCACCGCGTACACCCCAACCGCAGAGACGGCGGCGATGGCCGGGACCAGGAACCACAGGGGAATGGTCAGCATGCGGGTGAACAGGCCGATCAGCGGGATGTTCATTACCAGCAACATCACGTTGGCGATCAGCAGGGCGGCAATTAAACCCCAGACGATATCGGGCTGCTCGGTAAACATCGCCGGACCCGGGGTGATGTTATAGAGCGTCAGCGCGCCCATCATTACCGCCGTGGTGCCGGAGCCCGGCACGCCGAGGGTCAGCATCGGGATAAACGAGCCGCAGGCCGAGGCGTTATTCGCCGCCTCCGGCGCCGCCACGCCGCGGATATCGCCTTTGCCGAAGCTGTCGCTGTTACCGCTCAGCTTTTTCTCGGTCATGTAGGTGATAGCGCTGGCGATAGTAGCCCCCGCGCCGGGCAGAATGCCGACGAAGAAACCGATCACCGACGAACGCAGGGTGGCGCCAATACACTGCGCCCCCTCTTTGGCATTAAAGAGCATACGTCCGGTTTTACGCACCAGCGTCTGCCCGCTGCTGGTATGCTCCAGCATCAGTAAGATTTCTGAGACAGAGAACAGACCAATCACCACGACGATAAACTGCACGCCGTCGGAGAGATGAACGCTGTCGAAGGTAAAACGATAAACCCCGGTGTTGGCATCCACGCCGACGGTGGCCAGACTGAGGCCAATCAACGCAGACAAAAACGACTTCAGCGGATTCTGCGCCATCATGCTGCCGAGACAGGCGATGGCGAACACCATCAGGGCAAAATACTCGGCCGGACCAAACGCCAGCGACCACTGGGCCAGCGCCGGGGCGAAGAGGATGATGCCGCCAATGGCGATCATGGAGCCAAAGAACGAGCTGACGGCAGAAATAGAGAGCGCCACGCCGCCGCGCCCCTGCTGCGCCATCGGGTAGCCATCCAGCGCGGTCATAATGGCGGCGGCATCGCCGGGCACGTTAAGCAGAATCGAGGAAATACGCCCCCCGTATTCGCAGCCGATATAGACCGTCGCCAGCAGGATCAGCGCCGATTCCGCAGGCAGGTGTAGCGCAAAGGCCAGCGGCAGTAAAATCGCCACGCCGTTGATAGGGCCAAGGCCCGGCAGCAGGCCGACGATGGTCCCGACGAAACAGCCGATCAGGGCGATCACCAGGTTTTCCGGGGTCATCGCTACCGCGAACCCCTGAGAGAGATAGATCCAGGTATCCATAGCGTGCTCCGTTAGTTAAACCATGCGCCGAGCGGCAGGGTCACGTCCAGCAGGCGGTCGAAGGCGTACCAGAGTAAAATGCCCAGTACGACCCCGGAGATCCCCGCCGCAGTCAGCGAGGCGTTAAACAGTATGCCAATCACCATCGTCAGCAGGGCGGTGGCAATCGGGAAGCCGAGCCACTCAAAGCCCCACGCATACATCAGCAGGACAATTACCATTACCAGCAGACGTTGCAGCGTACGGCGTGGCGGCCACTCCACGGTATCCGGATGGCGCAGCAGCAGCGCCACCGAGCAGAGCAGCATCAGGCCGACTATGCCGACGGGGAAGGGGCGTGGCCCCACGGGTTCATAGCTGTATTCGCTGTGGATCTGCCAGGCGACGAACATGCCGCCAATGCAGAGCAGCAGCCATATCCCGGCAAAAATGCGATCGCTCATAGCGCCTCCGGTTATTTCGCCAGACCAAAGGCTTTCGCCTGTTCTCGGTAGTCATTCACCTGTTTTTTGACATACTCGTCCAGCTGCTTGCCGTTCAGGTTGAACTCAAACAGCCCGCGCAGATCGCGCTGTTTTTTGAACTCCTCGGTTTGCTGAAGTTTTGCGAAGGTATCCACCCACCACTGGTACTCGGCGTCGGTCACTTTTGGCCCGACGAAGAAGCCGCGGATGATCGGCCAGACCAGGTTATAACCCTGCTCTTTAGCGGTTGGGACGTCTGCCAGCTGGCCCGGCAGACGGTTTTCCGAGAAGACCGCCAGCACGCGGATCTTATCCCCGCTCAGGTAGGGCACCATTTCGCTGAGATCGCCCGATACCGCCTGGACGTGATTGCCCATCAGCGCCGTCACCGGCTCGCCGCCGCCTTCAAAGGCCACGTAACGCATCTTGTGCGGATCCACTTTGGCCTGCTGCGCCAGCAGCGCGGCTTTCATCCAGTCCTGGCTGCCGATAGAGGCGCCCGCGCCAATGACCACGCTGTTCGGATCTTTTTCCATGGCGGTCAGCAGATCTTTCAGGGATTTCCATGGGGAGTCCGCGCGCACAGCGATCATGCCGTAATCGGTGCCTACGGTGGCGAGCCAGCGCACGTCATTCACGTCATAACGACCAAATTTCCCCTGCGACAGGTTTAGCAGCGAACCGCCGGAGAAGGCCACCACGGTGCCCGCTTCGGCAGGGCGCTGCGCGACGATGGCGTTATAGGCTACCGCGCCCACGCCGCCGGGCATGTAGGTGACGCGCATCGGTTTTTCAATGGCCTTCGTCTCCAGCAGGCTGACCTGAATCAGCTTGCAGGTCAGGTCGAAGCCGCCGCCGGGTTTGGCCGGGGCGATACATTCGGTACGGGATGGCGCGTCCTGCGCCTGGACGACAGAGGCACTCAACAGCAATACGCTTGCAGCAAGGGTAGAAAGTAATTGTTTTTTCATCGTTTATCCTCACGCCGGAGAACCGGGAGTACGGGTACGGGTGTATTTTTTCTGATTATGTGAACCACCTTGTAGCGGTTCCGTTGCGTGATTGTTAAAACAATAACCTTTCATTTCCCTTTCACTGCGACACCAACTTTACAGGATGTGATATGCGTCTCTTACTGGCGGAAGATAATCGTGAGCTGGCTCACTGGCTGGAAAAAGCGCTGGTACAAAACGGATTTGCCGTGGATTGCGTCAACGATGGACGGGCGGCCGATCATCTTTTGCAGGGAGAAAACTATGCCGTCGCGATCCTTGATATCCGTATGCCCGGCTTCGACGGGCTGGAGGTGGTGCATCGCCTGAGAAAGCGCGGGCAGACGCTGCCGGTGCTGTTTCTTACCGCCCGCAGCAACGTGGCAGACAGGGTGAAGGGGCTGAATGCCGGGGCGGATGACTACCTGCCGAAACCGTTCGAGCTGGAGGAGCTTGATGCCCGCCTGCGCGCGCTGCTGCGCCGCAGCGAAGGACGAACCCAGGAGCGCCAGCGGCTGGGAGAGCTGGAGTACGATGATGAAGGCTTTTTTCTGCTTCGCGATGAACCCCTTTCCCTCACGCCGCGCGAACTCTCTTTGCTGAAGGTGCTGATGTACCGCCGGACCCGTCCCGTCTCCCGGCAACAGCTTTTCGACCAGGTATTCAGCCTGAACGACGACGTCAGCCCCGAGAGCATCGATCTCTATATTCACCGCCTGCGTAAGAAGCTGACCGGCAGCGGGGTGCGGATCACCACCCTCCGGGGGCTGGGCTACGTGCTGGAGTGCGGCGATGAAGTGGGTTAAGCCGCAGTCGCTTTACCTGCAACTTTTGCTTTTTCTGGGTTTGCCGCTGCTGCTGTTATGGGGGCTGTCAGCCTTTAACAGCTACGTTAGCGCGTTACAGGCGGCGACGCAGGCCTATGACCGCACGCTGTTATCCTCGGCGCGCACGGTGTCAGAGCGGCTGGTGGTGCACAATGGTAAACTCCAGGTGAACGTGCCCTGGGTCGTGCTCGACAGCTTCGAGCTGAACATGAACGATCGCCTCTATTACAAGGTCGTGGACCCCGACGGGCGGGTGATCTCCGGCTACGACGATCTGCCGAATATGCCTCCCTCCACGTCGCGCACTACACACTATCCGGCGCTGGCGTGGTTTTATCATACCGAGTATCGCGGGCAGGCGATCCGCGTGGCGAAGTTGCTCCAGCCGGTTAACGAGGACAGTGTGTTCGGGATGGCGGAGATCTACGTCGCCGAAACGTTGCAGTCGCGGCGCTATCTGGCCACTCAGCTGCTGTTTTCCTCGCTCGTGTCGCAGGGGCTGCTGGTGCTGCTGACGCTGGTCCTGACCGCGTGGCTGCTGCGTCGTGTGCTGCGCCCGATGCGGCAGCTCTCGTCCCTGATGGTGCGCCGTGAGCCGGGGCTGCTGGCTCCGCTGCCGGAGTTATTGCCCTGGTCGGAAACGCGGCTGCTGATTGTGGCATTTAACCGCTATATCGACAGGTTGCGCGGCGTACTTTCGCGGCAGGCGCGCTTTAACGCCGACGCCTCACACCAGCTCAAAACGCCGCTGGCGGTGCTGAAAACCCAGGTATCGGTTGCCCTGACGCGTAACGATCCGGCGCTGTGGCAGGAGAGCTTACGGGCGATGAACGTCACGCTGGATAACACCATCGTGCTGACGGAAAGGCTGTTGCAGCTTTCGGCGGTGAAGCGAAAAGAGCAGGGGGAGCGACAGTTTGCGCCTGTCGATCTGGTACAGGTGGTGCAAAACTGCTGCTTTTCCCGGCTGGCGCAGGCGCGCAGCAAGGGTATCGATCTCGGTTATGACGGCGTACAGCAGCCGGTAATGATTGAGGGGGATGACGTGTTGCTGGGCGAACTTTGCGCCAACCTGCTGGAGAACTCGATCAAATACACACCGGAGCAGGGCGTCGTGACGGTGTACCTGCGCACGGCTAACGATGCCGTTGAGCTGAGCGTGGAGGACAGCGGACCGGGCATTGCTGAAGACCAGATCTCCCAGGCCATGCTGCCGTTTCATCGGCTGGATAACGTGGGCGATGCCGCCGGGTCCGGCATTGGCCTGGCGCTGGCTAACGATATTGCCCGCCTGCACCGCAGCCATCTTCAGCTGATGCCCAGTGAAAATCTGGGTGGGCTGAGCGTGAAAATGCGCTTTCTGATGCTGGTATAAATGCCGATATTATCAAATCGTTACAAACTAATTGCCCGCCGCACGCGGAGTCCATTGATCACACAGGCAGTCAGGTTAAAATCTCGCGGTTTTGGACATCTCTGAATAAATTGTGCGGGATCACGACAATGAAAAAAGTGGCATTAATGGGCTTAAGCGGCCTGATGTTTGTTTCAGCAGCGGCAAACGCAATTTCCTTCAACGGCTCGGCGGGACAAGATTATACCCATCTGGGCTTTGGTCTTGGCACGGATAGCGCAGGCCTGGCAATGACCGGCGGCTGGACGCACAACGACGACGATGGGGATGCGGCAAGCCTGGGCCTCGGCTTCAACGTGCCGTTGGGTCCCTTCCTGGCGACCGTCGGCGGTAAAGGCATTTACACCAACCCGAACGACGGCGACGAAGGCTACGCGGCGGCAGTGGGCGGCGGCTTGCAGTGGAAAATTGGCGACAGCTTTGGCCTGTTCGGTGAGTACTACTACTCCCCGGATTCCCTCTCCAGCGGTATCGACAGCTATCAGGAAGCTAATGCCGGCGCGCGCTGGACCATCATGCGTCCGATCACCATCGAAGCGGGCTATCGCTATCTGAACCTGGCCGGTAAAGACGGCAACCGCGACAACGCCCTGGCAGACGGTCCGTACGTCGGCGTGAGCGCCGGTTTCTAATCCTCTCGGCGCGGCGTTCAGTCGCGCCAGTTTCTCTCTTCCCCCGGTCCTCGATTGCGCTATAGTGTTTTGACCATTGAAATGGGAGAACACAATGATAAATGTGGAAATGTTATCCACTGGCGACGAAGTGCTGCATGGGCAAATCATTGATACCAATGCCGCCTGGCTCGCCGATCTCTTCTTTGAGCAAGGATTACCGTTAACGCGCCGCAACACCGTAGGTGACAATCTTGAGTCGCTGGTCAACGTTCTGCGCGAGCGCAGCGAACGCTGCGACGTGCTGATTGTGAACGGCGGGCTGGGACCCACCAGCGACGATCTCAGCGCGCTGGCCGCCGCCACGGCCAAAGGCGAAGGCCTGGTTCTGCACGAGGCGTGGCTGGCACAGATGGAGCGCTTTTTCTCCGGGCGTGGCCGCGTGATGGCCCCCAGCAACCGCAAGCAGGCTGAAATTCCCGCCAGCGCGGAACTGATTGATAACCCGGTCGGCACCGCCTGCGGGTTTGCCGTTCAGCTGAACCGCTGCCTGATGTTCTTCACCCCGGGCGTCCCGTCGGAATTTAAAGTGATGGTCGAGCAGCAGATCCTGCCGCGCCTGCGCGCGCGCTTTACGCTGCCTGAACCGCCGCTGTGCCTGCGTCTGACCACCTTTGGTCGCTCGGAAAGCGATCTGGCCCAGAGCCTCGATCACCTGCAACTGCCTCCTGGCGTGTCGATGGGCTATCGCTCCTCCATGCCGATTATTGAACTGAAGCTGACCGGACCGGCGTCAGAGAAAGCCGCCATGCTGGCGCTGTGGCCGGAAGTGCAGCGCGTCGCCGGGGAAAGCCTGATTTTCGAAGGAACGGAAGGGCTGCCGGCGCAGATCGCAGCGCATTTGCAGTCCCGCCAGCTGAGCGTGACGTTAAGCGAGCAGTTTACCGGTGGGCTTCTGGCGCTTCAGCTTACCCGGGCGGGTGCGCCGCTGCTGGCCAGTGAAGTGGTGCCGTTCCAGCAGGAGACGCTGGCGCAGACCGCGCGCTGGGCGTCCGAGCGCAGAGTGAAGCATTTCGCCGGGCTGGCGCTGTTTGTGGGCGGGCTGGATGAGGAGCATCTCAACTTTGCCCTTGCAACGCCGGAAGGGACGCACGCCCTGCGGGTCAGGATGAGCATTACCCGCCACAGCCTGGCCGTGCGTCAGGAGGTGTACGCGATGATGGCACTGAACATGCTGCGCCGCTGGCTGAACGGGAAAGAGGTCGCCAGCGAGCACGGCTGGATCAACGTCGTCGAATCGCTGTTCGTGGAGTGAGAGTGTGCCGGGGCCGTGTCCCCGGCAACGGTTACGCCAGCGCTTTTGCCAGCAAGGTAATGGGATGTTCACAGCGTTTGCTGGTGGACATCTCGATCTGCCACTTGCAGGTTTCGCAGTCCGTCACCACGATATCTGCGCCGCTCTCTTCAATCTGCCGGAACAGCGGTGCGCCAATGGCCTGTGACGTTGGGTAGTTTTCACGCTTGAAGCCGTACGTGCCTGCGATGCCGCAGCAGCGTGAGTCCAGCACCGTCAGCTCCAGCCCGGGGATCAGCCGCAGAAGCTCAAGCGTATAGATCGACCAGCCCATCTTCTCCATATGACATGGCGTGTGATACACCACCTTCAGCGGCAATTTGCCCAGCGGTAACGTCTGCCCGCTGTCCAGTTTGCGCCAGAGAAAACGGGTCGCCAGCTCAATGTGCTCGCGCAGGCCGGTGTTATCCACCTCCAGCAGATGCGGATATTCATCGCGCAGCGTGAAGGTACAGGTTGACGACGTCGCCAGTACCGGTATCCCTTTGTCGACGATCGCCTCACGTAAAGAGGTGACGTTGCTGCTCGCCTGCTTGCGCGCTTTGTCGATGAAGCCGTTGGCAATCAGCGGAACGCCGCAGCACTTTTCTTTGCTCAGCAGCTGAACGCCCGTTCCCATGGCGTTCAGCACTTTCAGCAGGTCTTTCCCCAGCTGCGGATGGTTGTAGTTCACGTAGCAGCCGTGGAAGAAGGCGACCTGCTCAGCGAACTGCGCCTGTTCTGCCGCCACGGATTTAAACCAGCGGCGGAAGGTGCCGTGAGAATATTTCGGCAGACTGCGGTGATGGTCGATTTTGAGCGTCGCATCCAGCAGCCTGCGCACCGGCTTCAGGGCGGTGGCGGCATTGACGACCGGCGCGAAAGGCGTCGAGAGGCTACCCATCAGATCGGTGTGGCTCAGTATCGCGTCACGCAGCGTCGGTTTTTGCGTACTGTAGCGGGCGCGGGCGCGCTGGATGATATCGCCTATTTTCACGTCCGACGGGCAGGCAACTTCGCAGCGTTTACAGTTGATACAGTATTTCAGCGCCTCGTCGTAGAGCGCGCCATCCTTCAGGCGCAGACGCTCCCCGTCGGGACCGGCCTGTTTCGGGCCGGGATAGCGCGGATCGACGCCGCTGACCGGGCAAACCGTGGTGCAGACCGTGCATTTGATACAGCTTTCAAATCGGGTGTCGTTCATTGTGCTCCCTCCCTGCGCTGGATAATCTGCTCCGCGACATGCAGCGCAGTGACGGCGCAGACGCCGCCACCGCAGCCCTGCGCCACGGGATCGTATCCGCCCAGAACCGAGCCGATGGCGTAAAGATTTTCAAACGGTTCCCCGCCCAGCCGCGGGCGCAGTTGGCTGTCGACGATCACACCGAACTGCTGCCAGGGCTGCGGGGTGAAGAAATCGCTTTGATACCAGTCCGCGCGGGAAGCGCTTTGCCGGACGTCCAGACCGAGGATCGCCTCACGCACGCCATCCCGGCTGCTCAGCAGACCGTTACTGAAGAAACTGCCGCTTGCCAGCACCGTAAAGCGTGCGCGAAGCGGGATGTCGCCGTGGTTGCGGGTCCAGATTTCGCTTACCGCGCCCTCAGCCAGGGTGATTTTTTTCACCTCGTCGCCTGCCATCCAGACGCCACCCTGGGCAACAAACTGACGCTGAAGCTGGGTGTGCAGACGAATGCCGGGCACGGAAGGGGGGAGCGTCGGCAGTAAACCGAGCGTACAGGGCAGGCGCGCCGAGAGCCAGCGCCAGAGCCGGTTGTCCGTTAAGCCAAAACAGGCGGGCATAAACAGGGCGTCGCAGGTCTCGCCGAGCGGTTGAAGCGCCGCGTACAGCTGCGGCCAGTAACTTTCATTATCCAGCAGGCGGGCAATGTTCACCGCACGAAACTCGCTGGGGTTTTCGCGCAGCACGTCGAGTTCGGGGAGATCAATCTCCGCCGTATCCACCTGAACACCCTGCTGTCTGAGAGACGCGGCGGCCAGATGCGGCTGGAAATCGAGGAAGCCGCTGATCCCCACCACCCGCACGCGCTCGGCAGCGATGGGGGCGACAGGCACCTCTTCCGGGCTAAGCCAGGCGGCGCGCAGGGTGCCGAGCGGCGTGACGCGCTGATGATTTTGCTCGGCGTCACCCTGCATGCGTGCGCCGCAGGTGGTGAGCAGGTGTTCGGTTTCGCAGGCAAAGCGGGCCATATTCTCTGCGCCCGTCAGGCGGTAGGGATGTTCAGGCGGCAGATCGGCGAAAGATAGCGCGCCCAGTAAATCCAGCGAGCCGGAAGAGAAGTGCAGGGCACTCTGACCGCGAGTGACAATGGCGCAGCGCAGACCCCGCTGCGTCAGTTTGAGGCCGCACAGCAGGCCCGCCAGTCCCCCACCCACAATCACGGTATCAAATTTCATGGTTGTGCTCCTTCTCCAGACCGCAAAGCCCCTGATAGACCCAGCGGGTAAACTCGCTTTCGCGCAGGGCATCGCCCCAGGCGACGGGCTGAATGCCTTTCCAGCGCTCGTTTAAAAAATCGCTGAGCTGGGCAAGCGACTGGGTTGACGTGGTGGCGTGAAAACGTTGCAGCAGCCCGGCGGCACGGCAGGCGCACAGTTCCCCCTGACAGGTGCCCATCCCGACGCGCGTGCGGCGGCGTAAATCGAGCAGGTTGTTCACCGTCAGGTTTTCCACGGCATACTGCACCTCGCCTGCGGTCACGGCTTCGCATTCGCACACCAGGCTGCGGCTGAGTCCCCCTTCACCGAGCCAGGTTGGGGTGCGGTCGCCGTGGCGGTAAATCGCTGAACCGCGAAGCGGGGCAGGGAGTGAAATGATTTTGTGCAGCGTTTTTTCTGTCGTTTGCTGCGAGCCGGGCAGAGCCTGTTCCGCCGTCACGCACGGTGCGGTGTTGCCGAGCTTACGGCAGACGGCATCGGTGGCCCACTGGGCCATCAGCCGGTAGGTCATCAGCTTGCCGCCGGTAATGGTGATAAACCCGTCCATGCCGTCACGTTCGGCGTGATCGAGCAGCACGATGCCGCGGCTGACGTTACGCCCGCTCGGATCGTTATCGCTGGCGACAAGGGGACGCACGCCCGCGTAGGCACGCAGAATACGCGTCTGCGCCATCACCGGGGCCAGCTTTTCCCCTTCGCGCAGCAGGATATCCACCTCTTCTGCGGTGACGCGGTTGTAATCAATTTCGCTGTAGTCCACATGCATTGAGGTCGTGCCGATTAACGAAATGGTGTCCCCCGGCACGAGGATATCGGCGTCGGACGGTTTACGGCAGCGGTTGATGACATGGTTATTGATGCGGTGGTCGAGGATCAGCAGCGAGCCTTTCGCCGGGAACATGCGCACCGACAGGTCCGCGTATTCCGCGATGCGCTGGCCCCAGATCCCCGCCGCGTTGACCACGACGGCGGCATACAGCTCGCGGTGTTCATTGTACTGCGCATCAAACACGCGCACCCCGCGCACGCTATTACCTTCACGAATAAGCCCGGTGACGTGATGCCCGGTCAGGATCCGGGCGCCATGTTCCCGCGCGTCGAGCATATTGGCGGCGGTCAGGCGGAAAGGATCAACGGTTCCGTCCGGTACTTTTACCGCGCCCAGTAACGCCGGGTTTACCGAGGGTTCAAGACGGCGCGCCTGCGCAGGATCGATCGCCTCGGCCTGAATGCCTGCCGCCGTGCAGGCGGTGATAAAGGTTTGCTGAAAGCCGAGGTCATCTTCTGGAAGGGTGATAAAAAGACCGTTGGTCGGTTCAACGCAGTGGCGAGCGATGCCCCTGAGGATCTGGTTTTCAGCGATACACTCGCGTGCTGACTCAGCGTCAGTGACCGCATAGCGGGCGCCGCTGTGCAACAGACCGTGATTACGTCCCGTCGCGCCGGTGGCGATATCGTGGCGTTCCAGAAGCGTGACGCTCAATCCCCGCAGGGCGCAGTCGCGTGCGATGCCGGCACCCGTCGCGCCACCGCCAATGATAATCACATCGCTGAAGCGTGGATCGTGAATTGTCATTGCCTTTCCTCTATGTTCGTTTTTTAGCATTTAGCCACATTGATCGTGTGGTTTGTTTGATTTCGAACATAAACGCGCGAAATTCGAAAGTGAAACGTGATTTCATGCGCTTTTTTGCGCATTCTGTCATATTTCTGTAACAATCTGTGCGTTGATTCACAGTAACATTCACCGTGATTTCTTAACATCGCCGCCTCTGTAGCCGGGCGCGAGATGCCCGGTCATTTTTTGAAAGGCCACGGAGGCTGTTATGCTCAGTATCTTTAAACCTGCGCCACATCGGGCGCGACTGCCAGAGGCAGAGATTGATCCTCTCTACCGCCGTCTGCGTTGGCAAATCTTCCTCGGGATCTTCTTCGGGTATGCGGCGTACTATCTGGTACGTAAAAACTTTGCGCTCGCCATGCCGTACCTGGTGGAGCAGGGCTTCTCTCGCGGCGATCTGGGATTTGCGCTGTCGGGGATCTCCATCGCGTACGGTTTTTCGAAGTTCATTATGGGGTCGGTGTCGGATCGTTCGAATCCGCGCGTGTTCCTGCCCGCCGGCCTGATCCTCGCGGCAGCGGTGATGCTGTTCATGGGCTTTGTGCCGTGGGCGACCTCCAGCATTGCCATCATGTTCGTGCTGCTGTTCCTCTGCGGCTGGTTCCAGGGGATGGGGTGGCCGCCATGCGGACGCACCATGGTTCACTGGTGGTCACAGAAAGAGCGTGGTGGAATTGTATCTGTGTGGAACTGCGCACATAACGTCGGGGGCGGGCTTCCGCCGCTGCTGTTCCTGCTGGGGATGGCCTGGTTCAACGACTGGCATGCCGCGCTCTATATGCCAGCCTTTGGCGCCATTCTGGTGGCGATTATCGCTTTCGCTCTGATGCGCGACACCCCACAGTCCTGCGGCCTGCCGCCGATTGAAGAGTACAAAAACGACTACCCGGATGATTACAGCGAGAAGCACGAAGAAGAGCTGACGGCAAAGCAGATCTTCATGAAGTACGTGCTGCCGAACAAGCTGCTGTGGTACATCGCGGTGGCA
The DNA here is from genome assembly GCF_014982105.1 of Enterobacter cloacae complex sp. P18RS. Lineage (NCBI taxonomy): Bacteria > Pseudomonadati > Pseudomonadota > Gammaproteobacteria > Enterobacterales > Enterobacteriaceae > Enterobacter > Enterobacter cloacae complex sp. P18RS. The sequence goes on along the minus strand of NZ_JADCKV010000018.1, from coordinate 98,720 downwards.
AACGTATTTGTCTACCTGCTGCGTTACGGCATTCTCGACTGGTCGCCAACCTACCTGAAAGAGGTGAAGCACTTCGCGCTGGATAAATCCTCCTGGGCTTATTTCCTGTATGAATACGCTGGCATTCCCGGCACGCTGATCTGTGGCTGGATGTCGGACAAAGTGTTTAAGGGCAACCGTGGGGCGACGGGCGTGTTCTTTATGACGCTGGTCACCATCGCGACGGTCGTTTACTGGCTTAACCCGCCGGGGAATCCGGGGGTGGATATGGCCTGTATGATCGTCATCGGCTTCCTGATTTATGGTCCGGTTATGCTGATTGGTCTGCATGCCCTGGAGCTGGCGCCGAAGAAAGCGGCAGGCACGGCGGCAGGCTTTACCGGTCTGTTTGGCTACCTCGGCGGTTCAGTGGCGGCAAGTGCCATCGTCGGTTACACCGTCGACTTCTTCGGCTGGGACGGCGGCTTTATGGTGATGATTGGCGGCAGCGTGCTGGCTGTTCTGCTGCTGGTTGTTGTGATGATTGGTGAAAAACGTCACCACGCCGAAGTGCTGGCGCGTCGTCAATAAGGAGCATTGCGATGAAATTAACTCAGTTAGCGACAGGCCTGCTGCTGGCGGGCCTGATGACAGGCTCCGCGCTGGCGGCGGATAAAATCGTGATCGCCCACCGTGGCGCCAGCGGTTATCTGCCGGAGCATACGCTGCCGGCAAAAGCGATGGCCTATGCCCAGGGCGCGGATTATCTGGAGCAGGATCTGGTGATGACGAAGGACGACCAGCTGGTCGTTCTGCATGACCACTATCTTGACCGCGTGACGGACGTGGCGGAGCGTTTCCCGGATCGCGCCCGTAAAGATGGTCGCTACTACGCCATCGACTTCACGCTGGCGGAGATCCGCTCGCTGAAGTTTACCGAGGGCTTCGAGATTGAAAACGGTAAGAAGGTACAGGTCTATCCGGGACGTTTCCCGATGGGCAAGTCTGACTTCCGTATTCACACCTTCGAAGAGGAGATCGAGTTTGTTCAGGGGCTGAACCACTCGACAGGAAAAAATATCGGTATCTACCCGGAAATCAAAGCGCCGTGGTTCCACCATCAGGAAGGGAAGGACATTGCCGCGAAGACGCTGGAGGTACTGAAAAAGTACGGCTACACCAGCAAGCAGGATAAGGTTTTCCTGCAATGTTTCGACGCCGCGGAACTGAAGCGCATCAAAACCGAGCTGGAGCCGAAAATGGGGATGGATCTCAATCTGGTGCAGCTGATTGCGTATACCGACTGGAATGAAACCCAGGAAAAACAGCCGGACGGGAAGTGGGTGAACTACAGCTACGACTGGATGTTTAAGCCGGGCGCGATGAAGCAGATTGCGCAGTACGCCGACGGCATCGGGCCGGATTACCACATGCTGGTGGCGGAAGGCTCAACGCCGGGTCACGTGAAGCTGACGGCGATGGTGAAAGAGGCGCATGCGAGCAAGATGCAGGTGCATCCGTATACCGTACGCGCAGACCAGCTGCCGGAGTATGCGACGGACGTGAATCAGCTTTACGACGTACTGTATAACCAGGCGGATGTGGACGGGTTGTTTACGGATTTCCCGGATAAAGCGGTCGAATTCATTCACCGGAAATAGGTTTGGTAGGTCGGGTAAGGCGAAGCCGCCACCCGACAATCAGGCTCTGCGGCCTGATGCCCTCACCCTAACCCTCTCCCACAGGGAGAGGGAACAAGGGTAATTACATCTCGATCTCAATATCGCCTTTTGCCCGGCAGCAGCAGGGCAAAATTTCCCCTTCGCTGATAAAGGCCAGCGGTTCGGTCAGCCAGTCTACCTGGCCTGCGACCAGACGGCAGCGGCAGGAGCCGCAGTAGCCTTCACGACACTGGTACTCTACTTCTACCTGATGCGCTTCAAGCGCCACCAGCAGAGAAGGGTGCTCTTCCTGGCACAACACCTCTGTACCAGAAAGGCTCAGCGTTACGCGGCTCATCAGAGCTGGAAATCGCTCAGGTCGTCGGTGTTGACTTCAGAATCAATCTGACCGACCAGATAAGAACTCACTTCCACTTCCTGCGGCGCAACCTGCACGTTATCGGACACCAGCCAGGTGTTGATCCACGGAATCGGGTTAGAGCGCGTCTGGAATGGCAGATCGAGACCCACAGCCTGCATGCGGATGTTAGTGATGTACTCCACGTACTGGCACAGAATGTCTTTGTTCAGGCCAATCATGGAGCCGTCGCGGAACAGGTAGTCTGCCCACTCTTTCTCCTGCTGGGCGGCCAGCACGAACAGATCGTAGCATTCCTGCTTGCACTCTTCGGCAATCGCAGCCATTTCCGGGTCGTCCGCGCCGCTGCGCAGCAGGTTCAGCATGTGCTGAGTCCCGGTCAGATGCAGGGCTTCGTCACGGGCGATCAGGCGGATGATTTTGGCGTTGCCTTCCATCAGCTTGCGCTCGGCAAAGGCGAAGGAGCAGGCGAAGCTCACGTAGAAGCGGATCGCTTCCAGCGCGTTAACGCTCATCAGGCACAGGTACAGCTGCTTTTTCAGGGCTCGCAGGTTTACGGTAATGGTTTTGCCGTTCACGTTATGCGTGCCTTCGCCCAGCAGATGCCAGTAGCTGGTCATCTCGATCAGCTCATCGTAGTAGTGCGCAATGCCTTCCGCGCGCTTCTGGATCTGCTCGTTGGTGACGATATCGTCAAACACCACCGCCGGATCGTTCACGATGTTGCGGATGATGTGGGTGTAAGAGCGGGAGTGGATCGTCTCGGAGAACGCCCAGGTTTCCACCCAGGTTTCCAGCTCAGGAATCGAGATCAGCGGCAGCAGCGCCACGTTCGGACTACGGCCCTGGATGGAGTCCAGTAGCGTCTGGTACTTCAGGTTGCTGAGGAAGATGTGCTTTTCGTGTTCCGGCAGCGCCTGGAAATCGATACGGTCGCGGGAAACGTCAACTTCTTCCGGACGCCAGAAGAAGGAGAGTTGCTTTTCAATCAGCTTTTCGAAGATGTCATATTTTTGCTGATCGTAGCGTGCCACGTTGACCGGCTGGCCGAAGAACATCGGCTCTTTGAGCTGGTCGTTTTTCGTCTGTGAAAAGGTGGTATATGCCATTGCGGTGAGTCCTGTTGAGATTTTATTGCCCGGCGGCACTGCGTTTGCCGGGCCTACAAAACCGTAGGCCGGGTAAGCGTAGCGCCACCCGGCGAAGTGCTTAGATCTTACATGCGCCGCTTTCGCAGCCATCGTCCTGAATTGACGGCACCAGGTCGTCCTGGGCGTCTTCCGCACCATCACGGGTGTTGTGATAGTACAGCGTTTTCACGCCAAATTTGTAGGCGGTGAGCAGGTCTTTCAGCAGTTGCTGCATCGGAACCTTGCCAGACGGGAAGCGCGTTGGGTCGTAGTTGGTATTGGCAGAGATCGACTGGTCGATAAACTTCTGCATGATACCCACCAGTTGCAGATAGCCGTCGTTGTTTGGCATTTCCCACAGCAGCTCGTAGTTGTCACCCAGCGTTTCGTAATCCGGCACCACCTGACGCAGCACGCCGTCTTTCGACGCTTTGATGCTGACGTGGCCACGCGGTGGCTCAATACCGTTGGTGGCGTTGGAGATCTGCGAAGAGGTCTCGGACGGCATCAGGGCAGAGAGCGTGGAGTTACGCAGGCCGTGAGTTTTAATGGACTCGCGCAGGCCTTCCCAGTCGAGGTGCAGCGGCTCGCTGACGATCGCATCCAGGTCTTTTTTGTAGGTGTCGATCGGCAGAATGCCTTTCGCGTAGGTGGTTTCGTTGAACCACGGGCACGCGCCTTGCTCTTTCGCCAGCTCGTTAGAGGCTTTCATCAGGTAGTACTGGATCGCTTCGAACGTCTGGTGCGTCAGATTGTTGGCGCTGCCGTCGGAGTAACGCTTGCCGTTTTTCGCCAGCCAGTAGGCGAAGTTGATCACGCCGATACCTAAAGTGCGACGGCCCATTGCGCCGCGTTTTGCCGCCGGGATTGGGTAATCCTGGTAATCCAGCAGGGCGTCGAGCGCACGAACCGCCAGCACCGCCAGCTCTTCCAGCTCGTCCAGGCTCTTAATCGCACCCAGGTTGAACGCGGACAGCGTACAGAGCGCGATTTCACCGTTTTCGTCGTTCACGTCTTCCAGCGGTTTGGTCGGCAGGGCGATCTCCAGGCACAGGTTGGACTGGCGCACTGGTGCAACCACCGGATCGAACGGGCTGTGGGTGTTGCAGTGGTCAACGTTCTGGATGTAGATACGACCGGTAGAAGCACGTTCCTGCATCATCAGGGAGAACAGATCGACCGCTTTCACGCGCTGCTTGCGGATGCTGTCGTCTTTTTCATATTTGGTGTACAGACGCTCGAACTCGTCCTGATCGGCGAAGAACGCGTCGTACAGACCCGGGACGTCGGACGGGCTGAACAGGGTGATGTCTTCCCCTTTCAGCAGACGGGTGTACATCAGCTTGTTGATCTGCACGCCGTAGTCCATGTGGCGCACGCGGTTGCCTTCCACGCCGCGGTTGTTTTTCAGAACCAGCAGGCTTTCCACTTCCAGGTGCCACATCGGGTAGAACAGGGTCGCTGCACCACCACGCACGCCGCCCTGAGAGCAGGATTTTACTGCCGTCTGGAAGTGCTTGTAGAACGGAATACAGCCGGTGTGGAACGCTTCACCGCCGCGGATCGGGCTGCCCAGCGCACGAATACGACCGGCGTTGATGCCGATACCGGCACGCTGGGAGACGTATTTCACGATGGCGCTGGAGGTCGCGTTGATAGAATCCAGGCTGTCACCACACTCGATCAGTACGCAGGAGCTGAACTGGCGGGTAGGGGTACGCACGCCAGACATGATTGGCGTAGGCAGAGAAATCTTGAACGTAGAGACCGCATCGTAGAAACGCTTCACGTAGTCCAGACGGGTTTCACGCGGGTAATTAGAGAACAGGCAGGCGGCCACCAGAATATAGAGGAACTGGGCGCTCTCGTAGATTTCGCCCGTCACACGGTTCTGAACCAGGTATTTGCCTTCGAGCTGCTTCACCGCCGCGTAGGAGAAGTTCATGTCGCGCCAGTGATCGATAAACCCGTTCATCTGCTCGAACTCTTCTTCCGTATAGTCTTCCAGCAGATGCGTGTCGTATTTGCCCAGCTCGACCATTTTAACTACGTGATCGTAAAGCTTCGGCGGCTCGAACTGGCCGTAGGCTTTTTTACGCAGGTGGAAAATCGCCAGACGCGCAGCGAGGTACTGATAATCCGGTGCGTCGCGGGAGATCAGATCTGCCGCGGCTTTGATAATGGTTTCGTGGATATCAGACGTTTTGATGCCGTCGTAGAACTGAATGTGAGAACGCAGTTCAACCTGGGAGATAGATACGTTGTTCAGTCCTTCTGCTGCCCAGTCGAGAACTCGATGGATTTTGTCCAGATTGATACGCTCGGTGGTACCGTCGCGCTTTGTCACCAGCAGACTCTGATTCATGTGGGTTTTTACCTGTCCGTGAAATAAAAAAATATCCCCCGCTTATCCACAGAACCGTCTTGTGACTAACTCTGTGGATAAATACTACATATAGGGGTTTTGCGATAAGAAGAACGCTATATGGTGAGTATTCTAGTATCGAATCTTTTCAGCACAAGGGTTGATTTTGACGTTAAATTGAGGTTGTGAAAGGGTAAAAAAGGCTAAGTCCTCGTGCCGTAAGGCCTGGAAGAGATGTCAATAATTAAGAAAAAAAATTCAAAATTTGATCGAGTGCTGATTTCTTCAACGGGAGGTCAGAATTGCGCAACATGATGTCGCGCAATCATTATAAGAATAACGGATGACGTTAGTCGTTTTTGGCGGTTGTGTGCAACATATAGTTAACATCCACACCTGGTGCAAGTTTGAATTTATCCGTCAGCGGATTGTAGTGCAGACCCGTCATGTGCTGCTCCTTAAGCCATGTCTGGTCAACCCAGCCCAGCAGTTCGGCAGGCTTGATGAACTTCTTCACGTCGTGCGTCCCTTTCGGCACCATGCGCAGCACGTATTCCGCGCCTACCACGGCCATCAGCCAGGCTTTGCCGTTGCGGTTGATGGTCGAGAAGAAGACCTGTCCACCCGGTTTCACCAGTTTTGCACAGGCGCTGACCACCGACTGCGGATCGGGAACGTGCTCCAGCATCTCCATGCAGGTCACCACGTCATACTGGTGCGCATGTTTTGCCGCGTGCTCTTCCACGGTTTCCTGGACATATTCTACCTGTACGCCGGACTCCAGCGCATGAAGACGCGCAACCTGTAGAGGTTCGAAGCCCATGTCCAGACCGGTGACGGTGGCCCCTTCACGCGCCATACTTTCCGCCAGGATGCCGCCGCCGCAGCCGACGTCGAGCACTTTCTTACCGAACAGACCGCCGGAACGCTCCGCGATATAGCCCAGACGCAGCGGGTTAATACGATGCAGAGGTTTGAACTCACCTTCGAGATCCCACCAGCGGGACGCCACCGCTTCAAATTTGGCAATCTCTTCGTGGTCAACGTTGTGAGCCACCGGGGATTTTTCGGCATTCATGGGCGCTTTTACTCCTTATTTAGCAAGACAAATGAGTATATCAGGCAATCCCTGTGAATAAAGCGTATAGGTTTACCTGTATCACCGCGGCTGTGTTATAATTTGCGACCTTTGAATCCGGGATACAGTAGAGGGATAGCGGTTAGATGAGCGACCTTGCGAGAGAAATTACACCGGTTAACATCGAGGAAGAGCTGAAAAGCTCCTATCTGGACTATGCGATGTCGGTCATTGTTGGCCGTGCGCTGCCGGACGTCCGCGATGGCCTGAAGCCGGTACACCGTCGCGTACTATACGCCATGAACGTATTGGGCAATGACTGGAATAAAGCCTACAAAAAATCTGCCCGTGTCGTTGGTGACGTAATCGGTAAATACCATCCTCATGGTGATTCCGCGGTGTACGACACCATTGTCCGTATGGCGCAGCCCTTCTCGCTGCGTTACATGCTGGTAGATGGTCAGGGTAACTTTGGTTCTATCGACGGCGACTCCGCCGCGGCAATGCGTTATACGGAAATCCGTCTGGCGAAGATTGCCCATGAGCTGATGGCTGACCTGGAAAAAGAGACGGTTGATTTCGTTGATAACTACGACGGCACGGAAAAAATTCCTGACGTTATGCCAACGAAGATCCCAAACCTGCTGGTGAACGGTTCGTCCGGTATCGCCGTCGGTATGGCAACCAACATTCCACCGCACAATATCACGGAAGTGATCAACGGCTGCCTGGCCTACATTGACGATGAAGACATCAGCATTGAAGGGCTGATGGAACACATCCCGGGCCCGGACTTCCCGACGGCGGCAATCATCAATGGCCGTCGCGGTATTGAAGAAGCGTACCGCACCGGTCGCGGCAAGATTTACATCCGTGCCCGCGCCGAAGTGGAAGCGGACGCTAAAACCGGCCGTGAAACCATTATTGTTCACGAGATCCCGTATCAGGTGAACAAAGCGCGACTGATTGAAAAAATCGCCGAGCTGGTAAAAGAAAAACGCGTTGAAGGCATCAGCGCGCTGCGTGACGAGTCTGATAAAGACGGTATGCGCATCGTGATTGAAATCAAGCGCGACGCGGTGGGTGAAGTTGTGTTGAACAACCTTTACTCCCAGACTCAGCTTCAGGTCTCCTTCGGTATCAACATGGTTGCGCTGCACCATGGCCAGCCGAAGATCATGAACCTGAAAGAGATCCTGAGCGCGTTCGTGCGTCACCGCCGTGAAGTGGTGACCCGTCGTACCATCTTCGAACTGCGCAAAGCGCGCGACCGTGCCCATATCCTTGAAGCACTGGCCGTTGCGCTGGCGAACATCGACCCGATCATCGAGCTGATCCGCCGTGCGCCGACGCCGGCAGAAGCGAAGGCGTCGCTGGTTGCGCGTCCATGGGATCTGGGCAACGTGGCGGCAATGCTGGAACGTGCCGGTGATGACGCTGCGCGTCCTGAGTGGCTGGAACCGGAATTCGGCGTGCGTGACGGTCAGTACTACCTGACTGAACAGCAGGCCCAGGCGATTCTGGATCTGCGTTTGCAGAAACTGACCGGCCTTGAGCATGAAAAACTGCTCGACGAGTACAAAGAGCTGCTGGAGCAGATTGCCGAGCTGCTGCATATCCTGGGTAGCGCAGAGCGCCTGATGGAAGTGATCCGTGAAGAGCTGGAGCTGGTTCGCGATCAGTTCGGCGACGAGCGTCGCACCGAAATCACAGCCAATAGCTCTGATATCAACATTGAAGATCTGATCAACCGCGAAGACGTGGTAGTGACGCTGTCTCACCAGGGCTACGTGAAGTATCAGCCGTTGACCGACTACGAAGCACAGCGTCGTGGCGGTAAAGGCAAATCTGCGGCGCGTATTAAAGAAGAAGACTTCATTGACCGTCTGCTGGTGGCCAACACCCACGACACGATCCTCTGCTTCTCCAGCCGGGGCCGTCTGTACTGGATGAAAGTCTATCAGCTGCCGGAAGCGAGCCGTGGCGCGCGGGGTCGTCCTATCGTCAATCTGCTGCCGCTGGAAGCGAACGAACGTATCACCGCTATTCTGCCGGTACGCGAATACGAAGAGGGCGTGAACGTCTTTATGGCGACCGCGAGCGGTACCGTGAAGAAAACCGCGCTGACCGAGTTCAGCCGTCCACGTTCTGCCGGGATCATCGCGGTGAACCTGAACGAAGGCGATGAGCTGATCGGCGTGGATCTGACCTCCGGTTCTGATGAAGTCATGCTGTTCTCTGCCGCCGGTAAAGTGGTGCGCTTTAAAGAGAACGCCGTGCGCGCAATGGGTCGTACGGCGACCGGCGTGCGTGGTATCAAGCTGGCGGGTGAAGACTCCGTTGTTTCCCTGATCGTTCCGCGTGGCGAAGGCGCAATCCTGACCGTCACCCAGAACGGCTACGGTAAACGTACGGCGGAAAGCGAATACCCGACCAAGTCTCGCGGCACGCAGGGCGTTATCTCCATCAAAGTGACCGAGCGCAACGGTTCCGTTGTTGGCGCGGTGCAGGTGGACGACGCGGACCAGATCATGATGATCACCGATGCCGGTACGCTGGTGCGTACCCGCGTGTCTGAGATCAGCGTGGTGGGTCGTAACACCCAGGGCGTTATCCTCATCCGCACTGCGGAAGATGAAAACGTCGTCGGTCTGCAACGCGTTGCTGAGCCGGTGGATGACGAAGAGCTCGACTCTATCGACGGCAGCGTCGCGGAAGGGGATGATGAAATCTCCCCGGAAGCGGACACCGATGATGAAGCAGCGGATGACGCTGACGAGTAACGTCTCCTGACGCATAAAGGGCCGGTTTCCGGCCCTTTTGTTTTGCGCAAGCAGACAAGTGAACGTTGCGACAAGCCGCGTTTACCGCTACCTTAACCACATTCTTTTTGACCCCGACGGCGGAGCCTCGCCCCTTTGAAATACCTCGTCTCCTTTCGTACCACGTTAAAAGTCTCTCGCTATCTGTTTCGGGCGCTTGCGCTACTGCTATGGTTGCTGGTGGCACTGCTCTCGGTGTTTTACATCGTTAACGCGTTACACCAGAAAGAAGCGGAGATCCGCCAGGAGTTTAACTTAAGCTCGGATCAGGCCCAGCGCTATATCCAGCGCACCTCTGACGTGATGAAAGAGCTTAAGTATATTGCGGAGAATCGACTCACGGCGGAGAACGGCATTCTTGCCATCCGCGGTCGGGATGAAAAAACCGAAGTACCTGATTTCGAACCGCTCTTCCCGGACTCCGATTGTTCCGCCATGGGCAAAGCCTGGCGTGGTTCACTGGAGTCCCTGTCATGGTTTATGCGCTACTGGCGCGATAACTTCTCGGCCGCCTACGATCTGAACCGCGTCTACCTGATTAGCAACGAAAATCTCTGCATGGCGGATTTCGGCCTGCGGGATATGCCCGTCGAACGCGAAGACGCGCTGAAAAGCCTGCATGAGCGCATAGTGAAATACCGCAATGCGCCTCAGGAAGAGCGCGGGAACAACATCTTCTGGATAAGCCAGGGGCCGCGCATGGGCGTCGGCTATTTCTATGCCCTGACTCCGGTTTACCTCGGAAACCGCCTGCAAGCGCTGCTGGGGATTGAACAAACCATCCGCATGGAAAACTTCTTCACGCCGGGCAGTCTGCCGATGGGCGTGACCATTCTGGATGAAAACGGCCATCCGCTCATCTCCCTTACCGGGCCTGAAAACCGCCTGAAGGTGGAACCCAGCTGGATGCAGGAGCGGTCATGGTTTGGCTATACCTCCGGGTTCCGCGAGCTGGTGCTGAAGAAAAGTTTACCGCCATCGTCGCTGAGCATTGTCTACTCGCTGCCGGTGGACAAGGTGCTGGAGCGCATTCGCATCCTGATCCTTAACGCTATTTTGCTGAACATCGCGGTAGGCGTCGCGCTGTTTATGCTGGCGAGAATGTATGAGCGGCGGATCTTTATTCCGGCGGAAGCGGATGCTCAGCGTCTGGAGGAGCACGAGCAGTTTAACCGTAAAATTGTCGCCTCGGCGCCGGTGGGGATCTGTATCCTGCGAACTCAGGACGGGACAAATATCCTCAGTAACGAGCTTGCCCATAACTACCTGAACATGCTCACGCATGAAGACCGCCAGCGGTTAACGCAGATCATCTGCGGTCAGCAGGTTAACTTTGTGGATGTGCTGACCAGCACCCACACCAACCTGCAAATCAGCTTCGTCCATTCGCGCTACCGCAATGAAAACGTGGCCATTTGCGTGCTGGTGGACGTCTCTGCGCGCGTGAAAATGGAAGAGTCGTTGCAGGATATGGCGCAGGCGGCGGAGCAGGCCAGTCAGTCGAAATCGATGTTCCTCGCGACCGTCAGTCATGAGCTGCGTACGCCGCTGTACGGCATTATCGGTAACCTCGATCTGCTCCAGACCAAAGAGCTGCCGAAAGGGGTCGACCGGCTGGTGACGGCCATGAACAACTCGTCCAGCCTGCTGCTGAAAATCATCAGCGATATTCTCGACTTCTCTAAAATTGAATCCGAGCAGTTGAAAATAGAGCCGCGCGAGTTCTCCCCGCGCGAGGTGATGAACCATATCTGCGCCAACTACCTGCCGCTGGTGGTGCGTAAACAGCTTGGGCTGTACTGCTTTATCGAGCCGGATGTGCCGCTGACGCTGCATGGCGATCCGATGCGTCTGCAACAGGTCATCTCAAACCTGCTGAGCAACGCCATTAAATTCACCGATATCGGCTGTATTGTGCTGCACGTCTGCCGGGCAGGGGAGTACCTGACCATTCGCGTGCGCGACACGGGTGTTGGCATTCCGGCGAAAGAGGTTGTACGCCTGTTCGATCCGTTCTTCCAGGTGGGAACCGGCGTCCAGCGTAATTTCCAGGGGACCGGGCTAGGTCTGGCGATTTGCGAGAAGCTTATCAGTATGATGGATGGAGATATCTCCGTCGATACAGAGCCAGGGATGGGCAGCCAGTTCACTATTCGTATTCCGCTCTATTCGGCGCACTATCCGGCGAAAACCACGGTCGACGGGCTGAGCGATAAGCACTGCTGGCTGGCGGTGCACAACGCCTCCTTACATGATTTCCTGACCTCGATGCTGACCAGCAGCGGCGTGCGGGTTTCACGCTACGAAGGCCAGACGCCGGACGCGGATGACATGCTGATCACCGACGTTGAGCCGGAGCAGGCATGGGCGGGGCGCGGCGTGGTGATGTTCTGCCGCCGTCATATCGGTATTCCGCTTGAGCGTTCGCCTGGGGTATGGGTGCACAGCGTGGCGACACCGCACGAGCTGCTGGGCTTGCTGGCGCGTATTTACAGCGTGCAGCTTGAGGACAGCGACGGCGCCACCGTGCTGGCTTCCCCTGATGAGCTGGCGTCGGTGAACGACGATATGATGATTCTGGTCGTCGACGACCATCCAATTAACCGTCGTCTGCTCGCAGACCAGCTTGGCTCTCTGGGCTATCAGTGTAAAACGGCCAATGATGGCGTGGATGCCCTGAATGTCTTAAGTAAGAACCATATTGATATTGTGCTCAGCGATGTGAACATGCCTAACATGGACGGCTACCGTCTGACGCAGCGTATCCGACAGCTGGGGCTGACGCTGCCGGTGGTGGGCGTGACAGCCAACGCGCTGGCGGAGGAGAAGCAGCGTTGTCTGGAGTCGGGAATGGACAGCTGCCTGTCGAAGCCGGTCACGCTGGATGTACTGAAGCAGACACTGTCCGTGTATGCGGAGCGGGTACGAAAAGCGAGACAATAAAAAAGGCCCGAAAGGGCCTTTTTTATTTCTCCGGCGGCTGTAGGCCGGGTAAGCGCGAGCGCCACCCGGCGTAGACAGCGAAGATCAATCTTTGTCCGTTGCGCTCAGCGTCACGGAAGAGAGATAGTTCAGCAGGGCGATATCGTTATCCACACCCAACTTCATCATCGCGGATTTTTTCTGGCTACTGATGGTTTTAATACTGCGGTTCAGCTTCTTGGCGATTTCAGTAACCAGGAAACCTTCAGCGAACAGACGCAGTACTTCACTCTCTTTAGGCGAGAGACGCTTGTCGCCATAACCACCCGCGCTGATTTTTTCAAGCAGGCGTGAGACGCTCTCAGGAGTGAATTTTTTCCCTTTCTGTAGCGCCGCCAATGCTTTTGGCAGATCGGTAGGTGCGCCTTGTTTCAGCACAATCCCTTCAATATCGAGATCCAGAACGGCGCTCAGGATCGCCGGGTTATTGTTCATGGTCAGAACAATGATCGAAATGTCCGGGAAGTGGCGTTTAATGTATTTGATGAGCGTGATCCCATCACCGTACTTATCTCCAGGCATGGAGAGATCGGTAATGAGCACGTGCGCATCAAGTTTAGGCAGGTTGTTAATGAGGGCTGTGGAATCTTCAAATTCACCGACTACATTCACCCACTCGATCTGTTCAAGTGATTTGCGAATACCGAACAGTACAATCGGATGGTCATCGGCAATAATTACGTTCATATTGTTCATGTATAAGGCTACCTTGCTACAGCAAGCTCTTGACGTAAGCGTCAATGTCGCTGATGTATTTTTCAATGCCAGAGGCATCTTTCTCACGAATTAGATGTTCCAGCGTTTCACATAACTGCTTGCCGGGAACCAGATTAAGCATGGCAAACACCCCTTTAAGCCGGTGTGCTGTCTGTGCCAGCGCTGCAAAATCCTGCGCAGCGGACTCAGTATACAACCGCTTAACATCATCTGGTACTGTATCAACGAAGAGCGAATAATATCCGCTGGCATGGAGTTCGGCATTTTCATCGCCGCCTAACGGTGACTCCAGGATCTCTTCCTGCGCCAGATTCTCTTCAATCAGTTGTAATACAGCTTCCTGCATTGCATTGCTCATATTAAAGTTGACGCGCAGCTGCCCAGGGCCGATTTTCCGCACGCCTGGCTCATCATCGCTTAAAAGCAAGCCTGAGGCAGTAAGATTAGACGGATTATCAGTTAAAAATAGATCAAATTCTTGACTCGCGAGCCTTTCGTCCGGGGTAATGCAGGACGCCCCCCAGTTTTCCAGCTGACGAACGACGATATTTCGGATCTCACTGGAGGTCACATCCACCATCACCACCACATCGTCCAGCAGACGCTCTTCATCCTCTTCCTGGGGATTCGCCGCCATTTTCACGTGTAAAGAGTAGCGGGTGCCGAGGGATTCGCGGGCCTTAATGTTCAGATGACCGCCCAGCTTACGCGCCAGCTGATCGCAGAGCCAGAAGGTGAGGGCATTCGCCTTACCGTAGTGGTCGCGCTGGGTATCGTTCAGGAACGGGAAGTGCAGGTTATCAATTTCGCTCACTGTGACGCCTTCGCCCGTATCCAGAATGCGGAACGTCAGACGATCGTCGGTGGACTCATCGGTGCTGACTTCAAGGGTGATCTTGCCGATCTGCGTCGTGGTGACGGCATACTGTATCAACATCATCAGGATGCGACGCAGGGCATCGCGATCGCCGTGACGTTCGTCGTTGGCCGGTAAATGGTTGTTGATCAGCAGCTGGAGTCCCTTGCGCTTGATCACCGGCAGGACTTCCGGCACCACCTCATCAATCAGGTCCTGGATGGAGAAGAGCGTAGGGGTGCCCTTCCAGATGTCATTCTCCAGCATGTTCGCAAGCTGGATTTCGTCCACCAGACGAACCAGGGAGTCGGCCTGGCTGCTGAGCTGTCGGCTTTCCGGCGTGCTCAGATCAGCAATCTGCGTGGCGAGTGACTTCAACGGTTGTTTAAAGGCATCGCCAATATTTTGCATAAACGCCGCGCGGCCATGTTGGTTTTTCTCGTACAGCCTTTGCGCCTGCTTGAGCTTTTTATTCACCAGCACTTCGCGATCCTGATCGCGAATGATGAAGATTTGCGTGCGCGAGGCGACCTGACTGCGGAACTGACGGATCTCATACAGTTCATTATTAACGGTGGCCTGAATAACGCCCTGGTGCTGGTCCGCCATGGCCGTAATATTTTGCAGGTTAAGATGCGGCAGAAGGTGATCGGCAATTTTATTGCTCATTACCGTGCGGTTAGCCTCCTGGTCGTGAACGAGCACCCCAAGCGGCAGCACGGAAATAATCTCTTCATTCAGGGCACGAAGAATGCGCAACTCGTTGCTGGTCCCGGCTGATACCGACGTCGAGTCGCTCTGGCGGCCCGACTGGAAACGGAAGGTGCTGTAGCCAAACAGCGCCAGCGCCAGCAGGCCAATATTCAGCAACAGCGGCAGCAGAATGTTTTGCAGAGTATCAAGCATCAGGGTGCCAAAAGGCACCTGCCACACCAGACGCATACCGGTTGAGTTGAGCGATGAGGCAATCTCAATCTTTGAGCCATTAAAGGAGATCGCTACGCTGTCCGCGCCTTCTTTATCCGACGGCGTGCGCATATTTTGGGTGCTGTTGTCTGGCTCCAGACGGAAACTGTCCAGCGGCATATCCGGTGGGATGAGATCGTTAATCGGCAGGTCGAAGGCAACCACGGTCGCCAGATGGCCCGGCTGGTTAAAGGTGGTTCGCAGCGTAAAGTAGTGGCCATTCTGCCAGGCAAGACGGCGTAGTGACGAGAAACTTTCTCGCTCGTCCAGCGCGTTGGCCTGTTGCAGCATTTCTGCCCGACGGGAATCCACAATACTGCCAACGGTGGTCTCTTTAAAGCCGGACGAAAGATCCTTAAGCGGCAGGGTCGAGATCAGGATCATGCTGTTGTCCTGACCGTTCAGGTAATACATTGACCACGGTACGGTCTCGGCGCCCCACAGGGTGTCCAGATAGGAGGAGATCCGCTGCGTCATCTCAAGCGTTGCGCTGTCGTGCGAGCCGAAAATCAGGGCTTCCGTCTTGCGCTGCGGTTTTTCAAGGTAATACACATCCTGCTTAAGGCGCGTTTCCTGCAACCCTTCGCCTGACGAGGTGGCAGGCGCGGCAGCGATATTGTCGTAGATTTGCCAGGTCGCATAGCGCCACGTATCAATGCGCTTATGCACCGCATGGGTGATATCGACGATTTGATAGCTTTTATCTTTAAGCCAGGTATTAACGGCGCTCTGAACCATCACCCCCATTGTGACTAACAGCACAACGATCAACAGAAGAAAGAAACGGGTGATGCTGCCCGGTAGAAGGGAGAATTTGCTCGGGGCGGTAGTTTCAGTCTGACTCATCGATGTGTTTAACCCGTAATGGCCGCGCGGTAATGGGATAGGGCAGTATAAAGGGTAATAACTGAATTTCCAGCGTCGTTAACGGTATGACCTTGACTTTTTATCCGGGTAACCGGCTTCAACGTCCCCGGATGAAAGGTGTACAAAACCCCGTGAAATGTATAAATACGCGATCGCACCGGCAGGAAAATAGCACGAATAAACAAGAAATTAATTTCAATAGCATAAAAAAGAATTCAGCGAAAGCCGGAATCTGGATTTAGTTAATAGTCGTTATCATTTCTGAGGGGTAGCACATAAAATGTAGGCTGACGTAAAGAAAGGTAAAAAAAAACCGAATGCGAAGCATCCGGTTCAATTAGGGATAAACAGACATTCAGAACTGAATGACGGTAATAAATAAAGTTAATGATGATAGCGAGAGTTATTTTAGTGGTGTTGAAGGGAATTTTTTTGTCATTCAGTGCTGTACCGTTTTTTAAGCTAATCACTTGTATTAAATAGAATATATTTTTGTTTTGATTATCCGTGCTATATTTTTAAACTATTTATGCTCTGTAAAAGTTCCTTCAAATTTACAAATTGAAACATGTTGATGGTAAAGTGAAACATCTTCAAAGTTTTCGCATCATATTCCTGTTGGATTATTCTGCATTTTTGAGGAGAATGAACTTGCCGACTGGTTAAGAGGGTTGACCAGTAAGCAGTGGTAAATAATAAGGCATATAACAGAGGGTTAATAAAATGAAAGTTAAAGTACTGTCCCTCCTGGTACCAGCTCTGCTGGTGGCAGGCGCAGCAAATGCGGCTGAAATTTATAACAAAGACGGCAACAAATTAGATCTGTACGGTAAAGTGGATGGTCTGCACTATTTCTCTGATGACGACAGTGCAGACGGCGACCAGACCTACATGCGTCTGGGCTTCAAAGGCGAAACTCAGGTTAACGACCAGCTGACCGGTTACGGCCAGTGGGAATACCAGATCCAGGGCAACTCTGGTGAGAACGAAAACAACTCATGGACGCGTGTGGCGTTCGCAGGTCTGAAATTCGCTGATGCGGGTTCATTCGACTACGGTCGTAACTACGGCGTTGTTTACGATGTGACTTCATGGACCGACGTTCTGCCGGAATTCGGCGGCGACACCTACGGTTCTGACAACTTCATGCAGCAGCGTGGTAACGGCTTCGCGACCTACCGTAACCAGGACTTCTTTGGTCTGGTTGATGGTCTGAACTTCGCGTTGCAGTACCAGGGTAAAAACGGCAGCCCAAGCGGCGAAGGCCAGACCAACAACGGTCGTGAGGCACTGCGTCAGAACGGTGATGGCTACGGTGGCTCTCTGACCTACGATCTGGGCGAAGGCTTCGCACTCGGTACGGCGGTCACCAGCTCTAAACGTACTGATGACCAGAACGCCATGGCCTACGGTAACGGCGATCGTGCTGAGACCTACACCGGTGGTCTGAAATACGACGCGAACAACATCTACCTGGCTGCACAGTATACTCAGACTTACAACGCGACCCGTGCGGGCGACCTGGGCTGGGCTAACAAAGCGCAGAACTTCGAAGTGGTTGCGCAGTATCAGTTCGACTTCGGCCTGCGTCCATCCGTGGCGTACCTGCAATCTAAAGGTAAGGACCTGGAAAACGGCTACGGCGACCAGGATCTGCTGAAATATGTTGATGTTGGCGCGACTTACTACTTCAACAAAAACATGTCCACCTACGTTGATTACAAAATCAACCTGGTTGATGAGAACGACTTCACTCGCGCAGCAGGTATCGGTACTGACGATATCGTCGCGCTGGGTCTGGTTTACCAGTTCTAATTGCTCATACTGCAACAAAGGGGCCAACAGGCCCCTTTTTTCATGCTTTTTTAGGGTCTTACAAATACGCTGTTTTAGTGTACTCTAGCCGCCCTGGCATGAGGATAATAACCAATGGATATGACTTTTTTACGCGCCAGCGTTCTGGCGACTTTTTTACTCCTGACCGCGTGTGACTCTTCCACACAGCCCGCAAAAATCGACGCACCCGCCGCGACGGTGCTGGAAGGGAAAACCATGGGGACCTTCTGGCGCGTCAGCGTGATGGATATTGATAAATCCCGCGCTGAAGAATTACGCGGTAAAATTCAGGCGCAGCTGGATGCCGACGATCAGCTACTCTCTACCTATAAAAATGACTCAGCGCTGATGCGTTTCAATCGCTCCAGCAGCACCTCGCTGTGGCCGGTGAGCGAAGCGATGGCCGATATCGTCACGGAATCCATGCGCGTGGGCTACAAAACCAACGGCGCAATGGATGTGACCGTGGGGCCGCTGGTGAACCTGTGGGGATTTGGCCCCAACAAGCAGCCGGTGACTACACCTGATCAAGCCGCCATCGACGACGCCCGCGCCCGTACAGGGTTACAGCATCTGGCGGTGATCTCCCAGTACGGTCAGCAATACCTGCAAAAAGATATTCCCGACCTGTTTGTCGATCTCTCCACGGTAGGCGAGGGGTATGCTGCGGATCATCTCGCGGCCCTGATGGCGCAGGAAGGCATTCCGCGTTATCTGGTTTCCGTCGGGGGCGCGCTCGTCAGCCGGGGCATGAACGCCAGCGGCAGGCCGTGGCGAGTGGCCATCCAAAAACCAACCGATCAGCAGAACGCGGTGCAGGCGATTGTCGACATCAACGGGCATGGTATCAGCACCTCCGGAAGCTACCGCAACTATTACGAGCTGGATGGCAAACGTATCTCGCACGTGATTGATCCGCAAACCGGACGCCCGATTACCCACAACCTGGTGTCCGTGACGGTGATAGCCCCAACCGCGCTGGAAGCGGATGCCTGGGATACCGGATTGATGGTGCTCGGCACGGAGAAGGCCAAAGAGGTGGTGCGTCAGGAAGGGCTGGCCGTCTATATGATCACCAAAGAGGCTGACGGATTTAAAACCTGGAGTTCGCCGCAGTTCAACAGCTTCCTGGTGAGCGAAAAAAATTAAAAAGCAAGGTTGCGGGTTTTTGTTCGGTGGCGTTCAGGCAAGCTGAGCGTATGCTTGTAAGAGGAGCCGATAATGAAAAACCCAACCTATCTTACCGATGAGGATCGCTGGCAGGCCGTACTGGCCCGCGATCCGCGTGCGGATAACCAGTTTGTCTTTGCCGTGCAGACGACCGGCATTTATTGTCGTCCGTCCTGCCGCGCCCGCCACGCGCTGCGTAAAAATGTCTGCTTTTATCCTGACGCTCACCAGGCCGCGCAGGCGGGTTTCCGCCCCTGTAAGCGCTGTAGGCCGGACCAGGTCGACCCTATGGCGCAGAAAAAGGCCAACATTGCGCTGGCCTGTCGACTGCTTGAACAGGATGCCGCGCTGAACCTGGAGGCACTGGCGCAGCAGGTTGCCATGAGTCCGTTCCATTTCCACCGCTTGTTTAAATCCGTCACCGGCATGACGCCGAAAGCATGGCAGCAGGCCGCGCGTGAACAACGCCTGCGCACCCTGCTTGCACAGGGCGGTAAAATCACCGACGCCGTACTGGCCGCTGGCTTTCCGGACGGCAGCAGCTACTACCGTAAAGCCAACGGCGCGCTGGGCATGACGGCAAAACAGTACCGCAACGGAGAGGCTGCGGTCCGCTATGCCATCAGTGACTGCTCGCTGAGCCGCTGTCTGGTGGCGGAAAGCGAGCGCGGGATCTGCGCAATACTGCTGGGTGATGACGACGCCGGGCTGACGGCTGAGCTGCTGTCACTGTTTCCGCTTGCCGTCCGTGAACCGATGGAAGGCGCGTTTGCCGGGCGTGTTCGGCAGGTTATTGCCTCTGTCGACAGCCGCGCGACGCCGCTGACGCTGCCGCTGGATATTCGTGGTACCGCCTTCCAGCAGCAGGTCTGGCAGGCGCTGCGGGATATCCCCTGCGGTGAAACGGCAAGCTATCAGCAGGTGGCGAAGGCCATTGGTAAACCCAATGCCGTACGTGCCGTGGCGGGGGCCTGCGGTGCCAACAAACTGGCGATAGTCATCCCCTGTCACCGCGTGGTGCGTAACGACGGTGCGCTGTCGGGTTATCGCTGGGGAGCAGCGCGTAAGATGCTATTGTTGAAACGTGAGGCGAACAACCCGGAGGGATAATGCTCGATCTTTTTGCTGATGCTGAACCCTGGCACGAGCCGCTCGCGCCGGGGGCGACGATCCTGAGACGATTCGCGCTTTCCCGCGCGGCGGCGCTGTTCGACGGTATTGATGCCGTCAACGCCCGTTCGCCGTTTCGCCATATGGTTACGCCGGGCGGGTATACCATGTCCGTGGCGATGACCAACTGCGGCGAACTGGGATGGGCAACGAATGAGCGGGGCTATGTATATGCCGCGAACGATCCGCTGACGGATCAGCCGTGGCCGCCGATGCCGGAGGCGTTTCAGGCGCTGTGTCATGACGCCGCCGTGGCGGCCGGCTATCCTGATTTTCGACCCGATGCCTGTCTTATCAACCGCTATGCCGTTGGGGCAAAGCTCTCCTTGCATCAGGATAAGGACGAGCCGGACCTGCGCGCGCCGATCGTCTCGGTATCCCTTGGGCTGCCCGCTGTCTTTCAGTTTGGCGGCCTGCGGCGCAACGACCCGCTCAAACGGCTGATGCTGGAGCATGGTGATGTGGTGGTCTGGGGCGGTGAATCACGGCTTTTTTACCACGGTATTCAGCCGCTTAAACCTGGCGATCACCCGGTGGCGGGGGCATTTCGCTACAACCTCACGTTCCGTCAGGCGGCATACAGAGAATAAAAATAAGAATTATTCTTGATGTGTGTGAAAGGCAGTTTACACTGCTGGCTGATTTTTCTTGTCCGGATTGCTCTGCATGCAACTACTTCTTCTTGTCTGGCGGCAGTATCGCTGGCCTTTTATCGCGGTGATGGCGTTAAGCCTTGCCAGCGCGGCGCTGGGGATCGGCCTGATTGCCTTCATTAACGTGCGTTTGATCGAAAGGGTCGACACGTCACTCTCCGTCCTGCCGGAATTTCTGGGTTTACTGCTGCTGCTGATGGCAGTCACGCTCGGGTCACAGCTGGCGCTGACCGCCCTCGGCCACCATTTCGTTTTCCGTCTGCGCAGTGAGTTCATCAAACGGATCCTTGATACTCAGGTGGAACGCATCGAGCAGCTGGGAAGTGCCTCTCTGCTGGCGGGGCTGACCAGCGATGTGCGCGCCATTACTATCGCCTTTGTGCGCCTGCCGGAGCTGGTGCAGGGGATCATCCTGACATTTGGCTCGGCAGCCTATCTCGCCTGGCTCTCCAGCAAAATGCTGGCGGTAACGGCGCTGTGGATTGTTATTACCATCTGGGGCGGGTTCCTGCTGGTATCACGCGTCTATAAGCACATGGCAGTGCTGCGCGAAACGGAAGACAAGCTCTATAACGATTATCAGACGGTGCTGGAAGGGCGCAAAGAGCTGACGCTGAACCGCGAGCGTGCCGAGCATATCTTCAACCATCTTTATATCCCGGATGCGCACGAATATCGTCATCACATTATCCGCGCCGATACGTTCCACCTGAGCGCCGTGAACTGGTCCAACATCATGATGCTGGGCGCGATTGGCCTGGTGTTCTGGATGGCGAACAGCCTGGGGTGGGCGGATACCAACGTGGCGGCAACCTACTCCCTGACGCTGCTGTTTTTACGCACGCCGCTGCTGTCGGCCGTTGGCGCACTGCCGACGCTGCTGAGCGCTCAGGTGGCCTTCAACAAGCTGAAGAAATTCGACCTTGCGCCGTTTAAGGCTGAGTTCCCGCGCCCGCAGGCCTTCCCGAACTGGCAAACGCTGGAGCTGCGTAACGTTACCTTCCGCTATCAGGATAACGCCTTCTCCGTAGGGCCGATAAACCTGACCATTCATCGCGGCGAACTGCTGTTCCTTATCGGCGGCAACGGCAGCGGCAAATCTACGCTGGCGATGCTGCTGACGGGCCTCTACCAGCCGCAGGCGGGTGAAATTTTGCTGGATGGTAAAGCGCTGAGCGCGGAGAAACCGGAGGACTACCGCAAGCTCTTCTCGGCGGTATTTACCGACGTCTGGCTGTTCGACCGGCTGCTGGGACCGGAAGGGCAGCAGGCGGATCCGGCGCTGGTGGAAAAGTGGCTTGCGCACCTGCAAATGTCGCACAAGCTGGAGCTTCAGGATGGCAAAATCCTGAATCTCAAGCTGTCGAAAGGGCAGAAGAAGCGCGTGGCGCTGCTGCTGGCCCTGGCCGAGGAGCGTGACATCATCCTGCTGGATGAGTGGGCCGCCGATCAGGACCCGCACTTCCGTCGCGAGTTTTATCAGGTCCTGCTGCCGCTGATGCAGGCGATGGGAAAAACCATTTTTGCCATCAGCCATGACGATCACTACTTCATTCACGCCGACCGTCTGCTGGAGATGCGCGACGGCAAGCTGAGCGAGCTGACCGGCGATGAGCGCGATGCGGCGTCACGGGACGCGGTGGCGCGTACGGCCTGATTGCAATTGTGCCGGGTGGCGCCCGGCATATTAATTTTTCATATATGCCGTTTTTTTCTCCATCCCGACCCGCCGTTTATTCTTATTTACATATCCCCGCGCTATGCTTAACGCCAACTCATTTAATGGATTTATGATTGATGTCGGTATTAAAGAAAAACAGCGCCAGGCAGCGTGACCAGGAGCGTGCGCGGCTCATCTGGCTCCTGACGACCGATAAAGCGGTTACGTCAACGTTATTGGGTAAGCTAACCCTGGCTGAGCAATATGATGTCGGCACGCTGGCCGACGATATTGCTGAGGTAGGTGCGCTGGTTGCACATTTACCGCCCCCGGACCTGGCGGACACCCTGGAGGCATTGCCTTCCGAAGAGCGCCACGCCCTGTGGCGGCTGGTGCAGGATCACGAGCGCGGTCAGGTATTGCTTGAAGCCTCGGAAAACGTCTGGGATGACCTTATCGATGAGATGAGCGACCGGGACATCCTTGACGCCCTGCAAACGCTGGATATCGATGAGCAGATTTACCTCGTTCAGCATCTTCCGCGCAACCTGACCGGACGCCTGCTGGCTTCCCTGCCTGCTGAAGAGCGGGCGCGCGTGCGTCAGGTGATGCACTACGAGAAAAACAGCGTCGGCGCGATCATGGAGTTTGGCGTCATCACCGTGCGCCCGGACGTCACCCTGGGTACGGTGCAGCGCTATCTTCGTCGCCTGGGCAGTATGCCGGACAACACCGATAAACTGTTCGTCACCTCGCGGGATAAAACTCTGCTCGGGGAGCTGGAGCTGAAAACGATCCTGCTGAACAGCACCCAGCAGCGGGTGAGTGAGGTCATGGAAACCGAGCCGATGGTCTTCTCGCCGGAAGACGATGCCGAAAAAGCGGCGCGTACCTTCGAACGTGATGACCTGGTGAGCGCGGCGGTGGTGGATTCGGTGGGCAAGCTGATGGGGCGTCTGACCATCGATGAGATCGTTGACGTGGTCTATGAAGAGACCGATAACGACCTGCGTGCCCTTGGCGGGATCAGTGCCGAAGATGACGTTCATGCCTCCGTCGGCAAGGCCGTCAAAACGCGCTGGGCGTGGCTCGCCATCAATTTATGCACCGCGTTCGTGGCGTCCCGCGTTATTGACGGCTTCGAACATACCATTTCCCAGCTGGTGGCCCTGGCGTCGCTGATGCCGATTGTGGCGGGGATCGGCGGGAACACCGGTAACCAGACTATCACCATGATCGTTCGCGCCCTGGCGCTGGAAAACATTCAGCCGGGTAATTTCTCGTGGCTGATTTTCAGGGAGATGGGCGTCGCGCTTATTAATGGCCTGGTCTGGGGCGGCATCATGGGCGGCATTACCTGGTGGCTGTATGATGATATGGCGCTGGGCGGGGTCATGATGCTGGCGATGGTGCTGAACCTGCTGGTGGCGGCGATGATGGGCGTGATTATCCCGTTGACCATGACCCGGCTGGGGCGCGACCCCGCGGTGGGGTCGAGCGTGATGATCACCGCCATTACCGATACCGGCGGTTTCTTTATTTTTCTTGGACTGGCGACGATTTTTCTTCTGTAGCCAGCGCTTTTTGCTTAAGTCGGGCAGGGAGGATGAACATCATCACAATCCCGCCCAGCACGCCAATCGCCAGGTTGCCGGTGAAAACCGTTGCCACAACCGTCACCAGCATCACGACGGTTTCAGCCACCGGCGCGTTTTTCAGCGTTCCGGGCTGAACGCTATGCCAGCTAAAGGTCTTGACGGCCACAATGGCCATAATTCCCGCCAGTACCGCCATCGGAATTTTGGCCATCACCTCGCTGAGCGCCGTAACCAGCACCAGCAATACGATGCCCGCCGCAAGGGTGGAGATACGGCTTCTGCCTTTCCCCATCTCCACGTTAACGATGGTCTGCCCAATCATCGCGCAGCCCGCAATGCCGCCGTAGAACCCGGCCATAATATTGCCCACGCCCAGTCCGATGCTCTCGCGGCGCTTACTGGAGGGGGTAGCGGTCAGCTCGTCCACCAGTTTTGCCGTCAACAAGGATTCCAGCAGGCCAACGAAAGCGATACTTAGCGCGCACGGCCAGATGATGCTCAGGGTTTCCAGATTGAGCGGCACCAGCAGTTGCGTAAAGCCCGGCAAACCGCCGCCCATGGAACCTTCATCCCCTACCGTCGGCAGGATTTGCCCGCTGGTGACGGTGAACAAAGTCAGCAGCACAATGGCAATCAGCGGGGAGGGCACGCTTTTGATATAGCGTGGCACCCAGAGCACAATCAGCAGCGTCAGCACGAACAGGCCCACAATCAGCGGGCTTCGGCTCCAGAAATGGGGCACCTGGGCAAAGAAAATCAAAATGCCAAGGGCGTTAACAAACCCGGTCATCACCGACTGGGGAATAAAGCGCATCAGCCGCGCCATACCCAGCGCGCCGAACAGGATCTGAATCACGCCTGCCATCACCACCGCGGGCAGAATGTACTGTACGCCGTGTTGATGGACCATCGGCCCAATCACCAGCGCGACGGAACCTGCCGCCGCCGTCACCATGGCCGGACGCCCGCCGAGCAGGGAAAGGGCGAAACAGAGCACCACGGAGGCGATAAGGCTCACTTTCGGATCCACGCCCGCGACCACGGAAAACGAAATCACTTCCGGGATCAGCGCCAGCGCGGTAATCACACCGGCCAGGGTTTCGCGCATCAGACGGTGAGGCGAACGTAAAACAGTGGCGACATGGCCTTCTTGAGGTACAGACGAGTGGGGTAATGACATAACAATTCGCTGGTAGGGGCAGGCTTCCGTGCGCGCGATCACAAAGTGCAGCATGATAGCCAGGAAAATCGTCGGGTGCCAGCCTGTCTGCCAAATCCCTACAAACAATCCATCATTAAATTTCACAATTACAATAATTTCGTAACCTTTAAACAATATTTAAAAGTTGCTACCGTGCCACCGCAGCGTGTTTCACCTGTAATTTCCACGCATCAAGCACTATTCAACTAAGGCATAAATGATGAAAAAAATGACTGCCGTGCTCTTTTCTCTGGCCGTGGGGCTGAACGTCGTCTCGCTGGCGGCGAAGGCTGACGCACCAAAAGAGCAGGAAACGGATGTCCTTTTAATTGGTGGCGGCATCATGAGCGCCACGCTGGGAACGTATCTTCAGGAATTAGAGCCGAACTGGTCCATGACCATGGTCGAGCGCCTCGATGGCGTGGCACAGGAAAGCTCTAACGGCTGGAACAACGCCGGGACGGGGCACTCGGCACTCATGGAACTGAACTATACGCCGCAGAAAAAGGACGGTTCCATTAGTATCGAGAAGGCGGTAGAGATCAACGAAGCGTTCCAGATCTCACGTCAGTTCTGGTCTCACCAGGTGAACAGCGGTGTGTTGCACAATCCGCACTCCTTCATCAACACCGTACCGCACATGAGCTTTGTGTGGGGCGATCAAAACGTCAACTTCCTGCGCGCGCGCTACGCTGCCCTGCAACAGAGCACGCTTTTCCGCGGGATGAAATACTCTGAAGATCACGCTCAAATCAAAGAGTGGGCGCCGCTGGTCATGGAAGGCCGCGATCCGAACCAGAAAGTAGCGGCGACCCGCACTGAAATTGGTACTGACGTTAACTACGGTGAAATCACCCGTCAGCTGGTGTCCTCTCTGAAGAAAAAAGAGAACTTTAACCTGCAACTCAGCTCCGAAGTGCGTGGTTTCAAGCGCAACGCGGATAATAGCTGGAGCGTGACCGTTGCCGATCTGAAAAACAACGAAGCCGAGCATGTGATTAAGGCGAAGTTCGTGTTTATCGGTGCGGGCGGCGCGGCGCTGAAACTGTTGCAGGAGTCCGGCATTCCGGAAGCAGACGACTACGCGGGCTTCCCGGTTGGCGGCCAGTTCCTGGTGTCGGAAAACCCGGAAGTGGTTAACCGTCATCTGGCGAAAGTGTACGGTCAGGCCTCTGTGGGCGCACCACCGATGTCCGTTCCGCATATCGACACCCGCATGCTGGACGGTAAGCGCGTAGTGCTGTTCGGGCCGTTTGCCACATTCTCCACCAAATTCCTGAAAAACGGTTCCCTGTGGGATCTGCTGAGCGCGACCACGACGTCAAACGTTAAGCCAATGATGGACGTGGGGCTGGATAACTTCGATCTGGTGAAATACCTGATTAGCCAGGTGATGCTCTCTGATGAAGAACGCTTCGAGGCGCTGAAAGAGTACTATCCGCAGGCGAAGAAAGAAGACTGGCGTCTGTGGCAGGCAGGTCAGCGCGTGCAGATTATCAAACGCGATCCGAAAGAGGGCGGCGTGCTGCGTCTGGGCACCGAAGTGGTAAGCGATAAGGATGGCACCATTGCCGCGCTGCTGGGGGCATCTCCGGGGGCGTCTACCGCTGCGCCAATCATGCTGCACCTGATGGAAAAAGTGTTTAAGGACAAAGTATCCAGCCCGGAATGGCAGGCGAAGCTGAAAACCATTATTCCATCCTACGGTACGAAGCTGAACGGTAACGTTGAAGCCACGGAACAAGAGCTGGAATACACCAGCCGCGTTCTGCAACTGCAATACGTCAAACCGCAGGCTGCGGATGCTGCGCCTAAGGCAGAGCTGAAGCCTCAGGCGGAAAGCAAGCCGGTAGCGGATATCGCGCTGTAAGGTAAACGCAAAACGGTAACATCCGTTACCGTTTTTAGTGTTTTCTCCCTCTCCCGGTGGGAGAGGGTTGGGGTGAGGGCACCAGAACGCACCCTTTCCTGGTCGGGTAAGCGAGAGCGCCACCCGACTTATTATTAACGAACTACCGCTTGTCCTACCGTCTCATCCGCCTTCCATACGCGATATTTCACATCCACGTTTTCCGGCGTGTATACGACGATCGGCAGCTTGCTGTTATAGCGCAGCAGACTGTTATCACCCAGATACGCGGTAATAAATTTCTTCTCTTTCTTGCCGTCCGGGCACGCCATCATGGTGGAGACTGGCGAGGTTACTTTGTCGAAGACATAGTAGTCATAGCCCCAGCCTTCCAGCGTTTTGCTTTCCAGCTGGCCGCCCAGGCGATGCTGGTTGCAATCCACTTCCAGCGTCTGGCCGATTAACAGCTCAACTTTGAAATTTGCTTCATCCTGCTGAGCCGGGAGCTGAATAACCTGGCGCTTCATCCCTTTGTCCGCTTGCGGATACGGAGCAACTTTTTCCAGCGGCTGCTCTTTCCGGGTTTCGCTGGCGAAAGCACTGGTGCTGGCGCACGCAGCGGCGATGAGGGCGATGGCAAATTTAGGTGCGTTTTTCACTGTCATTCCTTTTTGTTAAAACGATCCTGGAAAGACTAACATATAGTACGTGAATAGTTGGCGCAATTTACTCATATTTTCATTTTAAATGGAGTAATACACTGCTTTTATGTTTATTTATTGGTGTTTAATGCTGTGTTGGAGTCGATGCGGCAATCGTGTTATTTTACGCGTTAATTATTGTTATTCATCTGTAAAGGGAGGGGAGATGGTACGGGAAAAACTGAAGACACCTGAAGGCCGCAAGTTCCTGCTGGCGTTACTGGTTGTGTTTATGATTGCTGCTGCATGCGTGGGGCGAGCAACCATTGTCGGTGTGATTGAGCAGTACAACATCCCGCTCTCTGCCTGGACAACCAGCATGTTTGTCCTGCAATCGGCGATGATCTTTGTTTACAGCCTGGTGTTCACCGTCCTGCTGGCGATTCCGCTGGGGATTTTCTTTCTCGGTGGGCGTGAAAAACACTAAGCATTGCGCATGCGGAGACAGGCAATAAAAAACCAGCCATAAGCGGCTGGTTTTTTTGTGTAGTTTTGGTCGGCACGAGAGGATTTGAACCTCCGACCCCCGACACCCCATGACGGTGCGCTACCAGGCTGCGCTACGTGCCGACGCATAAAAGGAATACTACTCGATTCCTTTTTGAATGCAAGGGGCAAGCAACGCTAACTGATTCATAAATAATCAGTTAGCGATAAAGCGCTTCTCGTCTGTCAGCACCTGCAACAGCAAACTGAGCTGCGGCTTCTGGTCTTTCAGCTTCTCACCTTCGAGGTTATACGTCTGGTAATTGCCATTGCTGTTCAGCACCAGGGACAACGTTGGCGTGGTCACCACCAGCGTGTTTCCGCCAGCAGCCGTGACCCAGTTATGACGCCGCGTGGCGCTAAAGAGGTCTTGTCCCTGCGAGTACTCAATTGCCGGTGTGCTGACGTGCAGCAGCCGTTGCATTAACGTGGTCATGACGTCTTTATGGTCGGTGAGCATGTTGATGCGCTGCGCGGGAGTGCCCGGCCAGTGGATCACAAGGGGAACATGCAGGTTCGGACGCGACCACTCCATGCCCTTCGCCTCGTCGCCGAGCGGCACGCCATGCCCCGCCGTGATAATCACGACCGTATTATCCAGCTTGCCCGCGTCGCGCAGGGCGGTCAGCACGCGGCCGATCTGCGCATCGACATCGCCCGCCGCACGGCTATAGCGGCGCGCGAAGCCTTTCTGATTGCTGTCATCAAGCGTTGTGCCGTTAAACGCAACCCAGGAGAACCAGCGGTTATCTTCCTGCGCATAGCGCTTCAGCCAGTCTATCCACTGGTCAGCGGTCCGATCGTCAGACTGGCTCTGCGCGGCGGGCAGTGAGAAATCAGACAGCAGCGCCTGGCGGTACAGCGAGCTGTTGAAACCATCAGAGGCGAACAGCCCCAGCTGGTAGCCCTGCTGATTAAGCCCGGTAATCAATGCCGCCGGAATACGGGCCGACAGCACGCCGTCCATATAGCTCGGTGAAATGCCGTAGAACAGGCCGAAAATACCCGCGTCGGTCGAATTACCGGAGCTCATATGCTGAGTGAATACGATGTTGTTCTCAGCGAATTCAGCCAGCGCTGGCATCTGCTTCTCATAGCGGGAATAGTTCAGGCCATCGACGGTAATCAGCAGCACGTTCTGACCGCGGCCCATGTCGCGATATTTCAGATCGCTCAGGGGATACTGCACGCTGACCGCTTCCGGATTACCCTGTTCGACCAGACGACGCTGATACTCCTGCGCGTCCAGCAGGCCGTGTTTTTCGAGGAAACGACGCGCCGTCATCGGATAGGAGAGCGGCAGGTTCGCGCGCTGCATGGTAATCGGGCGGTAGAAGTTCGCATCTGCCCAGATATACATCAGGTGCGAACCGATAAATGAGGCGAAAAAGAGCGCCGCGACGGGCTTCGCATAATGGCGGCGTCGGGTCAGACTGCGGAGTTTTTGCCAGCTCCACGTGGCGAACAGCATTTCGATCAGCAGGATAATCGGCACGCTGATAAACATCAGCTGCCAGTCGCGCGCGGTCTCGTTCTGATCCGGGTTAATCACCAGCTCCCAGACGACAGGATTCAGGTGCAGGTGGAAGCGAGTAAAGACTTCGCTGTCGATCAGCAACAGTGTCATGCCCGCCGTCGCAAGAATGGCGGACAGGAAGCGCATCAGCCGCTGCGACATGACGATAAACGTCAGTGGGAACAGGATCAGCAGATAGGTGGCGAAGACCAGAAAGCTAAAGTGACCAACAAGGCTCATCCACGAGTAGATGCGCCCGGTTAACGTGGTTGGCCAGTCCGCCACAAACAGATAACGGCAGCCGAGCACCATCGCCAACAGAATGTTGAACAGGGCAAACCAGTGCCCCCAGCTGACCATCTGGGAGACTTTTTCACGGTAGCGCTGACGATTCGTCACCATAAACTGTTGTTCGTTTCCCTTAGTGTGCCTGGTCGTCGCTAACGGAGGACTGCAAAGCCTGGGCGAAAGATTTGGCGATCGCCTGACGCTGAGCCGGAGCAACGCTGGTATTGATCAGGTTGGTAACCATATTTCCCAAAACCATCAGGGAGAGATCGGTTGGCGTTTTATGTTTTTCCAGTACGTTGACCAGCTCACTGAGCAATTGTTCAACGTGTTCGTCACTGTAGCGGGAATGTTGTGGCATAAATCAAAATCAGTTTGTTGAGAGAAGGGCGACATATTACCGTAGCAACAGCTTTTTTTCCCCTTTTTTATCTTCTGTTGCACACATGCGTTGGTGGTGGTTGAATACCGCCCGGTCTAAAAGGAGAGTTTATCATGAGTCTGGAAATCAACCAGATTGCCTTGCACCAGCTTATCAAGCGTGATGAGCAAACCCTTGAAGTGGTGCTGCGCGATTCGTTACTGGAACCAACGCCTACCGTTGTCGAGATGATGGCGGAGTTGCATCGCGTCTACAGCGCGAAAAATAAAGCCTATGGCTTGTTCAGCGAAGAGAGCGAACTGGCGGATAGCCTGCGCCTGCAACGTCAGGGCGAAGAGGATTTCCTGGCATTCAGCCGCGCTGCTACTGGCCGTCTGCGTGACGAGCTGGCGAAATATCCCTTCGCCGATGGCGGTATCGTCCTGTTCTGCCACTACCGCTATCTGGCGGTAGAGTATCTGCTGGTCACCGTGCTGAATAACTTAAGCAGTATGCGCGTGAACGAGCAGCTGGATATCAGCTCAACGCACTACCTGGATATCAACCATGCGGATATTGTGGCGCGTATCGATTTAACCGAATGGGAAACCAACCCGGAATCAACGCGCTATCTGACCTTCCTTAAAGGCCGCGTGGGCCGCAAAGTGGCGGATTTCTTTATGGACTTCCTCGGCGCCAGCGAAGGGCTGAATGCCAAAGCGCAGAACAAAGGTCTCCTCCAGGCGGTGGATGACTTTACGGCTGAGGCGCAGCTTGATAAATCTGAGCGTCAGACCGTGCGTCAGCAGGTTTACAGCTACTGCAACGAGCAGCTACAGGCTGGAGAAGAGATTGAGCTGGAGTCGCTGTCCAAAGAGCTGGCAGGCGTCAGCGAAGTCAGCTTCCAGGAATTTACTGCGGAAAAAGGCTATGAGCTGGAAGAGAGCTTCCCGGCGGATCGCAGTACGCTGCGTCAGCTGACGAAATTTGCCGGTAGCGGCGGTGGGTTAACCATTAACTTTGATGCCATGCTGCTCGGGGAACGTATCTTCTGGGACCCGGCCACCGACACGCTGACCATTAAAGGCACACCGCCGAATCTGCGCGACCAGCTTCAGCGTCGCACTTCAGGCGGTAAGTAACAGCCATAAAAAAACCCCGCAAACGCGGGGTTTTTCTCGACAGGTTTGCGATTACGCGCGAACGAAGTCGATGTGAGTCAGTTTTGGCTTGAACGCGTGACGCTGAACAGCCTGAACTTTCACTTTTTCTTCTTTACCGTCAACAACGATGGTCAGAACTTCGCTGTAGAATTCAGCTTTGTTCTGCATGTTCCATACTTTGTCGTGATCCAGTTCAATAGCAACTGGAGCAGCTTCGCCACCGTAAACGATAGCCGGGAACTTGTTTGCGGTACGCAGGCGGCGGCTCGCACCCTTACCCTGCACGTTACGTACTTCTGCTTCGATAGTGAACATTGATTTCTCTCTGTATTTAAAACCCTACTACAGGCGACCCAGCAGCAGGTGAGTGTTCTGCCTCACGGATGTGAAGCGGGCGGCATTTTATACTCAAATGGCTCGCGCATCAACGAAAAGTCCCGTTAACCGCGCAATTCGTTTGCCCGGCGAAAGCGTCCTTCATAGTCAAAGACCTTCTCACGCACCTGCCAGAACTGCCCTTTTTTACGGGCGACAACAAAATCAGGATGGCGCAGTAACGCCTGCTGGCGCACGATATCGGCCACGGTTATCCAGCGCAGCGGCACGCCAGGCGTGCGGGTATGCGGGCGGATAAAGAGCTGCTCGAACGCGGTGCGCTGGGCGGGCGTCTGGACCCGGAACCGCTCGCTGACGTCTGCGCCATCCTCGTCGTAGTAGGTAATTTTTAGCCACTCGCCTTTTTCATCCGCGCCGGGCTGTAAGGCCATGCCGGAACAGCGCAGCACCAGCGCATCTTTCAGCTTCAGCGCCGCTTTCAGCATGTCGTCCGGGTCGACCAGGACCGTGTCGCACTCCCGACAGCGGCGGGCGGCAATGTCGTTTTCGGCATTGCACTGCGGGCAGTTTTTGAAGCGGAAGCGGAAATCACACTGTTCGCGATGGCCTTCATCGTCTTCAAACCAGCCCTGACAGCGGCGGCCAAAATGTTCGATCAGCGTGCCGTCGGCGGTGGTTTTCCCCCAGAAGGTGTTGGCAAACCCGCAGGCAGGGCAAAAAACCTGAACGGGCACGTTGTCGCTCTTGCCTTTTGGCGTGCCGACTTCCGGCGAATAGAGATCGTGCGGGTTACCGGCGTAATCAAGGATCAGACAGTCGGTTTTGCCCGGCGCCAGACGCAGCCCGCGGCCAACAATCTGCTGATACAGGCTGACGGATTCCGTCGGGCGAAGAATCGCAATCAGGTCGACGTGCGGGGCGTCAAAGCCGGTGGTTAGTACGGAGACATTCACCAGATAGCGGAACCGCTGAGCTTTGAAGTCCTCAATCAGGCTGTCGCGCTCCGGGCCGGGGGTTTCACCGGTAATTAACGCCGCGTCGTCGGCGGGCAGCAGCCCCGTAATTTCGCGCGCGTGTTCGACAGTGGCAGCAAAAATCATCACCCCTTTGCGCGTTTGTGCGAACTCTTCAATCTGGCTGATGATATGCGGCGTGATCCGCTTCTGTTTTTTCAGCTCATGGTTAAGATCTGCCTCGCTGAACAGCCCGTTGCTCTGCGCCTGTAAGCGGCTGAAATCGTACTGCACGACGGGCATATCCAGCCGCTCCGGCGGCGTCAGGTAGCCATGCTTGATCATGTAGCGCAGCGGAAGCTCATAGATACAGTCGCGGAACAGGGCCTTTTCATCGCCACGCACCATGCCGTGATAATGAAACTGATAAATCCAGCCCTTGCCCAGACGAAACGGCGTGGCGGTGAGGCCAAGCAGACGGAGGTGAGGATTCACCTTTTTCAAATGAGTGAGGATTTGCTGATACTGGCTGTCGTCGTCATCGCTGATGCGGTGACACTCATCGACAATCAGCAGGGAAAACTCGCTGCGAAACAGTTCCAGGTTGCGCGCAACGGATTGTACGCTGCCAAACACCACTTTTCCGTGGCTCTCTTTGCGCTTCAGTCCGGCGGCAAAAATGTCGGCCTCCAGGCCGAGCGCGCAATATTTGGCGTGGTTTTGCGCCACCAGCTCTTTGACGTGCGCCAGCACCAGCACGCGTCCGCGGGCCAGGCGCGCCAGTTCGGCAATCACCAGGCTTTTACCGGCTCCGGTCGGGAGAACGATGGCGGCGGGCTCCCGATGCTTGCGAAACCAGGCGAGGGTGGCATCAACGGCTTCCTGCTGATAGGGGCGTAATGTGAACGTCATGGCTTCTCTATTCAGTTAACTCGCATATAGTATGCCACGAAACTTTTTCCCTTGAGTGGCGCAACCAGACCATTATACTGAACTGTTTCTGACTGCTTCTTTTTCGGACGCGTAGTCCGACTTCCAGCACCATTAAGGCTAAAAAGATTTCATGCGACTTGATAAGTTTATCGCTCAGCAACTCGGCGTAAGCCGGGCTATTGCCGGGCGTGAAATTCGCGCCAGCCGCGTAACCGTGGACGGCGACATTGTGAAAGACAGCGCTTTTAAACTCCAGCCTGAGCACCAGGTGGAGTATGACGGCAACCCGCTGACCCAGCAGAATGGCCCGCGCTACTTCATGCTCAACAAACCGGAAGGTTACGTCTGTTCAACGGACGATCCGGATCACCCGACGGTGCTCTATTTCCTCGACGAACCTGTGGCGCACAAGCTGCATGCGGCAGGGCGACTGGATATCGATACCACCGGCCTGGTGCTGATGACCGATGACGGCCAGTGGTCGCACCGCATCACCTCCCCGCGCCATCACTGTGAGAAAACCTATCGGGCGATGCTTGAGTCTCCGGTCTCGGATGACACGGCAGAGCAATTCGCGAAAGGCGTTCAGCTGCATAATGAGAAGGATCTGACCAAACCGGCGGTGCTGGAAATCCTCACCCCCACGGACGTCCGTCTGACCATCAGTGAAGGCCGCTACCATCAGGTGAAGCGGATGTTTGCCGCCGTGGGCAACCACGTTGTGGGGCTGCATCGTGAACGTATCGGCGCGATTGAACTCGATCCAGACCTGGCCCCAGGGGAATATCGCCCGCTGACGGAAGAAGAGATTGCCAGCGTCGGGCTGCCTTCACGCTAAATTCAGGAGAACCCTGTGACCACCAGGCCACACTCGTCGTTTAAAATTGTATTTATCCTTGGCCTGCTGGCCATGCTGATGCCGCTGTCTATCGATATGTATCTGCCCGCGCTGCCGGTGATTTCCGCTCAGTTTGGCGTACCGGCAGGCAGCGCGCAGATGACGCTCAGCACCTACATTCTTGGTTTTGCCCTCGGTCAGCTCTTTTATGGCCCAATGGCCGACAGCCTGGGGCGTAAACCGGTTATCCTGGGCGGGACATTGATATTTGCCGCGGCGGCGGTGGCCTGCGCGCTGGCGCAGAGTATCGATCAGCTGATTGTGATGCGCTTCTTCCATGGCCTGGCGGCGGCTGCGGCAAGCGTGGTGATTAACGCGCTGATGCGCGACGTCTACCCGAAGGAAGAGTTCTCACGCATGATGTCGTTCGTCATGCTGGTCACGACAATTGCGCCGCTGGTCGCCCCCATGGTGGGCGGGGCGGTCCTGGTGTGGTTCAGCTGGCATGCGATTTTCTGGATCCTGGCGATTGCCGCGCTGCTGGCCTCGGTGATGATCTTCGTCTTTATCGATGAAACGCTGCCGGTCGAGCGACGTCAGAAGTTCCACATTCGCACCACGCTTGGCAACTTTGCCTCGCTGTTTCGCCATAAGCGTGTGCTCAGCTATATGCTGGCCAGCGGCTTCAGCTTTGCCGGAATGTTCTCGTTCCTGAGCGCGGGGCCGTTTGTGTACATCGAACTGAACCATGTGTCACCCCAGCATTTTGGTTACTACTTCGCGCTGAATATTGTGTTCCTGTTTGTGATGACCATTATCAACAGCCGCTTTGTCCGGCGGGTTGGGGCGCTGAATATGTTCCGCGCCGGGCTGTGGATCCAGTTCGTGATGGCTATCTGGCTGGTATTGAGCGCGTTGCTGGGCGTCGGTTTCTGGGCGCTGGTGGTGGGCGTGGCGGCGTTTGTCGGCTGCGTGTCGATGGTTTCATCCAACGCGATGGCGGTGATCCTCGACGAATTTCCGCATATGGCGGGCACCGCCTCGTCGCTGGCAGGAACGTTCCGTTTCGGAATTGGCGCGATAGTCGGGGCGCTGCTCTCGACGGCGACGTTTAATACCGCCTGGCCGATGCTGTGGGCGATTGCCCTCTGCGCGACCTGCTCCATTCTCTTCTATCTTTACGCCAGCCGGCCGCGAAAGACGGCGCATAAATGACCACTTAAGGCCCGTGACGGGCCTTTTTGTTGACCCATATCAACCAACCCTCCGTTCGTTTACCCTGTGTTTGTTTCTTTTATGTAAAATCTATTTATGTAAAAAGTCACATCATTGTATTTAAAAAGGTTGAGTTAGATCGCAGAAACGGGTACATATAGCGCCGACGCGAGCCTGCAACGCCTATAAAATCCGCTAAACAGTGCAGGTTTGCGATGATGTGTTACTATAAATGTAAATAAATTGTGAAGTAAATTTGCTTCCGGGGATCTGAACGTGAATACATTACAACTCTCCATTGTCCATCGCTTGCCCCAGAGCTATCGCTGGTCGACGGGTTTTGCAGGTTCGAAAGTTGAACCGATTCCGCAAAGCGTTGCCGGGGAGGATAATTGTCTGGTGGCCCTCAAACTGCTCAGCCCGAGCGATGAAAATGCGTGGCCGGTCATGGAACGTCTCAGCCAGGCGCTGACGGACATCGAAGTGGACAGCTCCGTGCTGGAATGCGAAGGTGAGCCGTGCCTGTTTGTTAACAGCCAGGATGAGTTTGCCGCCACCTGTCGTCTGAAAAACTTCGGCGTGGCCATTGCCGAGCCGTTCTCCGGTCAATATCCTTTCTGAGTGCTAGTCAGCGGACAATAGCTGGCGTGTGTAATCCTGCGTCGGCGCGGTGAATACGCGCTGGCACTCTCCCTGCTCAACGACTTCTCCCTGCCGCAATACCACCACCTGATGGCAAAGCGCACGCACCACCTGTAAATCGTGGCTGATAAAGATATAGGCCAGCCGATGCTTTTCCTGTAGCCCCTTCAGCAGCGCCAGAATTTGCGCCTGCACGGTGCGGTCCAGGGAAGAGGTTGGCTCGTCCAGCACGATCAGCTCCGGTTTCAGGATCAGCGCGCGGGCAATCGCTATACGCTGGCGCTGTCCGCCGGAAAACTCAGCCGGATACCGGTGCCGGGTCTCGGGATCTAAACCCACTTCCGCCATCACCCGCATCACGTCGATTTCACGCTGTTGCGCCGTCATTGTCGGCTGGTGGACGCGCAGGCCCTCTTCAATAATCTGTAATACGCTCAGGCGCGGGTTAAGCGAAGAGTTTGGATCCTGAAATACCACCTGCATCCGCGGACGCACGGGAAGCATCATCCGGCGATTCAGGTTTTGCAGCGGCATGCCGTCAAAAACAATGCTTCCCTGAGAGGCGATCAGGCGCAGCAGCGCCAGGCCGGTGGTGCTTTTGCCTGAACCGGACTCGCCCACAAGCCCAAGCGATTCGCCCGGACGCAGAGCGAAGCTCATGTCTTTCAGAACATGATTGTGATCGACCACGCGACGCAAAATGCCTTTGCGGATCGGGAATGACACCGACAGCCCCTCAACCCTCAGCAACGGCGCGCTGTCAGCGTTAAGCGGAACCGGGTCGCCAGCGGGTTCGCTATCGAGCAGGCGCTGTGTATACGGGTGCTGAGGCGCGCTCAGCAGGGCGGATGCCCGGTTCTGTTCCACGCAGCGGCCGTTTTGCATCACGGCCACCGCGTCAGCGAGCTTTTTCACGATGCTCAGGTTGTGCGTAATAAACAGCAGGCTCATGTTCAGCTCGTCGCGCAGTTCGCGCAGCAGTTGCAGAATTTGTGCCTGTACCGTGACGTCCAGCGCGGTAGTAGGTTCATCGGCAATCAGCAGTTCGGGGCGCGTGAGCAGGGCCATTGCAATCATCACGCGCTGGCGCTCGCCGCCGGAAAGCTGGTGCGGGAAATCGTTCAGCCGTTTCGCCGCATTACGGATACCGGTGCGTTCAAGGCAGTCCAGAATTTCACCCCGCGCTGCCTCTTTACGCATTCCCCGATGAAGTGACAGCACTTCATAGAGCTGTTTTTCCAGGGTATGCAGTGGGTTGAGCGACACCATCGGCTCCTGAAAAATCATGGCGATGTTGTTGCCACGAATGCCGCGCAGGGTTTGCTCGTCAGCGTTCAGCAGCGATTGTCCATGGAACAGAATATCCCCCTGCGGATAGCTGACCGGCGGGGAAGGGAGCAGGCGCAGCACCGACAGCGCCGAAACGCTCTTACCGGAGCCGGATTCCCCGACCAGCGCCAGCGTCTCTCCGCGCTGGATCTGCAACGATAAGTCCGTCACCACCGTGCGTGATTCGCCCTGTTTTGAAAACGCAATCGACAGATTCTCTATGCTCAGAAGAGGCCGGGTCATGTCATACCGCCTTGTTGGGATCGAAGGCATCGCGCACGGCTTCGCCAATAAAAATCAGCAGGGAAAGCAGCACCGCCACGGAGAGGAATGCGGCGATGCCCAGCCAGGGGGCCTGGAGATTGTTTTTGCCCTGCAACAGCAGTTCGCCAAGGGACGGTGAGCCCAGCGGCAAACCGAAACCAAGAAAATCAAGCGACGTCAGGGTGGTAATGGAGCTGCACAAAATAAACGGCAGGAAGGTGAGGGTCGCCACCACCGCATTGGGAAGCATGTGACGGAAGATTATTGCGCCATCGCTCACGCCTAACGCCTGCGCAGCGCGAATATAGTCGTAATTCCGCGTACGCAGAAACTCCGCGCGCACCACGCCGACCAGCGCCATCCAGCCGAACAGGACGGTGATCCCGAGCAGCCACCAGAAGCCAGGCTGTACCACGCTGGACAGCAGGATAATCAGAAACAGCGTCGGCATACCGGACCAGACTTCAATCACGCGCTGTCCCCATAAATCTATTTTACCCCCGTAATAGCCCTGCACGGCGCCCGCCACAACGCCCATTACGCTGCTAAAGAGCGTCAGCAGTAGCCCAAACAGGAGCGAGATGCGGGTGCCATAGAGAATGCGCGCCAGCACATCGCCGCCGTTGGCGTCCGTTCCCAGCCAGTTTTGCGCGGAAGGCGGCGAAGGGAAGGGGGTGGACGTGGCGAAGTTAATACTGTTCGCGCCAAAACGAATCGGTGCCCAGATAGCCCAGCCGTGCTGCGCTATCTGTTCACGTAACCAGGGATCCTGGTACTCGGCTGGCGTCGCAAACGGGCCGCCAAAATCGCTTTCGCTGTAGGTGGTCAGCACCGGCACATACCAGCGGTCTTTGAAATGCACCAGCAGGGGTTTATCGTTGGCAATCAGTTCCGAACACATACTTAAGGCGAACAGGACGGCGAAGATCCACAGCGACCAGTAGCCGCGACGGTTGTGGCGAAAACGCGCCCAGCGGGCCTGATTGACGGGGCTTAAACGCGACATCAGCGGCCCTCAAAATCGATACGGGGATCGACCAGCGTATAGCTGATATCGCTGATGATGTTCAGCAGCAGGCCGATCAGGGTGAAAATGTAGAGCGTGCCAAACATCACCGGATAATCACGGGAGACGGTGGCCTCATAGCCCAGCAGCCCTAATCCGTTGAGCGAGAACATCACCTCTATCAGCAGCGAGCCGGTAAAAAACATACTGATGAACGTGGCGGGGAAACCGGCAATCACCAGCAGCATGGCGTTACGAAAAACGTGCTTCCACATGATCTGCTTTTCACCGACACCCTTGGCGCGCGCGGTGACGACGTACTGTTTGCGGATCTCATCAAGAAAGGCGTTTTTGGTCAGCATCGTAAGCGCCGCAAAACCGCCGATGACCGTCGCCAGCACCGGAAGCGTGATGTGCCAGAAGTAATCGGTGATTTTCTGATACCACGGCAGGGTGCTGAAATCCGCAGAGACCAGCCCGCGCAGCGGGAAGAGGTCGAAATAACTGCCGCCGGCGAAAAAGACAATCAGCAGCACGGCAAACAGAAACGCCGGGATAGCGTAGCCGATGATAATGAATGTGCTGCTCCAGATATCGAAACGGCTACCGTTGTAGACCGCTTTTCGGATCCCCAGCGGAATGGAGACCAGATAAATAATCAGCGTCCCCCACAGTCCGAGCGTGATGGAAACCGGCAGGCTTTGTTTGATCAGGGTTAACACCGAGGCGCTGCGAAACAGGCTGTCGCCAAAATCGAAACGGACATAATCCCAGAGCATCCTGAAATAACGCTCGTGCAGCGGCTTGTCAAAACCATAGCGATGGGTGATCTCGGCGATCACCTCCGGATCCAGTCCGCGACCGCCCCGGTAGTGGCTTTCGCTGATGTTGCCCACGCCCGTCCGGGCATGGCTGGCCCCCATTCCTTCACCGCCGCCGCCCGGCATGCCGCCAGCGTGACCAAATTCTATAGCCGCAATTGCCTGGTCCACCGGACCGCCGGGGGCGATCTGGACGATAAAAAAGTTAATGGTAATGATGGCCCACAGCGTCGGGATCACTAACAGCAGCCGGCGGATAAGATAAGCGCCCATCGTCACTCCTTAACGCCGCTCTGCGGGCAGTTTTGCGGCTTTATTCACGTCATACCACCAGGTGTCAAAGCCGAGGGTGTAGACCGGGCGAACGGCAGGCAGGGAGAATTTATCCCAGCGGGCCACGCGATCTTCGCCCATATACCACATCGGCAGCATGTAATAGTTCCAGGTTAAGACCCGATCGAGCGCGCGGCCAAGCGGCAGAAGCTTGTTCTTATCGCCCTGAGCGGCGACAATTTTTGCAATCAGCGCATCTATCACCGGGCTCTTTACGCCCGGGGCGTTGTAGGAGGAGTCGATATACCCCGATGCCCAGGAGATTTGCAGATCTGAACTCGGCCACGGCTGCGCGGCCCACAGGGTCTGCATCATGTCGTAATCGCGACTGCGCTTGCGGTTGGTTAACTGGGCCATATCGACCTGGCGGATATTCATGGTGACGCCAAGCCGGGCAAGGTTCTTCTTAAATGGCAGCACCCACTGATCGTTTGCGCCGGAGGCAATCAGCAGTTCGAAGCTGAGCGGTTTACCGGTTTGCACATTAACCCGTTGCCGATTTTTCAGCACCCAGCCAGCATCATCCAGCAGGTTGCTGGCTTTCAGCAGGTTGTCCCGGTCGAACCCGTTTCCGTCGGATTTGGGCGGTTCAAATACGCGGGTGAACACCTCCGGCGGGAGCTCCGCTTTCATTGGCGCCAGCAAAACCAGCTCGTCCGCGTGGGGATAATCACGGGCGGCATATTCAGTATTCTGGAAATAGCTGTTCGCCCGGCTGTAGGCTCCGTAAAACAGCGCTTTGTTCATCCATTCGAAATCAAACGCCAGGGTAATGGCTTCACGCACCCGACGATCGGAAAAAACCGGGCGCTGAATATTAAACGCCAGCCAGCGCGTGTCCTGCGCGGATTCGTTTTTGTGTTCGTCTTTAACGATATAGCCTTTCGCGAAATTTTTTCCGATATAGCGGGTCGCCCAATTTTTGGCGCTGTTCTCGACACGTAAATCAAACGCGCCCGCCTTAAATGCCTCGAAGGCCACGTTATCATCCAGGTAGTAGTCGTAGCGGATTGTATCGAAGTTCCAGCGGCCCCGGTTTACCGGCAGCGTGGCTGCCCAGTAATCTTTCACCCGGGAATAGATCACGTACTGGCCCATTCGCCAGTCGGTAATGCGATACGGCCCTCCGGCCAGCGGCGGGGTAGAGAGGGGATCGCTCAGCTTATGATTTTTCCAGAAGGATTCGGGCATGACGGGCAGGGAGAACAGGCTCAGCATATTCTCTTTGTTCGGCTCAGGGAGTTCGATTCGCACGGTCAGCGGGGCGATGGCTTTCACCGTGGTGCCCTTGTACACCAGACGAAACTGCGGCACGCCTTCGGTCATAAATTTATGAAAGGTGAATGCCACGTCACGGGCGCTAACCGGCGTACCGTCGTGAAAACGCGCCCGCGGATTAATCGCGATTTCTGCCCAGCTGAAATCATCGGCGTAACGCACGTTCTCAGCAACCAGGGGATAATAGCTGCCGGGCTCGTCGTCGGAGGTGACGAACAGCGTGTCATAGAGGGATTCGGTACGCGCTGCCGCCACGCCGCGCAGGGCAAAGCGGTTAAAGTTGTCAAACGTTCCCGTGGCGGAAAGCGTCACGTTTCCGCCTTTCGGGGCGGCGGGGTTAACGTAATCGTAGTGGTTAAAGTTAACCGCGTACTTCGGCTCGCCAATGACGGCAAAGGCCGTGCTCTCTTTGATGGTCTGCGCCTGGCTCGACAGGCTCACCAGCGCCAATAGCGTCAACACAACGCGCATAATCATAGTGCGGCGGATCCCTTTGTTCACAGGCAGGCTCGGTTGAACAGAATAATAAGGGACAGCGCCGTGATTGTGAAATTATTCCCCGAGCGTGATGTCGGGTTGCCACGTCCTGAACTGCTCCAGCGGCATCGGGCGGCCGATCCAGTAGCCCTGAAGATAGTTCACGCCATGCTCGCGCAGCCACGCCGCCTGCTCCGGCGTTTCAACACCCTCGGCAACGGTTAACATATTCAGGCGTTCTGCCAGCGTCAGCACCGCGTCAAGCACTGGCGAGGTGACGGTTTCAGTCCCGATGGCATTCACGAAGCCACGGTCAATTTTCAGGTAATCCATCGTAAAGCGTTCCAGATAGATCAGCGCGCTGTGGCCGGTGCCAAAATCATCGATGGCAATTTCAAAACCTTCTTCGTGCAGCCATTCGAACAGCTGATTAGCCTCGCGGTGGTTGATCATATCGCGCTCGGTTATTTCCAGCACAATCTGGAAGTGATCGGGTGGAAGGGCGGCGGCAAACGCGCGCATATCCTCTTTAAAGCTTTCCGCATGCAGATGCCCGGGCGCGATGTTGATCCCAAACTTGGCCCCAGGCGGGAGCACCGTTTGCAGGACAGGGGCATCGCGGATAATCAGGTCAAAAAGATGCAGCGTCAGTGGGACAATCAGCTTCTGCGCTTCAGCGAAATTAATAAAGGCATCCGGTGGAATTTCTCCCATCACCGGATGCTTCCAGCGCATCAGGACTTCCAGCCCGGTCATTTTGAGCGACTGCGCATCCACGACGGGTTGATAGACCACGTAAAACTGGTCGCGTTTGATGGCCGTTAGGATCTCTTTCCCCGGATTAAGACGGATAGTAAGAATATAGAAATTCAACAGGCCCGCCGCGATACCGCAGACCAGGCCGAAAAACAGGGCGTACAGCACTTCATCGGTCGTCCAGGCTTCCGCATAAACATGGATGGTCAGAGGCACATTTTTCAGCGTGGCGGTACGGACCGGGATATCAGGCAAATCACGCGCAGAGACCAGCGTTCCGGAATGGGTTGATAACGCATAATCGCCAATAATGATGGAAATACCGGCAAACTCATCCTGTCTTGAGGTGTAGAGGAGATAAGGAGTCAGGTTAAGATTAACGGAGGTAAATACACCGCCGTCCTTCACCAGTGGGTTGCGATACCAGATGGCAATCGCGGGCTTGTCCGGCATCATGGGGGTGCCCGGCAGGAGCGCCATATCAACCTGTTTATTGATGTGCAGTTCAGGAATAAGCGCTTCCAGAGGGACATTCATCGGGCCGGTGGCGGAAGAGCAGTAGGCGTTTTTATCCCTGACCAGCAAAAAGGCGCGCACGTTGATGCTAAAGGCCGCCCGGGAGGTCAGGGCGGCACTCACTTCCTCGCAGCTGTTTAGCGTGAGTGGCTGGAGTGTATCAATCGACATTTTGAGCTCATCGAAATAGCTCTCCATGTAGACGCTTAAATCGGTAATAAGGGTATCGAATCTGACGTCTCGCTTGTGGTAACTCCAGTAAAACTGTAATGCTCCCAGGAGCAGGGCAGTGAATAACCCCGTAAGGAAACTGAGAAACAGAATCTTGCGGTTGCTGGAGAAGTAGCGGGTAAACATAGATGTCGTGATTCCTGAAATGCCGCTGGATAGTTATCAGTGTAACGGGCAAAAAAAAACACTGCCGGAGCAGTGCTTTTTTTATCGTATCGCCAGCCAAGGGATAACCAACGATACGACAGCAATATTAACTACGGCTCAGAACGCGGCGAGCTTCGTTGTAGCGCTTCTTCCAGTAAGGTTCGTTCATGCTGGAAATCGTCACACCACTGCTGGTGGAAGCATGGACAAACTGATCGTTACCGATATAGATGCCAACGTGTCGACCGGTTGAACCCGCTCTGAACAGGACTAAATCGCCCGTGCGCAGTTTAGTGCGCGAAATGGATTTGCCCATTTCCTGCTGTTCATAAGTAGAACGCGGAAGGTCTAACCCAAACTGTTCACGGAACGTACGCTGTACGAATGCGGAACAATCGATGCCTTTCTTGGTGCTGCCGCCCAGACGGTAACGCACACCTTTCCAGTCAGCATACTGATCCATAATACGCGACTTAACGTCGAGATTACGTACCATATTTTCAAATTCATCCTGAGAGGCTTGCAGTGAAGAGGAATCTTCCATTCCCACAACACGCGTCTCAGGATGCATATTCTTCGCGGTATTCGTCGTACTACATGCCGAAAGCAGAACCGCCACTGCAATCGCCGGGATCCCCCGCAAGATATATCTCAAGATTGGTTGAGATTTGACCATTTTGTTTGTTTTCCCTTGAAGTCCTTAACGAAAATATCGTTATAAAAATGCCAACCGTGACGAGACTAATAATCTGTTCACAATGAGACAATTCTTTATGGTGAAAACTGT
Organism: Enterobacter cloacae complex sp. P18RS; assembly: GCF_014982105.1. Lineage (NCBI taxonomy): Bacteria > Pseudomonadati > Pseudomonadota > Gammaproteobacteria > Enterobacterales > Enterobacteriaceae > Enterobacter > Enterobacter cloacae complex sp. P18RS. The sequence continues at coordinate 54,404 of NZ_JADCKV010000018.1, read as the reverse complement.
GGCTCAACGCACAAAATTATTCACCATGATAATAATTATCTCAGTGGGGCAAAACGAGTTCGAGGTTAACCGATTGCACGGGGTATTGCGAGCAAAAAAGTCCGTTTTTTTATAAGAAAATGTGATACACAAAGTTACAGCGCGGAATTGCTCAAAATGCCGCCATTCATATCGGTAATCCCTGCAATTGCTTCATTTTTATCACGAATTGTATGACGGGATGATGACAGCGTTGAATGACGCCGAAAAGAAGTGACGCAGGGATCGAAAACGATCCCTGAGAAATGGTGTTAATTTTCGTTATTTATTTGTTTCCGGCTTGTTTAAATTTGCTAGGAAGATAGCGATCAAAAATGCCTATTATGCGATCGCTCAGTGGGGTCATCAGCACCCACGGTAAACCAATTAACACCGCCGTGAGGGAGCCTACGGCGATATCTGTCAGCCAGTGAGCGCCAATCATCACCCGCGGGAATGCAAATACCACCACAATAACCAGGGCGATGGTGAAGGCTTTTTTACCAAAATAGCGCAGCATGAAGCCTGCAAAAATCAGCAGCATCATACCGTGGTCGCCCGGGAAACTGTCCTTCGAGGCATCTTTGGTTGGAATATGAAGCAGCTCGCTGACGCGGTTAATATTCGGGAAAAAGAGCGAAGGACTGGCGCGTTTAACCGGCATCAGATGCTGCGCCAGCTGGTTAATAATCACGGCCGTCAGCAGCATCACCAGGCCGATAATCAGAATACGGCGACGACCCGTTTTGTCTTCCTTCAGCCAGAAGGAGAGCATCAGACAGCCCATTGCCAGCAGCGAACAGCCGTCAAACGCGCGGTTGTTGGTGATCGCCACCAGCCACAGGAAGGCTTCACTCTTCGCCAGCGCCTGGTTAAAGAAGTGGAACAGCCCGGAATCCAGCGGGAACCAGAAACCGTGATCCGCCGGGATATACCAGGAGAAAAAGATCGCCAGGCCGGCAGCGTTGAGCAATAAAATAGCAGGAAGTCGAGTCGTCATAGTCTTCAGCAATGTGTGAAATCAGGGGCAACGTTAGCCGCCCAAACTTAAACGAAGCTTCAACAGGCTTGACTGGAGGGCATTCCAGTCGGTATTAACCGCACTAATTAACTCTATCCGGCTGTCGGGTGGCGCGACGTTCTGGGTTTCAATAAAGAAATCCTCGCCCTGACGGTTAATGCGCACCAGACCATCCGGAGTGCGCATGATTCCTTTTACCCGCTCAACCGGCGCGAGTCTCGCCCATTCCAGTATACCAATGGTGTCGAAAACCGTATCGGCATCGAAGATCCACCCGCAGGCCTGATGCCCCTGGCCGCTGTTCAGGTTGCGACGCCAGCGCTGATGCTCCGGCAGGCTCAGTGCAGCCAGGCCTTGCTTCGCGCCGTGGCTATGCGAATGCTCAGCGCTGGCAGGCAGTTGCGTCTGGTTTAGGCGGGGAAGGTCGAGCAGGGCGCCATCAATGTTGCCCTGGGTCGTCTGCACATACTGACGTCCACCGCCAGCCTGCTGCCACCAGGACTGGAACGCGGCCTGACTCTCAGCCGTCGCGCGATCGGATTTATTCGCCACGATAATATCTGCCGAGGCGAGCTGGTCGCGGAAATTGTCATTATTGATCGCTTTTTCATCCAGCAGCTGGCGGGGGTCGAGCAGGCAAAGCGTCGCACGCAGCTCAAGCCACGGCTCGTATACCGGGGCGGTCAGTAAATCAAGGATTTGCTTAGGATGCCCCAGCCCGGTGGGCTCAATCAGCAGACGGTCCGGCTTGCCCTGACGCAGCAGCGTATTCAGCCCGACCTGCATCGGCAGACCATTCACGCAGCACATACACCCGCCCGGGATCTCTTTCACCATCGCGCCGCTGTCGGCGAGCAACGCGCCGTCGATCCCCACTTCGCCAAATTCGTTGACCAGCACGGCCCACTTTTCCGCCGGGTCTTTATTGGCCAGCAAATGCAGAATGGACGTAGTTTTACCGCTGCCTAGAAAACCGGTGATCAGGTTGGTTTTGGTCACGTGCGCTCCGATAAATAATTGTGATGTAGTAACAACTATCTATCATCCTGACGAAAAAATCGGGCATTGAGAAGAGGAAGGGCGAACGGAGCATAAAACCGTTCGCCTTAAACGCAATAATCGCTAAATTTTTAACGTTTCGATAACGGCCTGGCGCGCGCCGAGCCGGACGAGGCGCTGGTACGCGCTGGTGATTGCCTCGACAAAGACAGGGTTTTGCGGCAGGTCGTCGCCAAAGATTTCATTTAGCGTCAGCAGGGCGCTAACGCGTTCTGCGTCGCTGCTGGTAGCGACAATGGCCTGAAACTTGTCGCTCAGCGGATCGCGTACGTCAATGGCGTTGCCCTGTTCGTCCGTACCGCTGACGTAGCGCATCCAGCCCGCCACCCCCAGCGCCAGTAATGGCCAGGCGGTGTTACGCTCAAGATGCATGCGGATCCCTTCCAGCATGCGCTGAGGCAGCTTCTGGCTGCCGTCCATGGCGATTTGCCATGTACGATGCTGTAGGGCCGGGTTGGCGAAGCGGTCAAGCAGGCTGTCAGCATAGGCTGTCAGATCAACGTTGGTGATGCGCAGCGTAGGGGCCTGCTCATTCAGCATCAGCCTGCGGGCAGCCTCGCGAAAACTGTCGTCCTGCATACATTCATTTATGTGCGCGTAGCCGGCAAGGTAGCCCAGATACGCGAGGAAGGAGTGGCTGCCGTTCAGCATCCGCAGCTTCATCTGCTCCCAGGGCAGGACATCCTCAACCATCTGTACGCCTGCCACCTCCCACTCCGGACGCCCGGCGACAAAGTTATCTTCCACTACCCACTGAATGAACGGTTCACAGCTGATGGCGCAGGGATCCTCAACGCCAAGTTCCTGGGTGATTTCCGCGAGTGAGGCGTCGGTGGCGGCGGGCACGATTCGGTCGACCATGGTACCAGGGAAGCTCACGTGCGCCTCGATCCATGCGGCCAGCTCTGCGGAACGCTTTCCGGCCATGCCGAGAACGGCATTTTTCACCACGTGGCCGTTGTCGGGAATATTGTCGCAGGAGAGCACGGTAAACGCCGGCAGGCCCCGCTCGCGGCGGCGATGAAGCGCTTCAACCAGAATACCCGGCGCGGAATGCGGCTCAGACGGGTGCTCGAGATCGTGCAGGATGCGGCTGTTCCGCATATCCAGTTTTCCCGTCGCCGGATCGATGCAGTAGCCTTTTTCGGTAATGGTGAGGGAGACAATTGCCACCTGCGGTTCGCAGAATTTCTCAATAATGGCTGCCAGCGAGTCGAGTTTGGCGTTCAGGCACTCTTTTACCGCACCGATAATAATGGGCTGATTGCCTTCGGCACCTTTCTCCAGCACGGTAAACAGATGATCCTGCGCCCGGAGCTGGCCCATAAGGACATCGCCGCTAAAGAGGCTAATCTCACAAATTCCCCAGTCGCCTCCTTTGGCATTCAGTACCCGGTTTGTTAACAACGCCTGATGCGCCCGGTGGAACGCGCCAAAACCGAAATGGACGATGCGGGAGCGTAACTGCTCGCGATCGTAGCGGGGCTGCTGGACATGAGCAGGAAGCGCGGTGGAGGCAATAGTCTTCATGTAATACACACCTGATTAACCATTAATTAACAATGCCAGTGTAAAGTTATATGACAACAAATTAAATTGGTAAGCCGTAAATATCCCTGTTATGTGAGTTTGATCAATCAATGCCGCGTGCTGTATTGACCACTTCGATTAAACATGTATGGTAGTCGTCATTGAAGTAACACATATTGGTATAACAACTTGAGGGGGTGGGGCAATGGAACAAACCTGGCGTTGGTACGGGCCGAACGATCCGGTTTCTCTTGATGATGTGCGTCAGGCTGGCGCAACGGGTGTGGTCACGGCGCTGCATCATATTCCGAACGGTCAGGTGTGGCCGGTGGAGGAAATCCAAAAGCGTCAGGCTCAGCTGGCAGAGAAGGGATTAACCTGGTCTGTTGTGGAAAGTATTCCGGTTCACGAAGATATCAAAACCCACTCCGGTGAGTGTGATACCTGGATTGCGAATTATCAGCAGAGCATTCGTAACCTGGCAGCCTGTGGTATTGATACCGTCTGCTACAACTTTATGCCGATCCTGGACTGGACGCGTACCGACCTGGAATATGAAATGGCCGATGGTTCGAAGGCGCTGCGTTTCGATCAAATCGCTTTTGCGGCTTTCGAGCTGCACATTCTGAAGCGTCCGGGGGCGGAAGCAGACTACACCGTCGAAGAGCAGCAGCAGGCGCTGGCGTGGTTCAATGCCGCCGGTGAAGCGGACATTGAGAAGCTGGTTCGCAATATCATCGCGGGCCTGCCCGGTGCGGAAGAGGGTTATACCCTCGATCAGTTCCGCGCGCGCCTGGCGGAATATGGCGATATCGATAAAAACCAGCTGCGTGAAAACATGGCGCACTTCCTGCGCGCTATTGTTCCGGTGGCAGAAGAAGTCGGCGTGCGGCTGGCGGTTCATCCAGACGATCCACCGCGTCCTATTCTTGGCCTGCCGCGTATCGTGTCGACCATTGAAGATATGCAGTGGCTGAAAGAGACGGTGGACAGCATCTACAACGGCTTTACCATGTGTACGGGCTCGTATGGCGTGCGGGCGGATAACGATCTGGTGCGGATGATCGAAACCTTCGGCGATCGCATTCATTTCACCCACCTGCGTGCAACCTGCCGTGAAGAGAACCCTAAAACCTTCCACGAAGCAGCCCATCTTGGCGGCGACGTGAACATGGTTGCGGTGGTGGATGCCATTCTCTCTGAAGAGGTACGTCGTAAGCAGGCGGGGGATGTGCGTCCAATCCCGTTCCGTCCGGATCACGGGCACCAGATGCTGGACGATCTGCGCAAGAAAACGAATCCAGGGTATTCGGCGATTGGCCGTCTGAAAGGGATGGCGGAAGTGCGCGGTATCGAGCTGGCGCTGAAAATGACGAAGTATCCTGAACTGCTGTAAAGGTTGTTGCCGGGTGGCGGCTGCGCCTTACCCGGCCTACAAAAACACAAAAACCGGCATCAGAGCCGGTTTTTTGTAGGCCCGGTAAGCGTAGCGCCACCGGGCGAAAAGCACGATCAGTCAGCACGACCCATATAGCGTTTTTCTTCGATATGGATACGGATTTTCTCGCCCGCTGACAGGTACTCTGGCACCTGTACGACCAGACCGGTAGTCAGGGTAGCCGGTTTGTTACGCGCACTTGCAGACGCGCCTTTGATGCCCGGCGCCGTTTCAACGATTTCCAGATCAACGGTCTGCGGCAGCTCCAGCGCCAGCAGCACGCCATCCCAGGTCAGCACCTGCATGTCCGGCATCCCACCTTCAGGAATAAAAAGCAGCTCTTCTTCGATCTGATCTTTGGTGAAGATATACGGGGTGTAATCTTCTTTATCCATGAACACGTATTCGTTGCCGTCGATGTAGGAGAAATCAACGTAGCGACGGGTGAGGGTCACGGTATCGACGATATCGTCGCCTTTAAAACGTTCTTCCACTTTCAGGCCGGTGCGGACATCGGAGAAACGCATTTTGTACAGCGTTGCTGCGCCGCGGGCGCTGGGTGCCTGAATGTCGATATCTTTCACAATCAGCAGTTTGCCGTTGTAATTCAGTACCATACCTTTCTTAATTTCGTTCGCTCTTGGCATTGCAGTAATCCTGTTTACGGGAGGTAAAAAATATCGCGCCAAATTACTCGCGCGCGGCCTTTCAGGCAAGCGGAATTCGTGGGTTTTGCTATCAATACATAAAAGGTGTTACTGTGCGCGCAATGCCCGACTGCGCGGGCATCTGCCACCAACAGAGAGCATGTATGGATTGTCGTTCCGACTGTGGCGCGTGCTGTACCGCACCGTCCATCTCAAGCCCCATTCCAGGCATGCCGGAGGGCAAGCCTGCCAATACCCGCTGCGTTCAGCTCTCTGACACTAACCTGTGCATGATCTTTGGCTCGCCCCTGCGCCCGAAGGTGTGCTCCGGGCTCCAGCCAACCGCCGAAATGTGCGGCAGTACGCGCCAGCAGGCCATCACTTATCTGCTTGAGCTGGAAGCGCTCACCGCGCCTTAAACGTCTTTGATTCGCGTCAGGCAGCTCAGCGTCAGGACGCACATCACCAGCGCAATCCAGAACACCGTATGATAGTTCCAGATTTCAGCCACAACGCCCGCCAGTGAGCCTGCAATAATCCAGCCCACGCGGGTGGTATTAGTATAAAGGGTGGTGGCAGAGCCTGCCTGACCCGGCATCAGATCCTGGAAGTAGAGCATGCCGATACCGGCCAGGATACCGATGTAAATGGCGTTCAGCAGCTGTAAAGCAAGAAGCAGGGCTGGCGTATGAACCGTCAGCATACCGACATAAAACAGCAGCCCGGCTACGGCGGCGACGCGCATCAAAAAGCGCTTGCCGAAGCGCTTCGCGTAATAGCCCGCAATCAGCATGGTGGGGATCTCAAGCCCCGCGGCGGTTCCCATCATGATCCCGGCCAGCTTCTCCGGCAGATGCAACTCATCAATAATAAACAGCGGCATATTAATGATATAGAGGCTGTTGGTTCCCCACATTAGCGTACAGATAATGAATAACAGCAGCGCGTCGCGCCGGTTACGTCGCGGAGCTTCCAGCGTACCGGTCGCCACTTTCGGCTCTTTGCGCATGGAGGGCAGAAAGAACCAGACCATTGCGCCGCATACCACGAAGGCCACGGCTGCGCTGAGGTACATCACCGTAAAGCCAAAACCCATCGCCAGCGCGTAGGCGAGCGGGGGGCCAATCACCCAGGCCAGCGACACCTGCGCGCGCAGTATCGAACTGAACATCACCGCTTCTCGCCCGGTGCGGTCGGCATGCTCGCGGGCAAGGGCGAACATCTGTGGGTTGGCGGTCGAGCCGAAACTGCTCAGGAAGACGCCCACGAACAGCAGAATGAAGTAGTTACGGTTCCAGGCAAACAGCAGGCAGGCAAACACCCCGAGCAGGCAGCAAAAAACGATCAGGCTTTTGCGATCGCCTTTGCGGTCTGAACGCCCGGCAAGAAACTGGCTGACGAAAATGCCGATGATGGCGCTCCCGGTGAAGAAGAAGCCAACCATCGCCGGGCGGGCGTGGACTTCGTTGGTCAGAAACAGGCTCAGCGTAGGCGTTTGTAACGCACCGGCAATACCGGTGAGGAAAGCAACGATCAAAAACGCCGTTGACGTCAAATCAAAAGGCTTTGGTGAGGCGGCAGCGGGGGTGTTATGCATGTTCAGTCTTTGCGAGTAACAGAGAGAGGCGGAGTTTACGCCGCCTGTTATTAAATAAACAGAGGGCAAAATCAAGATTGCCACAATAAATCAAAATAGCATTTCAGTTTATCGCCGTTTCGCTGAAGCGTGCTGAACCTGTTTGCTGAACATCAGCAAAAACCTCCCGACTGAAAAAGAAATGTGCTGCACTTCTAAATTCTGCAACAAGAAATGTAACTTTTCTTGCAACCTTTTGTAGAAAAGACAAGACTTCTTGAAACGTTTCAGCGCTATCTTGCATGTCCTGACGAAGCAGGCTAGCGCCTGGTTTCTCAGTTAAGCTGAAACGATTCAATTTCAGCAGGAGAGGAGAATCATGTTCCAGTTATCTGTTCAGGATATTCACCCGGGCGAACAGGCCGGGAATAAAGAAGAGGCTATTCGCCAGGTCGCCGCTGCGCTCGTGCAGGCTGGCAACGTGGCTGACGGCTACGTCAACGGCATGCTGGCGCGTGAACAGCAGACCTCCACCTTCCTCGGTAACGGTATTGCAATTCCGCACGGCACCACGGACACCCGCGATCAGGTGCTGAAAACCGGCGTGCAGGTCTTCCAGTTCCCGCAGGGCGTGCTGTGGGGCGAGGGGCAGGTGGCTTACGTGGCGATTGGCATCGCGGCCAGCGGTGACGAACACCTGGGCCTGCTGCGTCAGCTGACGCACGTGCTGAGTGATGATGCCGTCGCGGAACAGCTTAAATCCGCCACCACTGCTGAAGAGCTGCGTGCCCTGCTGATGGGCGAAAAACAGAGCGAAGCGCTGAAGCTGGATAATGAAACTCTGACGCTGGACGTCGTCGCGTCCGATTTGCTGACGCTCCAGGCGCTGAACGCGGCTCGCCTGAAAGAGGTCGGTGCGGCGGATACCACTTTTGTGACGCGCGCCATCAATGATAAGCCATTAAACCTGGGTCAGGGCATCTGGCTGAACGACAGTGCTGAAGGCAACCTGCGTAGCGCTATCGCGGTCAGCCGTGCTGCGGTTGCCTTTGAGACAGACGGCGAACGCGCCGCGATGCTGGTAACGGTCGCCATGGCGGACGATCAGCCGGTATCCGTGCTGAAGCGTCTGGGCGATCTGCTGCTGAACAATAAAGCTGAAAAACTGCTGAACGCAGACGCGGCGACGGTGCTGGCCCTGCTGACCAGCGACGATGCGCTGACGGATGACCTGCTGAGCGCAGAGTACGTGGTGCGTAACGAACACGGCCTGCATGCCCGTCCGGGCACCATGCTGGTGAATACCATTAAACAATTTGCAAGTGAGATCACCGTGACCAATCTGGACGGTTCGGGTAAACCAGCCAACGGGCGCAGCCTGATGAAAGTTGTCGCGCTGGGCGTGAAGAAAGGCCATCGTCTGCGCTTTACCGCGCAGGGTGCGGATGCTGAACAGGCGCTGAAAGCGATTGGCGACGCCATCGCGGCCGGTCTGGGGGAGGGCGCATAATGAGCAGACGTGTTGCGACCATTACGCTGAACCCGGCTTACGATCTGGTGGGTTTCTGTCCGGAAATTGAGCGTGGCGAAGTCAACCTGGTGCGGACGACCGGCCTGCATGCCGCAGGAAAAGGGATTAACGTGGCGAAGGTGCTGAAAGATCTCGGCATCGACGTCACCGTAGGCGGCTTCCTCGGTAAAGACAACCAGGATGGTTTTCAGCAGTTGTTCAGTGAACTGGGCATCGCTAACCGTTTTCAGGTTGTGCAGGGCCGTACCCGTATCAACGTTAAGCTGACCGAGAAAGACGGTGAAGTGACCGATCTGAACTTCTCCGGCTTCGAAGTGACCCCGGCTGACTGGGAGCGCTTTGTTGCCGATTCCCTGAGCTGGCTGGGCCAGTTTGACATGGTGTGCGTCAGCGGCAGTCTGCCGTCCGGCGTCAGCCCGGAAGCGTTCACCGACTGGATGACGCGCCTGCGCAGCCAGTGCCCGTGCATTATTTTCGACAGCAGCCGCGACGCGCTGGTCGCCGGTCTGAAAGCCTCGCCATGGCTGGTTAAGCCTAACCGCCGCGAACTGGAGATCTGGGCGGGCCGTAAGCTGCCAGAATTAAAGGATGTGATTGACGCTGCCCATGCGCTGCGCGAGCAGGGTATCGCTCACGTGGTGATTTCGCTGGGTGCAGAAGGTGCCCTGTGGGTGAACGCCTCCGGGGAATGGATTGCCAAACCGCCTTCAATGGAGGTGGTCAGCACCGTGGGTGCCGGGGATTCGATGGTTGGCGGCCTGATCTACGGTCTGCTGATGCGCGAATCCAGTGAACATACCTTACGTCTTGCTACCGCCGTTGCGGCCCTGGCCGTGAGCCAGAGCAATGTCGGTATTACCGATCGTACCCAGTTAGCCGCGATGATGGCGCGCGTTGACTTAAAACCTTTTAACTAACAGCAGGAGAGGAATAATGAAAACGCTGCTGATCATTGACTCCGGTCTCGGACAGGCTCGTGCCTATATGGCGAAGACCCTGCTGGGCGCGGCGGCACAAAAAGCGCATCTGGATATCATTGATAACCCGGGTGATGCTGAAATGGCGATTGTTCTGGGCGACAAAATCCCCGCGGACAGCGCCCTGAACGGTAAAAAAGTGTGGCTGGGTGATATTAATCGCGCCGTGGCACACCCTGAACTGTTTCTGAGCGAAGCAAAAGGTCATGCGACGGTTTACAGCGCACCTGTTGAGGCGGCGCCGGTTGCCGCCGCTGGGCCGAAACGCATTGTTGCGGTAACGGCCTGCCCGACAGGTGTGGCGCACACCTTTATGGCGGCTGAAGCCATTGAAACCGAAGCGAAAAAACGTGGCTGGTGGGTGAAGGTTGAAACCCGCGGCTCTGTTGGTGCGGGCAATGCCATCACGCCGGAAGAGGTGGCGGAAGCCGATCTGGTGATTGTGGCGGCGGATATCGAAGTGGATCTGGCGAAGTTTGCCGGCAAGCCGATGTACCGTACCTCTACCGGCCTGGCGCTGAAGAAGACCGCGCAGGAATTTGATAAGGCGCTGGCAGAAGCCAAACCGTATCAGGCAACCGGTGCGGCTAAAACTGCGACCGAAGGGAAAAAAGAGTCTGCGGGCGCGTATCGTCACCTGCTGACCGGCGTGTCCTACATGCTGCCGATGGTGGTGGCGGGCGGCCTGTGTATTGCGCTCTCCTTCGCCTTTGGTATCGAGGCGTTTAAAGAGCCGGGCACACTGGCGGCCGCGTTGATGCAGATTGGCGGCGGCTCCGCGTTTGCGTTGATGGTGCCGGTGCTGGCGGGCTTTATCGCCTTCTCCATTGCTGACCGTCCGGGTCTGACGCCGGGTCTTATCGGCGGTATGCTCGCCGTGAGCACCGGTTCTGGCTTTATCGGCGGTATCATTGCCGGTTTCCTCGCCGGTTATGTGGCGAAGCTGATCAGCTCGAAGCTGAAGCTACCGCAGAGTATGGAGGCGCTGAAACCTATCCTGATCATCCCGCTGATTTCCAGCCTGGTGGTCGGTCTGGCGATGATTTACCTGATTGGTAAGCCGGTCGCGGGCATTCTGGAAGGTCTGACCCACTGGCTGCAAACCATGGGGACGGCGAACGCGGTGCTGCTGGGCGCAATCCTCGGCGGTATGATGTGTACCGACATGGGTGGTCCGGTGAACAAAGCGGCATATGCGTTTGGCGTTGGCCTGCTGAGTACCCAAACCTACGCGCCGATGGCGGCGATCATGGCGGCCGGTATGGTGCCTCCGCTGGCGCTCGGTCTGGCGACGATTATTGCCCGCCGTAAGTTCGATAAAGCGCAGCAGGAAGGCGGTAAAGCGGCGCTGGTGCTGGGCCTGTGCTTCATCACCGAAGGCGCAATCCCGTTTGCGGCACGCGATCCAATGCGTGTTCTGCCGTGCTGTATCGTGGGTGGTGCGGTGACGGGGGCTATCTCCATGGCGGTAGGTGCGAAACTGATGGCGCCGCACGGCGGTCTGTTCGTCCTGCTCATCCCTGGCGCCATCACGCCGGTGCTGGGTTATCTGCTGGCGATTGTTGCCGGTACGCTGGTGGCAGGCCTGTCTTACGCGGTGCTGAAGCGCCCGGAAGCGGAAGTGGTCGCAAAAGCAGCCTAAAAGCGGTGTCGGGTGGCGGCTTCGCCTTACCCGACCTACAAAAAAAGCCGGGTGCGTAAGCAGCCCGGCTTTTTTTATGCCGCCTGTTCAGCGGTTTGCTGCGCCTTCAGCCAGGCAATCTCTTCCGCCCAGATATCCGGGTTAATGGTTTCGAGCACCATCGGAATGCCGTCGAAGCGGGCGTCCTGCATGATAAAGCGGAACGCATCATGGCCGATGTTGCCTTCGCCCAGGCTGTGGTGGCGGTCAACGCGGCTGCCGAACGCGCTTTTCGCATCGTTTAAGTGCATACCGCGAAGGTATTTAAAACCGACAATACGCTCGAACTCCTCGAAGGTATTTTTCGTGGCCTCGGTTGTGCGCAGGTCATAGCCGGCGGCAAAGGCGTGACAGGTATCGATGCACACCCCCACGCGGGATTTATCTTCCACGCCGTCGATGATCGCCGCCAGATGCTCAAACTTAAAGCCGAGGTTGCTGCCCTGACCGGCGGTATTCTCAATCACCGCCGTCACGCCCTGGGTTTTATCCAGCGTCATGTTGATGGACTCGGCGATGCGCGCCAGACAGGCGTCTTCGTCAATCTGCATCAGATGGCTGCCGGGATGGAAGTTCAGCAGCGTCAGCCCCAGCTGTTCACAGCGCTGAACCTCATCCAGGAACGCTTCGCGGGATTTTTCCAGCGCCTCGGCAACCGGGTGACAGAGGTTAATGAGGTAGCTGTCGTGGGGAAGGATTTGGCCAGGCCCATAGTGGTATTTCTCACAGGCGGCTTTGAAATCATCAATCACTTCAGCGGTGAGCGCTGCGGCGCGCCACTGGCGCTGGTTTTTGGTGAACAGGGCGAAAGCGGTCGCCTCGATTTCGGCGGCGCGAATGGCGGCATTCGCAAGGCCACCGGCAGCGCTGACGTGCGCTCCAACATATTTCATAAAAAGACTCCTGTTAACCCGAAATGCCTATGATAGCGGGTTAACAGGAGAAGGACGAGATGGTTTATGCCAACAGGCTGTGTACCGCAAGGTTAATCGCACCACCGCCAACGATTAGCCAGATGAACAGCACAAGCGCCATCAGCAGCGGTTTCGCGCCGGCTTTTTTCAGCGCGCTGACGTGTGTGGTGACGCCCAGCGCCGCCATCGCCATCGCCAGCAGGACCGTATCCAGCGTCACCAGCATATCCACCATCGCTTTTGGCAGCAGGTGGAAAGAGTTGAAGACAGCGACCACGATGAACAGGATCGCAAACCACGGAATGGTGATTTTGCTTTTCTCGCTGCCGCCTGCCGGAGCAAGCTGTTTAACCCGCGCCGCGAGGAAAATCAGGAACGGGGCCAGCATCATCACGCGCAGCATTTTGGCGATGACCGCCGCGTTTTCCGCTTCCGGGTTAATGGCGTGACCTGCCGCCACCACCTGCGCCACTTCGTGCATGGTTGAGCCGATATAAATGCCGTAGGTTTCCGGACTAAACCAGTGCGCCACCAGCGGATACATGGCCGGATACAGGAAGATCGCCAGCGTACCGAAGATAACTACCGTCGCGACGGCAACCGTGACTTTACTGGCTTCGGCTTTAACGACGGGTTCTGTTGCCAATACCGCCGCCGCGCCGCAGATGCTGCTACCCGCACCGATCAGCCAGCTGGTCTGTTTGTCCAGCCCAAAGATCTTCTGGCCGATAAAGCACGCCAGTAAAAAGGTGCTCGAAAGGGTCAGGACGTCAATGGCAATCCCGCTGACACCGACATCCGCAATCTGCGAAAAGGTGAGACGGAAGCCATAAAGGATGATCCCGAGACGTAATAAATGCTGCTTGGCGAAAATCACGCCGCCGTCGCAGGATTTCCAGATGTGTGGATAAACGGTGTTCCCGACCACCATGCCAAGCAGAATGGCCAGCGTCAGGGCGCTGAACCCTGCGCCGGCAACCGCCGGTATACTCCCGCCCCATAAAGCCACGCCGGTAACCACGGCGCTGAGCGCGAGACCCGGCACGAAGTGCCACACTGTACGATGATGTTGTAAGGTGATTTCTGACATAACCTTCTCCTTTGTCTGGCTAAAGGTTACGGCGCTCTGGCTTAAAAATAAAATTGATTATATATTTATAATCAATCTTTATAAGTGGTAAGCAACCATGCACATTACATTGCGTCAGCTGGAAGTTTTTGCCGAGGTGCTGAAAAGCGGCTCGACAACCCAGGCGTCACAAATGCTGGCGCTCTCGCAGTCCGCCGTTAGCGCGGCCTTGACCGATCTTGAAAGGCAACTGGGCGTTCAGCTTTTCGACAGGGTAGGAAAGCGGCTGGTGGTGAACGAACATGGCCGCCTGCTGTATCCGCGTGCCCTGGCCTTGCTGGAGCAGGCGACGGAGATCGAACAGCTGTTCCGCGAGGACAACGGCGCTATTCGCGTCTACGCCAGCAGCACGATCGGTAACTACATCCTGCCGGAAGTGATTGCCCGCTACCGCCGGGATTTTCCGACCCTGCCGCTGGAAATGAGCGTCGGCAACAGCCAGGACGTGATCAACGCGGTGATCGATTTCCGCGTGGACATCGGGCTTATCGAAGGGCCGTGCCACAACGTGGATATCATTGCGGAACCCTGGCTGGAGGATGAGCTGGTGGTGTTTGCCTCCCCGGCCTCTTCTTTACTCCAGGGCGAGGTGACGCTGGAGCGTCTGGCGCAGGCGCAGTGGATCCTGCGAGAGCAGGGCTCCGGCACGCGTGAGATTGTCGATTATCTGCTGCTGTCTCATCTGCCGCAGTTCCAGTTAGGGATGGAGTTAGGTAACTCCGAGGCGATTAAGCATGCGGTGCGTCATGGCCTGGGCATTAGCTGTCTTTCCCGACGGGTGATTGCCGAACAGCTGGAGACCGGCTCTCTGGTTGAGATCCCCGTTCCGCTGCCGAAGCTGGTGCGCACGCTGTGGTGCATCCATCATCGTCAGAAACACCTTTCCAGCTCGCTCCAGCGTTTTCTGCGCTACTGCGCCATTTAACGTTCCCCGGTGGCGCTTCGCTTACCGGGGCTATGTGCGCTTATCACCCCACATTTTTATGCTTTACTTATAATCCTGGCCGAGTCATGAAGCTCTCTTATAACTGAGCATTTCTGCCGGAAGCAACGCAGATCGTCTGCTACAATCGCGCCTCATTTATTGAATGGACAGCATTTTCACATGGTTTCAGAAACTAAAACCACAGAAGCGCCCGCGCTACGTCGCGCACTTAAGGCGCGTCACCTGACGATGATCGCCATTGGCGGCTCCATCGGTACGGGTCTTTTCGTTGCCTCTGGCGCAACAATTTCGGCAGCCGGCCCGGGTGGGGCATTATTCTCTTATATTCTGATTGGCCTGATGGTCTACTTCCTGATGACCAGCCTGGGTGAACTGGCGGCATACATGCCGGTGTCTGGTTCGTTTTCGACCTACGGACAAAAATACGTTGAGGAAGGCTTCGGCTTCGCGCTGGGCTGGAACTACTGGTACAACTGGGCGGTGACCATCGCCGTTGACCTCGTCGCGGCACAGCTGGTGATGACCTGGTGGTTCCCGGACACGCCAGGCTGGATCTGGAGCGCCCTGTTCCTGGCGGTCATCTTCCTGCTGAACTACATCTCCGTGCGCGGCTTTGGCGAAGCGGAATACTGGTTCTCTTTGATTAAAGTGGCAACCGTCATCATCTTTATCGTCGTCGGTGTGGCGATGATCGTTGGTATTTTCAAAGGGGCTGAACCGGCGGGCTGGAGTAACTGGACTATAGGCGATGCGCCGTTTGCCGGGGGCTTCTCGGCGATGATTGGCGTGGCGATGATTGTCGGCTTCTCCTTCCAGGGTACCGAGCTGATTGGTATCGCGGCCGGTGAATCCGAAAACCCGGAGAAGAACATTCCGCGCGCGGTGCGTCAGGTGTTCTGGCGTATCCTGCTGTTCTATGTGTTCGCGATCCTGATTATCAGCCTGATTATTCCGTATACCGACCCAAGCCTGCTGCGTAACGATGTGAAAGACATCAGCGTCAGCCCGTTCACGCTGGTCTTCCAGCACGCGGGTCTGCTCTCTGCCGCGGCGGTGATGAACGCGGTGATCCTGACGGCGGTACTGTCTGCGGGTAACTCCGGGATGTACGCCTCCACCCGCATGCTCTACACCCTGGCCTGCGACGGTAAAGCGCCGCGTATTTTCTCGAAACTGTCTCGCGGTGGCGTGCCGCGCAACGCGCTGTATGCGACCACGGTGATTGCGGGTCTCTGTTTCCTGACCTCCATGTTCGGCAATCAGACGGTCTACCTGTGGCTGCTTAACACCTCTGGTATGACGGGCTTCATTGCCTGGCTGGGCATTGCCATCAGCCACTACCGTTTCCGTCGCGGGTACGTCAAGCAGGGTCATGATCTGAATAATCTGCCGTACCGGTCAGGGTTCTTCCCGCTGGGGCCGATCTTCGCCTTCGTTCTGTGCCTGATTATTACCCTGGGTCAGAATTATGAGGCCTTCCTTGCGGACACCATTGACTGGGGCGCCGTCACGGCCACCTATATTGGCATTCCGCTGTTCCTGATCATCTGGTTTGGCTACAAACTGACGAAAGGAACACGCTTCGTTCGCTACAGTGAAATGGATTTCCCGGAACGATTTAAACAATAACCGCACTTCCTCTCTTTTAGCCCGCTCAGTTGAGCGGGCTTTTTTATGGGCAGATCAGAAGCTGTAGGTCATGCCGACGGTATAGCGACGGCCATCCAGCACGGTGTCATACGTATCGTAATCAATCTGCTTATCGAGCACGTTATACACACCGGCAGTAACCAGCAGGTTTTTGTTGGCGTTGTAGCGCATACCGACATCAACCTGAGTGTAGGACGGCGTACCCTGGGACATTGACGTGCGGCTCAGGTACTCAGACGTTTTACCGCGCAGGTTCAGACGGCTCCAGAATCCGACATCTGGCGTCGCCTGCCAGTCCAGGGTAGTGTTGAACATGTGTTTCGGCATTTTGTTCAGTGGCTTGCCGGAGAACTGGCCGCTCTTCTGCTCGGACTCCGTATAGGTGTAGTTTGCAGTCCAGTTCACATCGCGCGTGATTTTCCACCCGAAGGAGGACTCCACACCGCGCATGTTGGCTTTGTCCACGTTGACGCGATCGCTGACGAAATCATAGCTGTGACCGCCAATCGTACAGGCGGGATCGGCGCTGCTGTTACAGCGGCGAACTTCCGTAATCTTGTCCTTGAAGTCGGTATTAAACAGCGTTACGCCGGCATTCAGGTTATCGTTGTTATCCCAGAGCAGGGCGAGCTCTTCGCTCAGGCTCTTCTCTGGTTTCAGATCCGGGTTGCCAACGATGATACCGTCAAGACGGCCGCCACCCGTTACCTGGCCCCAGCTGGCAGACGACTGACGCAGATCCGGCGCACGATAGCCAGCCGAAACCCCGCCTTTTAACGTCCACTGATCGGCCAGGTGCCATACGCCGTAACCGCGCGGCGTCCAGTTAGTACCGTAGTTTTGGTCTTTGTCCATACGCAGACCGCCGGTCAACGTAAAGCTTTCCGTCATTGCCCATTCATCTTCGGCAAACAGGGCCCAGCTCCAGCGCGTCAGTTTGTTCAGGCCGTCAGCAGCTTCCAGCTGATTACCCTTGTCGCGCAGTTTCTCATAACGATACTGCCCGCCGAGGGTCAACGTATGATCGCCGAGGAAAATCTGGTTCTGGTTGTTGAAGGTGGTGTTATAGGAGCGCATTTCGCGACCTGGATTATTGGTCTCTTCCTGCTGGATATAGCTGGTGGTATTGAAGTCGTCGTAATACCCGCTGTGGGTTAACGAGTAGGTCGTGTGCTCATAGCGCGAGTCGCTTTTGGTATTTGGCGTACAGGTTGTTCCCCGGCAGGTTTCAGCCGCTTTCGACATCCCCGGGGTGCTGTTTCTGTCCTGAAGCTCGCGAGCAAAGTCGAGGTCGAAATCGTTCTTCTCGTCCGGCGTGAAGTTCAGCGTAATGCCACCGTTACGCATTTTCTGCTCGTTATAGCCGTTCACGATTTTATCTTCTGCGCGGCGTGACAACAGCCCCGTCACTTTTGCGCCCAGCAGTCCGTCGATCAGGGGACCAGAAGCGTAGGCGTTGGTCTGGAAGATATCGCCGGAATCATTGTTTTCCTGGAAGGTCGCATCGCCATGCAACGAACCGGTCCAGACTTTAGTGTTCGAGACTTTTTTGGTAATGACGTTAATTACGCCACCCATAGCATCGGAGCCGTAAAGCGAAGACATCGGGCCGCGGATGACCTCGATGCGCTCAATGGACTCCAGCGGCGGCAGCCAGCCTTGTTCAATACCCGAGTTGTCGCTGTTGGGGCGGGTGCTTCGCGTACTGACGCGTTTGCCGTTCACCAGGAACAGGGTGTACTGAGAGGCCATGCCGCGAATACTGATATCACTGCTGCTCCCGCCGCCAGTGACGACAACGCCCGGGACGTCTCTCAGGGCATCGGTAACATCACGGTAGGCTTTATCTTCAATCTGCTGTTTTGAAATCACAGAGATGGAGGCGGGGGCATTCTGGATCTTTTGTTCAAAACCCGTCGCGGTGACGACAACGGTGTCCTGATCGGCTGCGTGAACGAAGGGGGAACATGTGGCAGCGCCAATGGCGACGGCCAGGAGCTTAATGCGCGGTATTGTCATTTGTACATTCCGTATAAAAATGAATAAAACTCCATCGGGATAACCCTGAGAACTGTATGTTTTTGTCTTGTAAGAACTCTTTGAGATGGAGAAGAGCCTGGAATTGTACAAAAGAATGTAGAATTGTAAACACAAATGATAATTGAAATCATTTGTGTTTGTGTGTCGGCGACAGAAATCAGGCTGGATTCAAGCGGATAGAAGTATGTAAAGAGGGGGAGGGGAAGACCCGGTAGGCAGGAGGCGCTACCGGGCAAAAGGCGGAACTTATCTGAACAGATGCTCCGCATGGAAGCGGAGATGATCCTCAATAAAGGACGCCATGAAGTAATAGCTGTGGTCGTATCCCGGCTGAATGCGCAGCGTTAGCGGCCAGTCCTTCTGGCGCGCGGCTTCCGCCAGCACCGCAGGCTGTAGTTGTCCGGCGAGGAACTGATCCGCATCGCCCTGATCGATAAGCATTGGGATCGCATTCACCGAATCGCTCGCCAGCATCAACGCGCAGCTGTCCCATTCCTGCCATTTTTCTGCATCTTCACCCAGATAGTGCGTAAAGGCTTTTTGCCCCCACGGCACCTGCGTTGGGTTCACAATCGGCGCAAATGCGGACACGCTGGTGTATTTCCCCGGATTTTTCAGCGCCATTATCAGCGCCCCGTGGCCACCCATCGAATGTCCGCTTATCGCGCAGCGCTCGCTGACCGCGAACTGAGAGTGCACCAGGGCAGGCAGTTCATCGCGAATGTAGTCATACATGCGGTAATGGCTCGCCCACGGTTGTTCCGTGGCGTTGAGATAGAACCCGGCGCCTTTACCCAAATCGTATCCGGCATCGTCGGCCACGTCATCGCCACGCGGGCTGGTATCTGGCATCACCAGCGCAATGCCCAGTTCGGCGGCAATACGCTGGGCACCCGCTTTGGTGGTGAAGTTTTCGTCGTTGCAGGTCAGGCCTGAAAGCCAGTACAGCACCGGTGGATTGTCCGCAGGGGGCAGGAAAATGCTGAACGTCATAGCACAATTCAGCGTGGTGGAGTCGTGCCGCCAGCGCTGCTGTCGACCTTCAAAACAACGATGCTCTTCGAGCAGTTCCATGCAGGGCTCCTTAAAGGTAAGACGATTCATAAAACGCATAATACAGAGTTTTCATTGACCTGTGAGCAACTTTCACTTTCGCAGGACGGCGAGATGTTGCATCATAAATTTACTTTTCTTTAACAATTGGAGCGATCATGGCGCTGCGTATCGCGCTCAGCGGATTTGTGGTTCTGGTCGTGGCGATGGGGATAGGGCGCTTCGCCTTCACGCCTCAGGTGCCGCTGATGATAGCCGCCGGGCAACTCACGCTTACCAGCGCGGGGCTGGTGGCGGCAATGAACTATCTGGGCTATCTGGTGGGGGCATGGGATGCCATGCGCGCCCATCGCTTCGTTGAAACGCGTCTCTGGCTTGGCATCACCGGTGCGGTGGCGCTAACGCTGCTCTCCGCGGCGGCAGATAATGCCGTTGTTCACGGTCTGCTGCGCTTTGTGATCGGCTGCATGAGCGGCTGGTCGATGGTGCTGATTGCCGCCTGGACCAACGAGCGGCTGGGGCAGCTGGGCAAACCGGGACTCAGTGCGGCCGTCTTTGCCGGACCCGGGGCCGGCATCGCCCTGAGCGGCCTGCTGGCGGTCTATATTCAGGCGAAATCCTTGTCCGCCGGGGCGGCATGGCAAATCTACGGCGTACTGGCGCTGGTGCTGATTGTGCTGGTGGCGCGCTACCTGCCGCGGTCCGGGCAGCTCCATCGGCCCGGTACCGCGCCTGAACCGCTGCTGCTGACCGCAGATCTCAAGCGTCTGGTCTGGAGCTACAGCCTGGCAGGGTTCGGCTATATCCTCCCGGCGACCTTTTTATCGCAAATGGCGGCGGTGCGTTTTCCCGGCAGCCTGTTTGCCCAGTTTGTCTGGCCGATATTTGGCGCCGCCTCGGTGGTGGGAATTGCGCTCAGCATTGCCCTGCGGCATACATCAAGCGCTAACCGCAGGCTGGCGATTGTTCTGTGGTTACAGGGGATTGGCGTGCTGGCGGCCTGGCTGCTGCCGGGCATAGGCGGCTTGCTGACGGGTGGGCTGCTGGTGGGCGGCGGGTTCCTCTGCGCCGTGCAGCTCTCTCTTTTGTACGGTCGCGAGCTGGCGCCAGACCACACGCGTTATATGGCGGGACTGCTCACCACCGGGTATGCCATTGGTCAGCTGGTGGGGCCGGTCACGTCGGCACTGTCGACCTGGCTCACACATCGGCTGGAACCTGCGCTGGGGCTGGCGGGGATCGCGCTGTTCGTTGGCGGAGCGTTAGTCTGCAACCGTCAGGCTGAAAGGCAACAGCAATTGCAATAATTATCGTCGTGAATACTGGATTATGTGCGTCGCCTCACGCACAATGAGCGCACACTTTTGCCACAACGAGGGCAAAAGACGCCACACCTGCAGGAGAAAAGAATGTCATCACTCAGTAAAGAAGCAGCCCTTGTCCATGAAGCGCTGGTTGCGCGCGGTCTTGAAACGCCACTGCGCCCGCCCGTGCAGGAGCTGGACAATGATACCCGCAAGAGTCTGATCGCCGGCCATATGACGGAGATCATGCAACTGCTGAATCTCGATCTGAGCGACGACAGCCTGATGGAGACGCCGCACCGCATCGCGAAGATGTACGTCGACGAAATTTTCTCCGGCCTGGATTACGCGAACTTCCCGAAAATCACCGTCATTGAAAATAAGATGAAGGTCGATGAGATGGTGACGGTACGCGATATCACGCTGACCAGCACCTGCGAGCATCACTTTGTGACCATCGATGGTAAAGCGACGGTGGCCTATATTCCAAAAGATACGGTCATTGGCCTGTCCAAGATCAACCGCATCGTGCAGTTCTTTGCCCAGCGTCCGCAGGTGCAGGAGCGTCTGACGCAGCAGATCCTGACCGCACTGCAAACTCTGTTGGGTACTAACAACGTGGCGGTGTCTATCGACGCGGTGCACTACTGCGTGAAAGCGCGCGGCGTGCGTGATGCAACCAGCGCAACCACCACCACTTCGCTGGGCGGCCTGTTCAAATCGAGCCAGAACACCCGCCAGGAGTTCCTGCGCGCCGTGCGTCACCACAACTAACCAGACAGGGCAGGGACCATGGAGCGAAACGTCACGCTCGATTTTGTTCGCGGCGTCGCCATTCTCGGTATCCTGCTGCTGAATATCAGCGCCTTCGGTCTGCCGAAGGCCGCCTATCTGAATCCTGCGTGGTATGGCGACATCACGCGCAGCGACGCCTGGACGTGGGCAATCCTCGATCTCTTTGCACAGGTTAAATTCCTGACCCTCTTTGCGCTTCTGTTTGGCGCGGGACTTCAGCTTCTCCTCAAACGCGGTACGCGCTGGATCCAGTCGCGTTTAACGCTGCTGGTTATCCTCGGTTTTATTCACGGGCTGCTGTTCTGGGACGGCGATATTCTGCTCGCGTATGGTCTGGTGGGGCTGATTTGCTGGCGGCTGATCCGCGACGCGCCCGGTGTGAAAAGCCTGTTTAATACCGGCGTGATGCTCTATGTCATGGGACTGGCCGTGTTATTGCTGCTTGGCATGATTGCCGATGCTTCCACCAGTCGTTCATGGATCCCGGATGCGGCCAACCTGCAATATGAGCAGTTCTGGAAGCTGAAAGGCGGCATGGAAGCGATAGGCAACCGGGCCGATATGCTCGGCGATAACCTGCTGGCGCTGGGCGCGCAATACGGCTGGCAACTGGCGGGGATGATGCTGATGGGCGCAGCCCTGATGCGCACCGGCTGGCTGAAAGGGGAATTTAGCCTGCGACACTATCGTCGTACGGGAGCAGGGCTGGTGCTGCTCGGCGTGATCATCAACCTCCCGGCGGTGATGATGCAGTGGCATCTTCAGTGGGATTACCGCTGGTGTGCATTCCTGTTGCAGGTGCCGCGCGAACTGAGCGCGCCGTTCCAGACTATTGGCTATGCGGCGCTGATCTACGGCTTCTGGCCCCAGCTTTCCCGCCTGTGGATCGTCAGTGCGGTGGCCTGCGTTGGGCGGATGGCGTTAAGCAATTACATCCTGCAAACGCTGATATGCACCACGCTTTTCTACCGATTCGGCCTGTTTATGAAATTCGACCGCCTGACGCTGCTGGCGTTTGTTATTCCGGTCTGGATTGTTAACGTGGTGTTTTCGGTTGTCTGGCTGCGTTTTTTCCGCCAGGGCCCGCTGGAATGGGCATGGCGACGGTTAA
The DNA here is from genome assembly GCF_014982105.1 of Enterobacter cloacae complex sp. P18RS. Classification (NCBI taxonomy): domain Bacteria; kingdom Pseudomonadati; phylum Pseudomonadota; class Gammaproteobacteria; order Enterobacterales; family Enterobacteriaceae; genus Enterobacter; species Enterobacter cloacae complex sp. P18RS. The sequence continues at coordinate 31,984 of NZ_JADCKV010000018.1, read as the reverse complement.
CCGTCCGTGCTTCGGGCGTGTCATTGCGTAATACATCCAGATAACGATCTGGATCACAATCATTAACAAAACGGATGTAAGCGTTTTCATCTGTGTGAGCTTCTTCACGTAGTCTCCTCTCTCTCGCTGCCAGAATAGCCACCTTGCTAAACACAGGGGGTGTCTGTGAGTTGCTGCAATCCTTTAAAGGGTGGTGAATATGATCACCATTCGTGACGTCGCCCGCCAGGCGGGTGTTTCTGTTGCTACTGTCTCCCGCGTGCTGAACAACAGTGCGCTGGTCAGCCCTGAAACGCGTGAAACCGTAATGAAAGCCGTGACCCAGCTGGGGTACCGGCCAAACGCTAATGCCCAGGCGCTGGCGACGCAGGTCAGCGATACCATTGGCGTAGTGGTGATGGACGTGTCGGACGCCTTCTTCGGCGCGCTGGTCAAAGCGGTGGACGTCGTTGCCCAGCAGCACCAGAAATATGTGCTGATTGGCAACAGCTATCACGAGGCTGAAAAAGAGCGTTATGCCATTGAGGTACTGATCCGCCAGCGCTGTAACGCCCTGATTGTGCACTCTAAAGCCCTGAGCGATGAAGAGCTGGCCGGGTTTATGGAGCAGATCCCCGGCATGGTGCTGATCAACCGTATCGTCCCCGGCTACGCGCACCGCTGCGTCGGTCTGGATAACATCAGCGGCGCGATGATGGCGACGCGGATGCTCATCAGCAACGGCCATCAGCGCATTGGTTATCTGGCCTCCAGCCACGGTATTGAAGACGACATGATGCGCCGCGAGGGCTGGCAAAACGCCCTGAAAGAGCAGGGCATTGCGCCGCTGGAAAGCTGGGTAGGTACCGGTTCGCCGGACATGCAGGGCGGTGAAGCGGCAATGGTGGAACTGCTGGGGCGTAATCTTCAGCTGACGGCCGTGTTTGCCTATAACGACAGCATGGCGGCAGGTGCGCTTACCGCGCTGAAAGACAACGGCATTGCGGTGCCGCAGCATTTATCGCTGATCGGCTTTGACGATATCCCGATTGCCCGTTACACCGATCCGCAGCTGACAACGGTGCGTTACCCCATTGCGTCGATGGCGAAACTGGCGACAGAGCTGGCGTTACAGGGGGCGGCAGGGCTGTTAGATCCTGACGCAACGCATTGTTTTATGCCGACTTTAGTACGCCGCCATTCGGTCGCTATCCGACAAACTGTGGCTCCGATCACTAACTGATAACATCACGTGATGTAACCGTTTTCAATCTGTGAGTAAATTCACAGTATCTTAACAAGCCGCTGTCTATGATGTCAGCGTTTTAGGGGCTGAAACACAATGTAACGGTGATTATTCACTTTTACCGTTACCAGCATGCCTCAAACAACGAATAAAACGCATTTCTGGAGCGTTACCGAACACGGAAGCTGGACATTTTATAAGTGAACTTCGGCGATCAGTAACGTTTTATTAACTTCTGCCCGCCGACCGTTTTTCACAAGAACTACCCTGCATAAAAAAAACCGGAGATACCATGAATAAGAAGGTGTTGACTCTGTCTGCTGTCATGGCAAGCATGCTTTTTGGCGCAGCAGCGCACGCAGCGGATACCCGTATTGGCGTGACTATCTATAAATACGACGACAACTTCATGTCCGTTGTGCGTAAAGCAATTGAAAAAGATGCTAAATCAGCGCCAGACGTGCAGCTGCTGATGAATGACTCCCAGAATGACCAGTCCAAACAGAACGATCAGATTGACGTTCTTCTGGCAAAAGGCGTGAAAGCGCTGGCTATTAACCTGGTTGACCCGGCGGCGGCAGGCACGGTGATCGAGAAAGCGCGCGGCCAGAACGTGCCAATTGTCTTCTTCAACAAAGAACCTTCCCGTAAGGCGCTGGACAGCTACGACAAAGCGTATTACGTGGGTACCGACTCCAAAGAGTCCGGGATTATCCAGGGCGATCTGATTGCGAAACACTGGGCGGCGAACCCGAACTGGGATCTGAACAAAGATGGTCAGATTCAGTTCGTTCTGCTGAAAGGCGAACCGGGCCATCCGGATGCTGAAGCACGTACCACCTACGTTATTAAAGAGCTGAACGACAAGGGCCTGAAAACCCAGCAGCTGGCGTTAGACACCGCAATGTGGGACACCGCTCAGGCGAAAGATAAGATGGACGCGTGGCTCTCTGGTCCGAACGCCAACAAAATTGAAGTGGTCATCGCCAACAACGATGCGATGGCAATGGGTGCGGTTGAAGCGCTGAAAGCCCACAACAAATCCGCCATTCCTGTATTCGGTGTGGATGCCCTGCCAGAAGCGCTGGCGCTGGTGAAATCTGGCGCTATGGCCGGTACCGTGCTGAACGATGCCAACAACCAGGCGAAAGCCACCTTCGATCTGGCGAAAAACCTGGCCGACGGTAAAGGCGCCGCTGACGGGACTAACTGGAAAATTGACAACAAAATCGTTCGCGTTCCTTACGTGGGCGTAGACCAGTCCAACCTGGCTGAGTTTATCGGTAAATAAGTTATCTGCATTGTCTTCACTGGGCGCAATTCGTTGCGCCCTTTTATAACGCGATATGCGAGGCCAACAAGGTATAATTATGGTCAGCACAACTACTCAGTCGTCCGGTGAATACTTGTTGGAAATGACCGGTGTCAACAAGTCATTCCCCGGTGTTAAGGCGCTCGATAATGTTAATTTAAAAGTTCGTCCACACTCTATTCATGCGTTAATGGGTGAAAACGGTGCGGGTAAATCAACATTATTAAAATGCCTCTTTGGGATCTATCAAAAAGATTCTGGCAGCATTCTTTTTCAGGGAAAAGAGATCGACTTCCATTCAGCGAAAGAAGCGCTGGAGAACGGTATCTCGATGGTACACCAGGAATTAAACCTGGTTCTGCAACGTTCAGTTATGGATAATATGTGGTTGGGTCGTTATCCAACCAAAGGTGTCTTTGTCGATCAGGATAAAATGTATCGCGACACCAAAGCCATTTTTGATGAGCTGGATATTGATATCGACCCGCGCGCACGCGTCGGGACATTATCCGTTTCCCAGATGCAGATGATCGAAATTGCCAAAGCGTTCTCCTATGATGCGAAAATCGTGATCATGGATGAACCGACATCGTCATTAACGGAAAAAGAGGTTAACCACCTTTTTACCATTATTCGTAAGCTGAAAGATCGCGGCTGCGGCATTGTCTATATCTCACATAAAATGGAAGAGATCTTCCAGCTGTGCGATGAAATCACCATCCTGCGCGACGGCCAGTGGATCGCCACCCAGCCGCTGGAAGGGCTGGATATGGACAAGATCATCGCCATGATGGTTGGCCGTTCTCTGAACCAGCGCTTCCCGGATAAAGAAAACAAGCCAGGCGAAGTGATTCTGGAGGTGCGTAACCTGACCTCGCTGCGTCAGCCGTCTATCCGCGATATCTCTTTCGATCTGCACAAGGGGGAGATCCTTGGCATCGCAGGGCTGGTGGGCGCCAAGCGCACCGATATCGTGGAAACCCTGTTTGGTATCCGTGAGAAAGCCGAAGGCACCATTACGCTGCACGGTAAGAAGATCAACAACCACAACGCCAACGAAGCCATTAATAATGGCTTTGCGCTGGTGACGGAAGAGCGTCGTTCCACCGGTATTTATGCTTATCTGGATATTAACTTTAACTCGTTAATTTCTAATATTCGCAATTACAAAAATAAAGTCGGGCTGCTGGATAATTCCCGTATGAAGAGCGATACCCAGTGGGTGATTGACTCCATGCGCGTGAAAACGCCGGGCCACCGCACGCAAATTGGCTCACTCTCGGGAGGGAACCAGCAGAAAGTCATTATTGGTCGCTGGCTATTAACCCAGCCTGAAATTCTGATGCTGGATGAACCTACGCGCGGTATCGACGTTGGTGCAAAATTTGAGATTTACCAGCTGATCGCCGAGCTGGCGAAAAAAGATAAAGGGATCATTATTATTTCTTCCGAAATGCCGGAATTGTTAGGGATCACAGTCCGTATTCTGGTTATGAGCAATGGTCTCGTTGCCGGTATTGTTGAAACCAAAACGACAACGCAAAACGAAATTTTGCGTCTTGCGTCTTTGCACCTTTAAGATCAGGGGCTCCTCATGAGTGCGTTAAATAAAAAAAGTTTTCTCACTTATCTGAAAGAAGGCGGTATTTACGTTGTTCTTTTAGTCTTGCTGGCGATTATTATTTTCCAGGACCCTACGTTCTTAAGTCTGCTGAACTTGAGTAACATTCTGACCCAGTCTTCCGTACGTATTATTATCGCGCTTGGCGTGGCGGGACTTATCGTTACCCAGGGGACTGACCTTTCGGCAGGGCGCCAGGTGGGTCTGGCGGCGGTCATTGCGGCAACCCTGTTGCAGTCGATGGAAAACGCCAACAAGGTGTTCCCGGAGATGGCGACCATGCCGATTTTCGTGGTGATCCTGATCGTGTGCGCCATCGGCGCGGTAATTGGCCTGATTAACGGCATCATCATTGCTTACCTGAACGTGACGCCATTCATCACCACGCTTGGCACGATGATCATCGTTTATGGTATCAACTCCCTGTACTACGATTTCGTCGGCGCGTCTCCAATCTCTGGCTTCGACAGCGGCTTCTCGACCTTCACGCAGGGGTTTGTTGCGCTGGGCAGCTTCCGTCTCTCCTACATCACCTTCTATGCGCTGATTGCGGTGGCGTTCGTCTGGATCCTGTGGAACAAAACCCGTTTCGGTAAAAACATCTTTGCTATCGGCGGTAACCCTGAAGCGGCGAAAGTGTCCGGGGTCAACGTGGCTCTGAACCTGCTGATGATTTACGCCCTGTCCGGGGTCTTCTACGCCTTCGGCGGGATGCTGGAAGCGGGCCGTATCGGCTCTGCAACCAACAACCTCGGCTTTATGTACGAACTGGATGCGATTGCAGCCTGCGTGGTTGGCGGCGTCTCCTTCAGCGGCGGCGTGGGGACCGTGCTGGGCGTGGTGACCGGTGTGATCATCTTCACCGTTATCAACTACGGCCTGACCTACATCGGCGTGAACCCCTACTGGCAGTACATCATCAAGGGTGCCATCATCATCTTCGCGGTTGCGCTGGATTCCTTGAAGTACGCGCGTAAGAAGTAAGATCTTCAGAATGAAAAGGCCCGCTCACGTAGCGGGCCTTTTTTTGCCTGGTGGCGCGACGCTTACCGGGCCTACAAAATCGCGATCGTAGGTCGGGTAAGGCGAAGCCGCCATCCGACAAAAGTTATTACTTCTTCTGAATTTCCAGCAACTGCTCTGGCGTTACCGCCGGGTAACCCTGTGCATTCTCCGGCACTTCGTGCATCGTTGGGATCGGCACCAGCGGGCCTAAAAAGCGCGGTTCACGTTTGAATAAGTACAGGTCAGCCAGCGCGCCAAAACGAGCGCCAAACTCACGTACGCGCACGCTCAGCATATCCTTTGGCGATGGCACCGCATAACACTGCGCCTGAATGCCCATATGCAGGGCGATAAACAGCGCCCGCTCGCAGTGGAAACGCTGGGTAATGATGATGAAATCATTGGTGTCGAACACCTTGCGGGTACGCACGATGGAATCAAGCGTGCGGAATCCGGCGTAGTCGAGCACGATATCGGCCGGGTCGACGCCTGCGGCAATCAGATCTTTGCGCATCGTCACCGGCTCGTTATAGCTTTGCAGCGCGTTATCGCCGCTCAGCAGCAGATAGTTCACCTTGCCGCTGTTATAGGCGTTCAGCGCGCCCTGAATACGATACCGGTAATACTGATTTATGACGCCAGTGCGGTAATACTTGGCGGTGCCAAGCACCACACCAACCTGACGGTAGGGGAGATCCTGTAGGTCATCAAAAATGTAGGGGGCTGTTTTCCAGCTCATCCAGCGGTCGAGACCCAGCACGATCAACAGCAGTATGCCGACCAGGACAGACAGGCTGTAAAACACGCGCTTTAACATGCAGATGGCTCGTACCGATGATGAAATTTCCCTCAGGCTACTGTACCCGCCTGGTTAGCGCAAGAAACAGCGATTCAACTGAGGGGTTTTTCGTCAGACTGGCGGGCAACTCTGCCCGCCGAACAGATTATGCCAGCAGCACGCGGTCGATGGTTGAACAGCCCAGCGCTTTCAGCGTGGCTGCGGTCGCGTCCCACTGGATCAGCGGCGCATCGGCCTTTTCAGCCAGGATTGCGCGCTGAATATCCGGGTAGTCATACCCGTTCAGGCTAAGCAGGTTCAGGGCACCCTGGAGCGGAGGCAGCGTCGGGTTAAATGCGGCGTTCTCTGCATAGCTGCCGGTGAAGATGCGGCCGTCGCGGCACTGAAGGGCGACGCCGCTTGGAGATTTGCTGTATGGCGTGTGGCTTTTATTGGCGGCGGCAATGGCCGCTTCGCTCAGCTCATCTCCCGAGAGCGCATAACCGTGGTCCTGCTCGTCCATCAGCAGGGTTTTGATCTCAAGATCTTTCGGGCCGAAAGCATCCGGCAGGTAATCACCCAGCGTATGCGGTGCGCGTCCCGGCAGGTTGATACGCAGTTCAAGACCGCTGTTCAGCTCATTCATAAACTGGCGGCAGTGGCCGCAAGGGGTATAGTTGACGGTGATGGCGCGCAGGGCTTTTTCGCCGCGCAGCCAGGCGTGACTGATGGCGCTCTGCTCCGCGTGGACGGTTTGCTGCATGGTCGCACCAAGAAACTCCATGTTTCCGCCGAAGTACCAGGTTCCGCTCACGCCGCGCGCAATTGCGCCTACGTTAAAATGGGAAAGGTCAGCGCGGGCGCAGGCAGCCGCCAGGGGCAGCAGGGCGAAAGCCAGCGCGTCTTCGTCCAGCCCCGTTGCCTGTTTAAGGGTCGTGACCTGATCTGCCGTCAGCAGGGCGGGGAAATGCGCATCCGCCAGAACCGGAGCCAGGGCTGATTGCAAATTCTCTGCAAGCTGAGAGAAAGCAGCTTGAAAACGTGGATGCATGACGTTGCCTCATCAAGGTTAATGGATCGGTAGTGTACGGAGCCGTACGGCCTTTATATGTGATCCAAATCTCATTATGTGTGCAACTTATGAAATGAAAATGAAATTTGCGCGACGCATCGCAAATTTTAGCCCATGACTGCCAGAATAATCGGGAAGATAAACGGCGCGACCAGGGAAGTGATAATCCCGCAGATCACCAGCGCCAGCGAGCTGAATGCCCCTTCCTGATAATCCAGTTCCGCGCAGCGTGCGGTGCCCAGCGCGTGCGAGGCGGTACCCATCGCCAGACCGCGTGCCGCTTTGGTCCGAATTTTCATGATATTCAGCAGCGTATGACCAAACACCGCGCCCAGGATACCGACGAAAATCACGCACACGGCGCTGATGGCCGGAATGCCCCCGATGCTGCCGCCCACGGCCATGGCAATCGGTGTGGTGACGGATTTAGGCAGGATAGAGGCGGCGATCTGCGGCGACGCGCCCATCAATAAGGCCACCGAGGTACCGGTGATCATCGCAACAAGGCTACCCACAAAGCAGATGGTAATGATGGATTTCCAGCGCGCGCGGATCTGATGCAGTTGCTCATATAAAGGAAACGCCAGCGCCACCACGGCAGGCTGCAACAAATCGTTGAGGATCTTGCTCCCGGCGAAGTAACGCTCATAAGGAATGCCGGTGAGCAGCAGAAAAGGAATAATCACCACCATGGCGACCAGCAGCGGGTTGAGCAACGGCATTTTGAAACGCACCGCAAGCTTACGCGCAGCAAAGAACACCACCAGGGTTAACGGCAGGGACCACCAGATATTCGCCATCATTTTTTTGTTTTCTCCCCGACGACCTTGCGTTCGCCATGCACAATGTGTGAACTCCAGCTGACGACCAGGAATACCACCAGCGTACTGATGGCGCAGGAGACCACAATCGGGCCGAACTGCGCTTTAAGCACATCGTAATACTGCATAACCCCAACGCCGATAGGCACAAAAAGCAGGGCCATATAGCGAATGAGAACGAAGCACCCTGGGTTGACCCATTTCGCGGGCAGCACCTGTAATGCCAGCAGCACAAACAAGATCAGCATGCCGATAATGCTGCCGGGTATCGTAATCGGCAGCAGCGAAGCGATAAAAATGCCGGCGTACAGGCAGGCATAAATCAGGACGAAGGCGCGAAGGTATTGCCAGATAGTATTCAGTGATTTGCTCATGGTGAAAGTCCTTGCTGAGACGTATTCATCATACAATTAAACCTGAAAATGTGCCACGGATCACATCATGAATTTTGGGCATACCAGACATTCCGCAATGGAACGCCGGGCTTTCAACATACATAGAGAGCAGCTACTATAGCGCGTCTTTTTTCACAGGTACTCAGAATGCGTGTTTTACTGGCCCCGATGGAAGGTGTGCTCGACTCTCTCGTGCGCGAGCTGCTTACCGAGGTGAACGATTACGATCTCTGCGTGACGGAGTTTCTGCGCGTGGTCGATATGTTGCTGCCAGAAAAATCATTTTATCGTCTCTGCCCGGAACTGCATCGTCAGAGCCGCACTCCGTCCGGTACGCTGGTGCGCGTCCAGCTGCTCGGCCAGTATCCTGAGTGGCTGGCTGAAAACGCCGCCCGCGCGGTAGCGCTTGGTTCGTACGGCGTCGATCTTAACTGCGGCTGTCCGTCAAAGCTGGTCAACGGCAGCGGTGGGGGGGCGACGCTACTTAAAGATCCGGAGCTGATTTATCGCGGCGCAAAGGCCATGCGTGAGGCGGTTCCATCGCATCTGCCGGTGACGGTCAAAGTGCGTCTGGGATGGGACAGCGACGACAAGCAGTTTGAAATTGCTGACGCGGTGCAGCAGGCGGGCGCCACCGAGCTGGTGGTGCACGGGCGAACCAAAGAGGATGGTTATAAAGCCGAGCGCATTAACTGGCAGGCGATTGGCGAGATCCGCAAACGGCTTACGATCCCGGTGATTGCCAACGGCGAAATCTGGGATTACGAGAGCGCGCAGGCCTGCCTCAAAGAGACCGGCTGTAATGCCGTGATGATTGGCCGCGGTGCGCTGAACGTGCCGAACCTCAGCCGGGTGGTGAAATATAATGAGCCGCGGATGCCGTGGGCGGATGTGGTGAAACTACTGCAAAAATACACGCGGCTGGAAAAGCAAGGCGATACCGGCTTGTATCACGTCGCGCGCATTAAGCAGTGGCTGAGTTATTTGCGTAAAGAGTACGACGACGCGCTGGGATTATTTCAGGAGATCCGTACGCTACAGACGTCTGCGGATATTGCCCGGGTGATCCAGTCAAAATCCTGAGCGAAGTGTGAAGTGTTTGCCCGGCGCGGAGCCGGGCAACGGAATCAGAAAATCATCTTGAATACGCCGGTTACCACCAGCAGCCCTATCAGAAATATAATCAAAATAACCCACAATAATATTTTCATTCGCCTCTCCTGCGTATGTCTGTCGAAGTAAGTGTAGCAGTCAATTCATAATTAGCATGAATACATGAAATTAAATCATTGTCTTGGGGAATAAATTTCCGGATATGAAAATGTATAACAATATGCAGATTGCCACGCGTTACTAAAAAACGGAACGTCAGTAAGCGTAAGTTGCGCCTTTATTTTTTTGAGTTCATGGCGTAATGAAACGTTCTCTTACTTTATCTCTGAGTGCTCCTCTTGTTTTTATGCTGGCCGCCTGCGCGCCGGAACATGCCACGGTGTCTCCAGTAAAAACGCAAGCCGCCGCCGCAGCTGTAAATACCCAACTGCGTCATGCCGACTGGCCAAAAAGCGAATGGTGGAAAGACTTTAACGACCCCCAGCTCAACGCGCTGATCGACAAAGCGCTGGCGGATGCGCCGGATATGCAAATTGCCCGTCAGCGTATCACCCTGGCGGAAGCACAGGCGAAAGCCGCTGTCGCTGCTGAGGGTCCACAGCTGGATTTTTCCGCAGATGTTGAACGGCAAAAAATGTCGGCAGAGGGGCTGATGGGGCCATTTGCGCTGACCGACCCGGCGGCGGGGACAACCGGCCCCTGGTACACCAACGGCACCTTTGGTCTGACGGCGGGTTGGGATCTGGATTTATGGGGTAAAAACCGCGCCCAAATTGAGGCCCGCATCGGTCAGGTGAATGCGCAAAAAGCGGAGCTGGAGCAGACCCGCCAGCTGCTCGCCAGCAGCGTCGCGCGGCTGTACTGGGACTGGCAGACCGAGGCCGCGGTGGGTGACGTACTCGCGCAAATCAAACGGGAGCAGGAAAATATCATCGGTGCCGATCGCGAGCTTTATCAGCACGGCATTACCTCCTCGGTGGAAGGCGTTGAAACGGATATCAATGCCAGCAAAACCGATGAACAGCTCGCTGACGTGCACGGCAAAATGAAGGTCATTGAGGCGCGTCTGAATGCGTTGACCCATACCCCTTCAGTCACGCTCGCCCGGCATGCCTTACCTGACGCAGAGGCGTCGTTGCCATCAACGCTCGGTTATGAACTGCTGGCTCGGCGCCCGGATTTGCAGGAGGCGCACTGGTATATCGAAGCATCCATGAGCGAAGTGGATGCCGCCAGAGCCGCGTTCTACCCTGACATCAATTTGATGGCATTCTTGCAGCAGGATGCATTGCACCTGAGTGACCTGTTCCGCTCATCTGCGCAGCAAATGGGCGTAACCGCCGGGCTGACGCTGCCAATTTTTGACAGCGGTCGGTTGAATGCGAACCTGGATATCGCCCAGGCGCAAAACAACCTCTCCGTGGCGAACTACAACAAGGCCGTGGTAGATGCCGTAAACCAGGTTGCCCGGACGGCCAGCGAAGTGGATACGCTGACCGCCAAAAATCAGCACCAGCAGCAGATCGAAAAAGATGCGGCGCGCGTCGTTGCGCTGGCACAGGCGCGTTTCAGCGCCGGGATCATTGCCGGCTCCCGGGTGAGTGAAGCAAAAATTCCGGCGCTCAAAGAGCGTATTACCGGGTTGATGCTGAAAGGTCAGTACGTGGATGCCACGCTCCAGCTCACCTCCGCGCTGGGTGGCGGATATCATCACGGCTAACATTGCGCATTATCTATACTTACCTCTTTGCAGATTATCAGGAGGTGAGTATGACGCGAGTCGCAATTGTTACCGCATCGGATTCAGGAATTGGCAAAACGACGGCCCTGATGCTGGCCGAACGCGGGTTTGATGTCGGAGTAACCTGGCATTCAGATGAGAAAGGGGCGCTGGCAACCTGCCGTGAAATTGAAACGCGCGGGCAGCGTGCCGAGGCCATTCATCTCGACTTAAGCAATTTGCCGGAAGGCGCAAAGGCCATTGAAACCCTGATTACGCGTTTCGGGCGGCTGGATGTGCTGGTTAACAATGCCGGGGCGATGAATAAAGCGCCATTTCTGGACCTGTCGTTTGACGACTGGCGGCACATATTCACCGTTGACGTGGACGGCGCGTTTCTCTGCTCGCAAATCGCGGCGCGTCAGATGGTGAAGCAGGGGGAAGGGGGGCGGATCGTGAATATCACCTCGGTGCATGAACATACGCCATTGCCGGACGCCAGCGCCTATACGGCGGCCAAACATGCGCTGGGCGGGTTAACGAAGTCGATGGCGCTGGAGTTGGTTAAACATAAGATTCTGGTGAACGCCGTTGCGCCCGGAGCGATCGCCACGCCGATGAATGATATGGACGACAGCGAAGTGAAAGAAGGCGCAATGCCGGAAATCCCGCTGGCACGGCCAGGGCATACCAAAGAAATTGCCAGCCTGGTGGCGTGGCTGTGTGACAGCGACGCCAGCTACACCACCGGGCAGTCGTTTATCGTCGACGGCGGTTTTATGCTGGCGAATCCGCAGTTTAAGCCTGCGGAATAAGCATTCCCCTCACCCCCAAGGGGAGAGGGTGTATAGCGTTTGGGGAGAGGGGTAGGGTGAGGGGCAGCAGGCCGAACTCACTCTTCATCCCGCCGCTTTTCGCGATGCTTGAGCCACAGCCGTACCACAATCACCACTGCAACAACCAGGATCAACCAGGCCCAGTGTTTAAGATGCTGATCGAGATTATGCAGCCACGGACCTATTACTTCGCCACCCACGTAGCCAAGCGTGGTGAAAATCAGCGCCCAGGCAATCGCCCCGAGAATGTTCAGCGGCAGGAAGATTTTCGGCGGTAAGCGGCTCGCGCCAATCAGTATTGGCCCGATGATGCGAAAGCCGTACATAAAGCGGGTACCAATCACAAACAGCCAGGGACGTCGCTGGATAAGCCGCTGAGCACGGCGAATTTTCTTTTGATGCTTAGCAAAACGTTGCAAAAGCGTCGGGCCAAAGCGCAGCCCCAGAAAGTAGAGCAGCTGATCGCCAATCATACCGCCCAACGCGACGGCGGCGACCACCAGCGAGAATTTCAGCAATCCCTGATGTGCGGCCACCCCGCCCAGCAGCGTGATGGTTTCGCCTTCCGCGACGCTGCCGATCACCAGCGCGGCGTATCCATATTGTTCAATAAGACCGTTGATATCCATTACGTAAACGTCATCTCCCTTACTGTGCCTGCGTTAATCATATACCCCATCCATCAACCGCGCGGCAATCAACGGAAATTTCCCACTGTACATAAAATAATCTAAAGCCTGCATTATACTTAAGCTATCGCTGACGGGCCGACAACAAGGGGGCGTTATGAACCATGTCTGGGGACTTTTCTCCCATCCCGATCGTGAAATGCAGGTGATCCGTAACGAGAACGAAACGGTCGCGCATCACTATACCCACCATGTCCTGCTGATGGCAGCGGTGCCGGTGGTCTGCGCGTTTATTGGTACTACGCAGATAGGCTGGAACTTTGGTGACGGCACCGTGGTTCAGCTTTCCTGGTTTACCGGACTGTACCTGGCCATTCTGTTTTATGGCCTGATGCTGGCCGGGGTGGCGGTGATGGGGCGGGTCATCCACTGGATGGCGCGCAACTATCCGCAGCGCCCGTCGCTGGCACACTGTATGGTCTTCGCCGGATACGTCGCGACCCCGCTGTTTTTGAGCGGTATTGTCGCGCTCTATCCACTGGTCTGGCTGTGCGCGCTGATCGGTACGGTTGCCCTCTTTTACACCGGTTATCTGCTGTATGTAGGGGTGCCAACCTTCCTCAATATCAATAAAGAAGAGGGCCTGAGCTTCTCCAGCTCTACGCTTGCCATCGGCGTACTGGTCCTTGAGGCGCTACTGGCCCTGACAGTTATTCTTTGGGGTTATGGATACCGTCTCTTTTAAGTTCCCTGCATTGCTGGCGTAAATGCCAGCAATGCAGCATCTGGTTATGATTCTCCGCTGGCGACAACGCACGGTGATCGCTATGATGCCGAAGCCAGCCTGTGTTTATCCGTTGACACAGGCGGTGTACGTCATAACGTGCGTGAATCATTATCAGAAGTCTCATCATGCTGAAATTTCGAGTGTCACTCCTTAGTCTTGCGCTGCTGCTGGGCGTCTCCGCTACCGCGCCAGCCATCGCCAAAACGACCGCAGTCGCCACCGCTGCTGCGCAACCCCAGATTGCGTCCGGCAGCGCGATGATCGTTGACCTGAATACCAACAAGGTGATCTACGCCAGTCATCCGGATCTGGTGCGCCCGATCGCTTCCATAACCAAAGTCATGACCGCGATGGTGGTGCTTGATGCACGACTGCCGCTGGACGAAAAGCTGAAGGTGGATATCAGCCACACGCCAGAGATGAAAGGGATCTACTCTCGCGTGCGTCTGAACAGTGAAATCAGCCGTAAAAATATGCTGCTGCTGGCGCTGATGTCCTCTGAGAACCGCGCGGCGGCAAGCCTTGCCCACCATTATCCTGGTGGTTACGACGCGTTTATCCGCGCGATGAACGCCAAAGCCAAAGCGCTGGGGATGAAAAATACCCATTTCGTAGAGCCAACCGGTCTGTCGATTCATAACGTCTCGACGGCGCGTGATTTAACCAAGCTGCTGATCGCCAGTAAGCAATACCCGCTGATCGGTCAGCTCAGTACCACGCGTGAGGAGATGGCGACATTCTCGAACCCGGCGTATACGCTGCCGTTCCGCAACACTAACCATCTGGTGTATCGCGATAACTGGAATATTCAGTTAACCAAGACCGGATTCACTAATGCGGCAGGGCACTGCCTGGTGATGCGCACCGTGTTTAACGGTAAGCCAGTGGCGCTGGTGGTGATGGATGCCTTCGGCAAATATACCCACTTTGCGGACGCCAGCCGCCTGCGCACCTGGATTGAAACCGGGAAAGTGCAGCCGGTGCCGGCTTCAGCGCTGGCGTATAAAAAGCAGAAAGCGGAACAGATGGCGACGGCGCAGAACGACTGAGCCGCCTGTCTGTGCCGGGTGGCGGCTTCGCCTTACCCGGCCTACGGCCCTAAAGCGGCCCCGATACGTAGGCCCGGTAAGCGAAGCGCCACCGGGCGAAAGCGCCTACTCCGGCAGCGTCCAGTCACCATCGTTGAGTGGACGCTGCATGATCAACGTATCCCGCCAGTCGCCCTTCTTATACCCCACGCTGCGCAGTTGACCGACAACCTCGAAGCCATGTTTTTTATGCAGCCGTAACGATCCCGCATTATTGTTTCCGTCACCAACCACGGCAATCATCTGCCGCCAGGGTCCTTGTTCACAACGGGCGATCAGTGCCTGGAGTAAGGCCGAGCCAAACCCGCGCCCGGTAGTGCTGGCATCCACATAGATGGATTCCTCAAGGGTGTACCGGTAGGCCTGGCGTGGACGATAAAACGTGGCGTAGCAGTAGCCGACAACAATGCCGCGATACAGCGCAACCAGCCACGGTAAACCGCTGTCGGTCACGCTCTTCATCCGCTGACGCATCTCATCGACGGTGGGAGGAACTTCCTCGAAGGACGCACGGCCATGAAGCACATGCCAGGCGTATATCGCCGAGATGGCATGCGCATCGTCAGGAAGGGCGTCGCGCACCTCGATTTCAGTTTCGGGGAAAATTTCTACAGCCGACATGTTCTGCCCGCTCCTTGTTTGGAAAGCCAGAGAAACGTTTCTCTGGCAACAGGCAGATACTCTAGTACGTTTGAGGAGGGCTTAACAATCTCTTAAATTTGGCTATAAGAGTTCATCAGAGGCTTGCGTATTGTGTTCCTCTGTTTCGGCACTCTCTTTCCAGTATTTCTTCCGCGTTGTCTTACCAATGCCCGGGTTCATACTGTTTGTAGGGTCATTTTTGCGATAAAACTGTTTAAGCGTCTCCGGCGCTTTGTACAGGTGTCCTACGTTGTGCTCGGCAGGATATTGCGCGCCACGCTCGTGCAGCAGCGCCAGCATCTGTTCTTTCAGCGCATGCGCATCAACCCCTTTTTTGACGATGTAATCCTGATGGAAGACATAGCACATAAAGTGGCCGTAATAGAGCTTATGCACCAGCTTGCTGTCAATCTCCGGCGGCAGATGTTCAAACCACTCGGTATCGTTGCGACGCAGGGCGATATCCAGCGCCAGAATATCCTCCACCTCTTCGGAATGCACCGCCTGATAACGGATGGCAGCACCCGCCGCGGCGAAGCGGTGCAGGAAGGCTTTGCTGCCTTCTTCCGGCGTACAGGCAAAGAAATCCCCGTCGGCGGTTTTGAAGAATTCGGTGAGCCAGCTCTGCGCTTCGGCAATTCCGTCCCCGGCCATTTTCAGCAGCAGATGGTGCTCATACTTGTCGCGCCAGGTCTTCATCCGCTCCGGTAAATGCGCCGGGAAGACGTTACCCAGCTTCTGCATAAAGCGGTCGGTGAAGTGCGGTTTGAACAACGATACTTTCTCCAGCATCGCGTCGGTGCGGCCCTTCATAGTGAAGAAGAACGGCATTTTGTCGGTGCCGAGTTTGTCGATCATCAGGAAGGTGTCTTTCCCGTAGCGCTCGGCGATGTCGTAAATGTCCCGGTGCATATACTCGCCCGCCACCGGCAGGTGAGTGAACTCGGCCAGAATATGACGACGGATCTCCGTCAGCACCTCCGGCTGATTGGTGCCGATGTAAAACACCTGCTGCTTTTTCTCTGCCGGGAAGGTATCGAGGCGCACCGCAAAAACGGCCAGCTTGCCCGCGCAGCCGGAGGATTCAAACAGGCGATCCGGATCGGCGTTATAGCGCGCCGGCGTATCGGCATTGATATCGCGCACGCGGGTGATGTAATCGTGGTCATGCGCGTGACGGCCATCGTGCTGAACGTCTTCGTCCTTTACGCGGTCATCGTCGAGTTTGCTGAGGATCTGCTCTGGCGTTACGCCCAGATCGATCCCCAGATGGTTAACCAGCGTCAGCTTGCCGTTTTCATCGATACGGGCGAACAGCGACATTTCCGTGTAAGCCGGGCCGCGCTGCACCAGCGAGCCGCCGGAGTTATTGCAGATCCCGCCGATCACCGAGGCGCCAATGCACGATGAGCCGATCACCGAGTGCGGTTCGCGTCCCAGCGGCTTAAGCGCTTTTTCCAGCGAGTAAAGCGTGGTGCCGGGGAAGGCGAGCACCTGTTCGCCCTTGTCCAGCAGGTGTAGTTTGTCGAGGTGCAGGGTGCTGATAATCACGATGTCACGATCGTAATCGTTGCCGTTCGGCGTGGAGCCTTCGGTCAGGCCGGTATTCGCAGCCTGCATTAAAATAATCTTGTCTGCCGCAACGCAGGCGCTGAGCACGCGCCACAGTTCGAGCAACGTACCGGGGAAGACTACCGCCAGCGCGTCGCCCTGGCCGGAGCGAAAGCCCTTCCGATAGCGGGCGGTTTTGGCCGGGTCGGTAAGCAGGTGAGAGTGACCGACCAGGCGAGACAGTTCGTTAATAAATGTAGTGTTATCGTCAGTTCGAACAGAAGACATCTTCCACTCCTTGTGGTGGGGCAAATTTCTCGCTGTAAAGCATAGCGCGATTAGCCGTTGAGCGGTCGGGTATTCATGAGAAAAATCAGAGAATAACCCTGCAAGGTTTTCAGGCTTTATGGCACACTGCGCTTTTCGCACGGTCTGGCCGGGTGCTTCCCGCGGTTATTGATGAGAGAGAATAACAACATGAAATGGCTATGTTCTGTAGGTGTCGCCGTCAGCCTGGCGCTGCAACCTGCGCTGGCAGAGGATTTGTTTGGTAATCACCCGCTCACGCCCGAAGCCCGCGACGCCTTTGTCACGGATTTACTCAAAAAGATGACGGTCGATGAGAAAATCGGCCAGCTGCGCCTGATCAGCGTCGGTCCGGATAACCCGAAAGAAGCCATTCGCGAGATGATCAAAGACGGGCAGGTAGGGGCCATTTTTAACACCGTTACCCGCCAGGATATCCGCAAGATGCAGGATCAGGTGATGGAGCTGAGCCGCCTGAAAATTCCACTGTTCTTCGCTTATGACGTGGTGCACGGCCAGCGTACCGTCTTCCCGATTAGCCTCGGCTTAGCCTCCTCTTTTAATCTTGATGCGGTGAAAACCGTCGGGCGCGTTTCGGCATATGAAGCCGCAGACGACGGCCTGAATATGACCTGGGCTCCGATGGTTGACGTCTCCCGCGATCCGCGCTGGGGCCGCGCTTCGGAGGGCTTCGGTGAAGACACGTATTTAACCGCCACGATGGGCAAAACCATGGTGGAAGCGATGCAGGGCAAAAGCCCGGCAGATCGTTACTCGGTGATGACCAGCGTCAAGCACTTCGCCGCCTATGGCGCGGTGGAGGGCGGTAAAGAGTACAACACCGTCGACATGAGCCCACAGCGCCTGTTTAACGACTACATGCCGCCATACAAGGCAGGGCTGGACGCGGGCAGCGGGGCGGTGATGGTAGCGCTGAACTCTCTCAACGGCACGCCTGCCACCTCCGATTCGTGGCTGCTGAAAGACGTGTTGCGCGACCAGTGGGGCTTTAAGGGCATTACCGTCTCTGACCACGGCGCGATTAAAGAGCTGATTAAACACGGCACGGCGTCCGATCCGGAAGACGCGGTACGCGTGGCGCTCAAGTCCGGCATCAACATGAGCATGAGCGACGAGTACTACAGCAAATACCTGCCGGGGCTGGTGAAGAGCGGCAAAGTGACGATGGCAGAGCTGGACGACGCCGCTCGCCACGTGCTGAACGTGAAATATGACATGGGGCTGTTTAACGATCCTTACAGCCATCTGGGGCCGAAGGATTCAGACCCGGCGGACACCAACGCCGAAAGCCGTCTGCACCGTAAAGAAGCCCGGGAAGTAGCGCGCGAAAGCCTGGTGCTGCTGAAAAACCGTCTCGACACGCTGCCGCTGAAAAAATCCGGCACCATTGCCGTGGTCGGTCCGCTGGCCGACAGCAAGCGTGACGTCATGGGCAGCTGGTCCGCCGCAGGCGTGGCGGATCAGTCCGTTACCGTGCTGACCGGCATTAAGAGCGCCGTGGGTGATAATGCAAAAGTGGTTTACGCCAAAGGCGCGAACGTCACCAACGATAAAGACATCGTGACCTTCCTCAACCAGTATGAGGAAGCGGTGAAGGTGGATCCGCGCACGCCGAAAGAGATGATCGACGAAGCGGTGAACGCCGCGAAGCAGTCCGACGTGGTGGTTGCGGTGGTGGGTGAAGCGCAGGGGATGGCGCACGAAGCCTCCAGCCGTACCGACATTACCATCCCGCAAAGCCAGCGCGATCTGATCGCGGCCCTGAAAGCCACCGGCAAGCCGCTGGTGCTGGTGCTGATGAACGGGCGTCCGCTGGCGCTAGTGAAAGAAGACCAGCAGGCTGACGCCATTCTGGAAACCTGGTTCGCCGGTACCGAAGGCGGTAACGCCATTGCCGACGTGCTGTTTGGCGATTACAACCCGTCCGGCAAGCTGCCGATGTCCTTCCCGCGCTCCGTCGGGCAGATCCCGGTTTACTACAGCCACCTGAACACCGGTCGTCCGTATAACGCCGACAAGCCGAACAAGTACACGTCTCGTTATTTCGATGAGGCGAACGGCCCGCTGTATCCGTTTGGCTATGGCCTGAGCTACACCACCTTCAAGGTCTCTGACGTGAAAATGTCAGCGCCTACGATGAAGCATGACGGCAAAGTGACCGCCAGCGTGGAGGTGACCAACAGCGGCAAACGCGAAGGCGCGACGGTGATCCAGATGTACATTCAGGATGTCACGGCCTCCATGAGCCGTCCGGTGAAACAGCTGCGCGGCTTCGAGAAGGTCAACCTGAAACCGGGCGAAACCAGAACGGTCAGCTTCCCGATTGACGTGAATGCGCTGAAGTTCTGGAACCAGCAGATGAAATACGATGCCGAGCCTGGCAAATTCAACGTCTTCATTGGCGTGGATTCCGCCCGCGTGAACAAAGCCGAATTCGAGCTGCAATAATCTTACCTTCCTCCCCATCCCCCGCCTGGCGGGGGATGCCTCTCATCTTGTACGAAAAACGGTTAAATTCGCTGTTTTAAGCTACGCTTTTGTCTCAAGCCTATGAAAAAGGCCACAAAATAATGAGGAAAGCAGAATGACGATTATTAAGGGGATAACAGGATCGGCGGTGCTTCTGGCGGCGCTAAGCCTGCCGCTACAGGCCGCAGAGCCGGTTAAGGTGGGTTCCAAAATTGATACCGAGGGCGCGTTGCTCGGCAATATCATTTTGCAGGTACTCGAAAGCCACGGCGTGAAAACGGTCAATAAAGTACAGCTTGGCACCACACCTGTCGTACGCGGTGCCATCACGTCCGGCGAGCTGGATATCTACCCGGAATACACCGGCAACGGGGCATTCTTCTTCAAGGATGAAAACGATCCGGCCTGGAAAAATGCCAAAGCCGGGTACGAAAAAGTCAAAAAGCTGGACGCGGAAAAAAATAAGCTGGTCTGGCTTACGCCGGCACCGGCCAACAACACCTGGACCATCGCGGTGCGTAAAGATATTGCCGAGAAAGGCAAGCTCACCTCGCTTGACGATCTCAGCCGCTACCTGAAAGAGAAGGGCGAGTTTAAGCTCGCGGCCTCGGCAGAGTTTATCGAGCGCGCTGATGCCCTGCCAGCGTTTGAAAAAGCCTATGATTTCAAGCTCGATCAGTCCCAGCTGCTCTCGCTGGCGGGCGGCGACACGGCGGTGACCATTAAGGCGGCGGCGCAGCAAACCTCCGGCGTCAACGCGGCGATGGCCTACGGCACCGACGGCCCGGTCGCGGCGCTTGGTCTGCAAACCCTGACCGACCCGAAAGGCGTTCAGCCCATTTACGCCCCAACCCCGGTCGTGCGCGAGGCGGTGCTGAAAGCCTACCCGGATATTGCGGAATGGCTCAAACCGGTGTTTGAAAAACTGGATGCGAAAACGCTGCAACAGCTGAATGCCAGCATTGCCGTTGAGGGGCTGGATGCCAAAAAGGTGGCTGCCGACTTCCTGAAACAACAAGGGCTTGTGAAGTAACGGGACAAGGCTGTGCCAATAAAATGTCATAACCGCGTCCTGCTGCTGTTGGCCTGTGTGGCCATTGCGGCGGTCGCGTTACCCTTTGTAAATGTCGCGCCAAACCGTCTGGTGTCGGGCGAACCGCGCGCGCTCTGGCAGATCTGGTCATTTACGCCGCTACTGCTGGGCGCGGCGCTGGCGAGTACTGTAGCCTTAGCCTTCTGGCCAGGGCGAGCCGCCCTTTGGCTGACGCTTCTGCTCAGCGAAGCACTGTTTATCGTGCTGTTCTGGAGCGCGGGACAGGCGGCAACGCAGATGGCCTCGGTTGAAAGCCCGCTGGCGCGCACGTCGATTGGCAGCGGGCTGTGGCTGTGGCTGGCACTTTGTCTGCTGGTCTGTAGCGATGCCATTCGCCGTCTCACACCGCTACCCGTCTGGCGCTGGCTGCTGAACGCGCAATTCTGGGTCATCCCTCTGCTGATCCTCTTCAGCGGCGATCTGAATCAACTCTCGCTGTTAAAAGAGTACGCCAACCGCCAGGAGGTATTTGACAACGCGCTGGCGCAACATCTGACGATCCTGTTCGGGACGCTGATCCCGGCGTTGCTGCTGGGCGTGCCGCTGGGCATCGGGTGCTACCGGCATCCCAGCCGCCAGGGTGCCGTCTTTATCGTGCTCAACGTTATTCAGACCATCCCCTCCGTTGCGCTGTTTGGCCTGCTGATTGCCCCCCTGGCCGGTCTGGTGAAATCCTTCCCTGCGTTGGCCGCGGCAGGCATTGCCGGAACCGGGCTGACGCCTGCCCTTATCGCCCTTGTGCTGTATGCGCTGCTGCCGCTGGTGCGCGGCGTGGTGGCGGGGTTAAGCCAGGTTCCGCCTGACGTGCTGGAAAGCGCCCATGCGATGGGGATGAGTGCGCGCCAGTGTTTCTGGAAAATACAGCTGCCGCTTGCGCTTCCGCTGCTGGTTCGCAGCCTGCGGGTGGTGACGGTGCAAACCGTGGGGATGGCGGTGATTGCCGCGCTGATCGGGGCGGGCGGCTTTGGGGCACTGGTGTTCCAGGGGCTGCTGAGCAGCGCGCTGGATCTGGTGCTGCTGGGCGTTGTGCCCACGATTGCGCTGGCGGTCGTACTGGATGCATTGTTTGCCCTGTGGCTCGCGCTGCTCAGGAGAAGAGCCAATGATTGAATTTCATGATGTGAGTAAAACCTTTGCGGGCCGTCCGGCGGCAAGCCACCTCAATCTGCATTTTGCCGAGGGGGCGTTCTCGGTATTGATCGGGACGTCGGGGTCGGGAAAATCGACGACGCTGAAGATGATCAACCGGCTGGTGGAACATGACAGCGGGACGATTCGCTTTGCCGGAGAGGAGATCCGCAGCCTGCCGGTGCTGGAACTGCGGCGGCGTATGGGCTACGCCATTCAGTCCATCGGCCTGTTTCCCCACTGGACGGTGGCCCAGAACATTGCCACCGTGCTACAGCTGGAAAAATGGTCCCGGGGGAAGATCAATGAGCGTGTCGACGAGCTGATGGCGCTGCTGGGCCTGGACGCGTCGCTTCGCGACCGCTATCCGCACCAGCTTTCCGGCGGACAGCAGCAGCGGGTCGGGGTGGCGCGCGCGCTGGCCGCTAACCCGCAGTTGCTGCTGATGGATGAGCCCTTCGGCGCGCTGGATCCGGTCACCCGCGGCGCACTTCAGGCGGAGATGAGTCGCATCCACCGTATTCTAGGGCGCACCATCGTGCTGGTGACGCATGATATCGACGAAGCGCTGCGGCTGGCCGATCGTCTGATACTGATGGATCACGGCGAAGTCGTCCAGCAGGGTACGCCGCTTGAGCTGTTAACCTCGCCGGCGAATGATTTTGTGCGTGAATTTTTTGGCCGCAGCGAGCTGGGCGTCAGGCTGCTCTCGCTGCGCACCGTCAGGGACTATCTGCGTCCGCACGATGCGCAAATCGTTGGTGAGCCGCTGCACGATGGGATGAGCCTGCGCGATGCCCTGTCGGCGTTTGTCGCCCGGCAGTGCGAGGTGTTACCCGTTGCGGACGGGCAGGGGACGCCATGTGGGACGATCCATTTTCGCGATCTGCTGGCGGGGGAGGTGACGCGTGAAGTGGGTCCGTGATCCGTTACTCTGGCTGACAGGGCTGTTTATCGCCTTACTCTACCTGATGCCGCACAGCGCGGCGCTGTTTAATGCGCTTATTCCCGGGCTGCCGCGCCCGGTGTACCAGCAGGAGAGCTTTGTTAATCTCACCCTGGCGCACTTCTGGCTGGTGGCGGTGTCAAGCGTGATTGCCATCGTGCTGGGCACAGGCGCCGGGATTGCGGTGACGAGACCCGCGGGCAGGGAGTTTCGTCCGCTGGTGGAGACCATCGCCGCAACGGGGCAGACCTTCCCGCCGGTGGCCGTGCTGGCGATTGCCGTGCCGGCGATCGGTTTTGGGCAGGAGCCTGCCATCATTGCGCTGATTTTGTACGGCGTGTTGCCCATTCTGCAAGGGACGCTGGCGGGGATTGCGGCGGTGCCTGCATCGGTGCTGAGCGTAGCGGAAGGGATGGGGATGAGCGCCTGGCAGCGGCTGGTGAAGGTCGAACTGCCGCTGGCCGCACCGGTGATTATCGCCGGCGTGCGAACGTCCGTGATTATCAACATTGGTACGGCAACCATCGCTTCGACGGTCGGAGCCAATACGCTGGGAACGCCGATCATTATCGGGTTAAGCGGGTTTAATACGGCTTACATTATTCAGGGGGCGGTTCTGGTTGCGCTGGCGGCGATTGTGGTGGATCGCCTGTTTGAACGCCTGGCCGGATACCTCAGCCAACACCGCCGCGAACAATAAATGAATAACCTGCAAGCATAACGCCACCGATACCGCTGATGGCCATCAGTGCAAAGAGGGTAATTACGGCCAGTTTCGTTGCCTTCATCATGTGCTCCTGTTGTTAACGGAACAATTATACGGTGAAGCGCAGCTGTTAATGAACCATTAAATGCCGTTACGACGCATTTGGCCCCAGCGAGTAAACGGGATAACCATGTTCGCGCCATTCCGTCAGGAGCTGCTGCTGGGAAGCGGAGGGGACTTCGCCGCACCAGACCAGCAGCGTCTGTCCCTCAAACAGTTCCGGCCTGAGCTGGGCCAGGGAGTGGGCAAGCACGTCAACGCGCCAGCCCTGCTGGGTGGCAATCCAGGCTTCGAGCCACAGCCGGGTGGTATCGTGTATGTTCCAGCCGATCACCAGCGCATCTTTGCTGTTTTTATTCCGCGCTGAGGCAAGACAGACGGAAATATAGTTAATCAGCACGCCATCAAGCATGCTGAGCAGTGCCTGTAAGGTGGTTTGCTGACACTGAAGCCGACGCCGTAGGGGAATAAAAAGATGGGTGATCAAGGTTTGCGCCGGGTAGTCTCGACCCTGTTCTTTGATCCAGCCGCGCAAACGCTGCAAATTGCCACTCTGCAACAGCCTCAGCAGCGTTTCCTGCTGCTCGCGCCAGAGAAGCTGCGTATCTGGATCGTCCTGGCTCAGAAGCGATTTTACCTTGCCGACCTGTACGCCATTGTCGATCCAGCTTTTGATCTCGCGGATCCGGTCAATATCCGCATCGTTAA
The DNA here is from genome assembly GCF_014982105.1 of Enterobacter cloacae complex sp. P18RS. Lineage (NCBI taxonomy): Bacteria > Pseudomonadati > Pseudomonadota > Gammaproteobacteria > Enterobacterales > Enterobacteriaceae > Enterobacter > Enterobacter cloacae complex sp. P18RS. The sequence continues at coordinate 7,952 of NZ_JADCKV010000018.1, read as the reverse complement.
ACAGGCGGTGCCCGCCGTCCGTTCTTTGCGGCTTAAGCAATCCATACCGTCGCTGCCACGCCCGTAGCGTAACGGGATTGATATCACACAGGAGTGCCACTTCACCTATTGTGTAAAGCGCCATTTTCGCCCCCAGGCTTGCGCGTCCCCAGCTTAACTGTAGACCCACTTTGCGGAACCAGGAAGATTTGATTCTTTTTTGTACAAATTATACGAAAGACAGGTTATCTCCGGCAAAAGGTGTGATGGCGGACACGATTTATCGCTTTTTTGGCACGTTTCAAAGAAAGTTAACCGCTATCAGTGTATGTTACGCGTTTTTAGAATGTGCGGTTTGTGAGTATGTACGAGTTTAATCTGGTGCTGCTGTTGCTTCAGCAGATGTGCGTGTTCCTTGTCATCGCCTGGTTGATGAGCAAAACGCGCCTGTTTATCCCGCTGATGCAGGTCACCGTCCGTCTGCCGCACAAATTCCTCTGCTACGTCGTATTTTCCATATTCTGCATTATGGGGACCTGGTTTGGTCTCCATATCGAAGATTCCATCGCCAATACGCGCGCCATCGGCGCGGTAATGGGCGGGCTGCTCGGAGGCCCGGTTGTCGGCGGTCTGGTGGGGTTAACCGGCGGCCTGCACCGCTATTCGATGGGCGGTATGACGGCGCTGAGCTGCATGATCTCCACCATCGTCGAAGGGCTGCTCGGTGGTCTCGTCCACAGCTATATGATTAAGCGCGGTCGCCCGGATAAAGTGTTCAGTCCCTTTACCGCAGGGGCGATTACCTTCGTGGCGGAAATGGCGCAGATGGCGATCATCCTGCTGATCGCGCGCCCGTTTGACGATGCGTTACATCTGGTCAGCAGCATTGCCGCACCGATGATGGTCACCAATACTGTAGGTGCGGCGCTGTTTATGCGCATTCTGCTCGACAAACGCGCCATGTTCGAAAAATACACCTCGGCATTTTCTGCCACCGCCTTAAAAGTTGCGGCGTCGACGGAAGGGATCCTGCGGCAGGGATTCAACGAGGAGAACAGTATGAAGGTGGCGCAGGTGCTGTATAAAGAGCTGGATATCGGAGCCGTGGCGATTACCGATCGCGAGAAGCTGCTGGCGTTTACCGGTACCGGCGACGACCACCATCTGCCGGGCAAACCGATCTCCTCGGCCTATACCCTGCGCGCTATTGAAACGGGTGAAGTGGTGTATGCCGACGGAAATGAAGTGCCGTACCGCTGTTCCCTGCATCCGCAGTGCAAACTCGGCTCTACGCTGGTCATTCCCCTGCGGGGTGAAAACCAGCGCGTCATGGGCACTATTAAGCTTTACGAAGCCAAAAACCGCCTGTTCAGCTCCATCAACCGCACGCTGGGGGAGGGGATCGCCCAGCTGCTTTCGGCGCAAATCCTGGCGGGGCAGTATGAACGGCAAAAAGCGCTGCTGACGCAGTCAGAAATTAAGCTCCTGCACGCTCAGGTGAACCCGCATTTCCTGTTTAACGCGCTCAACACGCTGAAGGCGGTGATCCGCCGCGACAGCGATCAGGCCGCGCAGCTGGTGCAATTTCTCTCGACCTTTTTCCGCAAAAATCTGAAGCGACCCTCGGAGATCGTCACACTCGCGGACGAGATTGAGCATGTAAACGCCTATCTGCAAATTGAAAAAGCGCGCTTCCAGTCACGTTTACAGGTGTCGTTATCCGTCCCGGACGATCTGGCGTATCAGCATCTTCCGGCCTTTACCCTGCAACCGATTGTAGAAAATGCCATTAAGCATGGGACGTCGCAGCTGCTGGGAAGTGGAGAGATTATGATTTCCGCTTCCCGTTTTAACCACCATCTGGTGCTGGATATTGAAGACAACGCGGGGCTGTATGAAGCTTCCGCGTCAGGCGGTCTGGGCATGAGCCTGGTGGATAAACGCCTGCGCGCGCATTTTGGTGACGACTGCGGTATCACCGTCGCCTGTGAGCCAGACCGCTATACCCGAATTACCTTACGATTGCCGCTGGAGGAGAACGCATGTTAAGAGTGCTGATTGTCGATGATGAGCCGTTAGCACGGGAAAACCTGCGTGTTCTGTTGCAGGAGCTGAGTGATATCGAGGTTGTGGGGGAATGTGCCAATGCGATTGAAGGCATCGGTGCGGTGCATAAACTGCGCCCGGACGTGCTGTTCCTCGATATTCAGATGCCGCGCATCAGCGGGCTGGAGATGGTCGGCATGCTCGACCCGGAGCACCGTCCCTATATCGTCTTTCTGACGGCCTTTGATGAGTACGCGGTAAAGGCGTTTGAAGAGCACGCATTTGATTATCTGCTGAAGCCGATTGAAGAGAAACGGCTTGAAAAGACCCTGACCCGCCTGCATCAGGAGCGTACCGTGCAGGACGTGACGCTGCTGCCGGAGCATCAGCAGCCCCTGAAGTTTATACCCTGTACCGGGCACAGCCGGATTTACCTCCTGCAAATGGACGACGTTGCCTTTGTCAGCAGCCGTCTGAGCGGGGTATACGTCACCAGCGCTGAAGGTAACGAAGGCTTTACCGAGCTGACCCTGCGCACGCTGGAGAGCCGCACGCCGTTAATCCGCTGCCATCGTCAGTATCTGGTGAACATGGCGCACCTGAAAGAGATCCGTCTGGAAGATAACGGCCAGGCCGAGCTGGTGTTACGTGCCGGGCAAACCGTTCCCGTCAGTCGTCGCTACCTGAAAAGTTTGAAAGAGGCGATAGGGCTGTAAAACTGGTACACTGCGCGCCATTGCATCATCGACATTCGAAGGCTCTATGCTAAGTAACGATATTCTTCGTAGCCTGCGCTACACCCTGAAAGCGAACAATAATGACATGGTGCGCATTCTTGCGCTCTCCGACATGGAATCCACGTCCGCCGGGTTCGACACCTGGATGACTAAAGAAGATGAAGAGGGTTTTGTTCGCTGCCCGGACATTATTCTGTCGGGCTTTCTGAATGGCCTGATCTACGACAAGCGCGGCAAAGATGAATCTGCGCCTGAGCTGGCGCTGGAGCGTCGGGTGAATAACAACACGGTGCTGAAAAAGCTGCGTATTGCTTTCTCCCTGAAAACTGACGACATTCTGGCGATCATGACCGAGCAGAAATTTCGCGTGTCGATGCCGGAAATCACCGCCATGATGCGCGCGCCGGATCATAAGAATTACCGCGAGTGTGGGGATCAGTTTCTGCGTTATTTCCTGCGTGGGTTGACGCAGCGGGTGCATAACCAGAAGGGGTGATTTTAGCCGGATGGCGGCTTCGCCTGACCCGGCCTACAAAACCCGTAGGCCCGTGCAAGCGTAGCGCCGCCGGGCAAAAAAAAAAGCCGGATTCTCATCCGGCTTTTTTATTACTTCACCTGCTGACCCGGCTTCGCGCCTTCGTCAGGGCTTAACAGGAAGATATCTTTCCCGCCCGGGCCTGCGGCCATCACCATCCCCTCAGAGATGCCGAAGCGCATTTTGCGCGGCGCCAGGTTTGCCACCATCACGGTCTGACGACCGATCAGCACCTGCGGATCGGGATACGCGGAACGAATGCCGGAGAAGACGTTACGCTTCTCGCCGCCCAGATCCAGGGTCAGACGCAGCAGTTTGTCAGAACCTTCCACGAACTCCGCGTTTTCGATCAGCGCCACGCGCAGGTCGACTTTGGCGAAATCATCAAAGGTGATGGTCTCCTGAATCGGATCGTCCGCCAGCGGGCCGGTCACCGGTGCGGCAGCCGCTTTCACCTCTTCTTTGGATGCTTCCACCAGCGCGTCAACCTGCTTCATCTCGATGCGGTTATACAGCGCCTTGAAGGTGTTCACCTTGTGGCCGAGCAGCGGCTGCTGGATGGCATCCCAGGTCAGTTCGGTGTTCAGGAATGCTTCCGCGCGGGCTGCCAGCTGCGGCAGAACCGGCTTCAGCCAGGTCATCAGCACGCGGAACATGTTCAGACCCATGGTGCAGATCGCCTGCAAGTCGGCGTCGCGGCCTTCCTGTTTCGCCACCACCCACGGCGCCTGCTCGTCCACATAGCGGTTGGCCACGTCTGCCAGCGCCATGATTTCGCGAATGGCTTTACCGAATTCACGGCTTTCCCAGGCTTCGCCAACCGCAGCGGCGGCGTCGGTGAAGGTTTTATACAGCTCAGGATCGGCCAGTTCGGCAGAAAGCACGCCGTCAAAGCGTTTGGCGATAAAACCTGCGTTACGGGACGCCAGGTTCACCACCTTGTTGACGATGTCCGCGTTCACGCGCTGCACGAAATCTTCCAGATTCAGGTCGATATCGTCGATGCGGGAAGAGAGCTTCGCGGTGTAGTAGTAGCGCAGGCTGTCCGCGTCAAAGTGGTTCAGCCAGGTGCTGGCCTTAATAAACGTCCCGCGAGATTTAGACATCTTCGCGCCGTTCACCGTTACGTAGCCATGTACGAACAGGTTGGTCGGCTTGCGGAAGTTGCTGCCTTCCAGCATTGCTGGCCAGAACAGGCTGTGGAAGTAAACGATGTCTTTACCGATGAAGTGATACAGCTCGGCATCGGAATCTTTCTTCCAGTATTCGTCGAAGCTTACGGTGTCGCCGCGCTTGTCACACAGATTCTTGAACGACCCCATGTAGCCAATCGGCGCATCCAGCCAGACGTAAAAATATTTGCCCGGCGCGTTCGGGATTTCGAAGCCAAAGTAGGGCGCATCGCGGGAGATATCCCACTGTTGCAGCCCGGATTCGAACCACTCCTGCATTTTGTTCGCGACCTGCTCCTGCAACGCACCGCTGCGGGTCCACGCCTTCAGCATTTCGCTGAACGACGGCAGGTCGAAGAAGAAGTGCTCGGAGTCACGCATCACCGGCGTCGCGCCGGAGACCACGGACTTCGGTTCGATAAGCTCGGTCGGGCTGTAGGTTGCGCCGCACACTTCGCAGTTATCGCCGTACTGGTCCGGGGATTTACATTTCGGACAGGTGCCTTTGACGAAACGGTCCGGCAGGAACATGCCTTTTTCCGGATCGTACAGCTGAGAGATGGTGCGGTTTTTAATGAAACCGTTCTCTTTCAGACGGGAGTAGATCAGCTCTGACAGCTCGCGGTTTTCGTCGCTGTGCGTGGAGTGATAGTTGTCATAGCTGATGTCAAAGCCAGCAAAATCGGTCTGATGCTCCTGACTCATTTCGGCGATCATCTGTTCCGGGGAAATGCCCAGCTGCTGCGCTTTCAGCATGATCGGCGTGCCGTGGGCATCGTCCGCACAGATGAAGTTCACCTCGTGGCCGCGCATTCGCTGGTAACGGACCCAGACATCAGCCTGGATATGCTCCAGCATGTGGCCGAGGTGGATTGAGCCGTTGGCGTACGGCAGGGCGCACGTTACCAGAATTTTTTTCGCGACTTGAGTCATAGTAGGCATTACTTCTTTTAACTGTGAAAAGGGTTTTCGATATTACCAAAAGGGGCATTATTAAGTAAGCACAAACCGCGGCCTTTCAGGTAAACTTGTTTGTCTAAGGTCTTATTCACAAGAACAAAGGAGTCGGGATGAGTTCTCAATCCCAGGCCAAATCACCGGAAGCCTTACGAGCAATGGTCGCCGGGACGCTGGCTAATTTTCAGCATCCAACCCTGAAGCACAATCTCACGACGCTAAAAGCGCTTCATCACGTCGCATGGCTGGACGATACGCTGCACATTGAGCTACAGATGCCGTTCGTCTGGACCAGCGCCTTTGATGCCCTGAAAGAGCAAACCAGCTCTGAGCTGCTGCGCATTACCGGCGCAAATGCAATTGACTGGAAGCTAAGCCACAGCATCGCCACGCTCAAGCGCGTGAAAAATCAGCCGGGCGTTAACGGCGTGAAGAACATCATCGCCGTCAGCTCGGGCAAGGGCGGGGTGGGTAAATCGTCGACCGCCGTGAACCTGGCGCTTGCGCTGGCGGCTGAAGGGGCGAAAGTCGGCATTCTGGATGCGGATATCTACGGCCCGTCCATTCCAAACATGCTGGGGGCGGAAAACCAGCGTCCAACCTCGCCGGACGGCACCCACATGGCGCCAATCGTGGCGCACGGTCTGGCGACCAACTCCATTGGTTACCTGGTCACGGACGATAACGCAATGGTCTGGCGTGGCCCGATGGCCAGCAAGGCGCTGCTGCAAATGTTGCAGGAGACAATGTGGCCTGACCTCGATTATCTGGTACTGGACATGCCGCCGGGCACCGGTGATATCCAGCTGACGCTGGCGCAGAACATTCCGGTTACCGGCGCCGTCGTGGTCACCACGCCGCAGGATATCGCGCTGATCGACGCCAAAAAAGGCATCGTCATGTTCGAGAAGGTGGAGGTGCCGGTACTGGGTATCGTCGAGAACATGAGCATGCACATTTGCAGCAACTGCGGGCACCATGAGCCTATCTTTGGTACCGGTGGCGCCGAAAAGCTGGCGGCGCAATACCACACGCAACTGCTGGGGCAACTGCCGCTGCATATCACACTGCGTGAAGATCTGGATAGCGGTAAGCCAACGGTGGTCAGCCGTCCGGATAGCGAATTCACGGAAATCTATCGTCAGCTGGCGGGGCGCGTTGCGGCACAGCTTTACTGGCAGGGCGAAGTCATTCCGGGTGAAATTGCCTTCCGCGCGGTGTAACGCCTCTGCGCGTTAGTGCCGGGTGGCGGCTTCGCCTTACCCGGCCTGGCTCGATTTTGTAGGTCAGGTAAGCGTAGCGCCACCTGACTTTACCCAAGCCGATAGTGCATCAAATAATACTCTCCGTCCGGAGAATCTCCCGTCGCCTCAATGTGCCAGCCGTGGCGCTGGTAAAACGCAACCGCCCGCTCATTCTTCACCAGACACTTGAGTGAACCCGTGCTGGTAAACGTCTTCTGCACGTGTTCAAGCAACACATGTCCGACGCCCAGGCTCTGATAGTTCGGATCGACAAACAGGTTGTGCAGAAAATTATCGTTCGTCGAGACTGAGGCAAAGCCAAGTCGGTGCCCATCCTGCTCCGCCACCCAAATCCCTTCGTCCAGGGTTGCCGCGTCAAAATCTTCAAGCTGCCACGCAGAACTGTCCAGCCACGGCCAGGCTTCACGTCGGGCGTGAAGGAAGAGCGTGCGCAGGAAAGGGCGATCGCTCTCCTGCCACGGACGGATTAGGATCGTATCAGCGGTGATAGAAAATATCTCCGTTATAGGCTTTGTAGATTTTGCCATCGGCATCGCCAATCAGAACATAATTCTCACCCATGTAGGTCCAGTGTGTGCCGGCATCGGGCGCGGGAAGGTTACGCAGCTGGTACTGTTTGATGGTGTACTCAGGCGTCTGATACTGCGCGGGCGCGGTGTCGCCGATTTTAAACTTCGTAAAATCGGCAATAAACTCTTGCTCTTCATAGGCCTTGATGCCGGAAGGCGCTGTCGATGTTTGCGGTGCAGCGTGCGCGACCCCCGCCAGTGACAGTAATACACCCAGAAGCAACAATTTACGCTTAGCCATTTTTTCTCCAGTCATATCGTTACTGATACTTTTTGTGTGCAGATCCGCTAACGGATGGCAGACAGTTCATTTTAAGTATCCTCACAGGGTGAGTTTGCAAAAAATGTAACAAAAGTGCACGGTTTTGTGTAGTCGCAACCGTCATTAATTATTACTTCGACGAATAAATATGAGCTTATACAGATAACATAATTATTGGTTTATTAATTAATTCTGAAAAAACATTTTCAAGGCAAATTTACTAAGATTCAGGCATGCATTCAACAAATAGAACATTTAAGATTGCCTGAAACCCTCTTTCCGAAAGCCTGATTAAGACAATGCAGGGCTGTAAAGTCTGCCCAAAGGAATGTCGTGTGGTTTTATAAATACTCTTTGTGTTTCTGTTAATTCATTGAATAACAGCAACTTGTGCTTGAGTGAAATGTTAATGTTTTATCCTGTATACGAT
>NZ_JADCKV010000017.1:0-244759 GCF_014982105.1 Enterobacter cloacae complex sp. P18RS | reverse complement strand
TCAGAGATAGAGCTGATGTCCGTCTGTGCTTTTTCCGTTACGCACCACCCCGTCAGTAGCTGAACAGGAGGGACAGCTGATAGAAACAGAAGCCACTGGAGCACCTCAAAAACACCATCATACACTAAATCATTAAGTTGGCAGCATCACCGATTTTTTAAACATATAAAATACCATCAATGAAGTGATTAAGAAGTTATAGAGTAACAGAGAATTAATAAGATTCTTTTCTCTGAGACGCCAGAATATTTGTTCTGGCGTCTGATTTTGAGTTTATTTGACTAATGAAAATAGATCATTGAGTGATTCGCTCATCGACGGATGAGTAAATATCTGATCGCGTAATATGCTATAAGGCAGCCCGGCATCCATCACCATTTTCACTATATTGATCATCTCGTGGGAGTCAATACACAGCAGTGATGCCCCTAATATACGTTGGGTTTTATTATCAACAATCGCTTTTAATACCCCACGGGTATCGTTCATCACTCTGGCGCGCGGAATTGCAGCTACAGGCAATGTCACCACCTGAATATCAGCACCACTCTCTCTGGCTTGTTCTTCTGTCATACCAACCCTGGACAGGGGCGGTGTCATAAATACGGAATAAGGCACATTTTTCCGATCATCAGTACTACGTTTGCCTTCACCCAGTAACTCATCACGTACAATGCGGTAATCATCCAGTGATATGTAAGTAAATTGCAGCCCGCCGGTAACATCTCCCATCGCCCAAATATTGTCTGCGGTGGTATGTAATCGCTTGTCAACGACAATTGCCCCGCGCTCGTTTACTGCGATACCGGCATTTTCTGGATGTAACGAAGCGGTAGCCGGTTGACGACCGGAAGCTATTAACAGTGCATCCACCGCCAGTTGGGCGTGCTCGCTATGCACTTGCACTTGATTTTCATGGTGACTGATTCGCTCCACATGGGCATTGAGGATAATATCGACGCCCTGATCGCGTAAAATCGTCGCGATATTATCAGCAATATCCCGATCTTCCCGAGGCAAAAACAGCGAAGCTGCCTCTAAAATGGTTACTTTGCTGCCAAAATTAGCGAACATAGAGGCGAACTCAACGCCAATATATCCGCCGCCCAAAATACCTAAATGCCCAGGCAATTCTTTTAGATTAAGTAATCCGGTGCTGTCATATACACCAGGCGTGGTGGTAATTCCAGGAATTGGCGGAACCACGGCTTGTGCACCGGTATTAATAAAAATTTTCTCGCCATGAATCTCCAAATTTCCCTCAGGCCGATGAACACGCAGGCTATGATTATTGATAAACTCCGCCTGGCCGTCGATCACGTCGATATTGGGCATATCCGCAAGATTATGAAAATTCTTATTACGTAAAAAATTAACCACTTCATTTTTACGCTGTATGGCACGGACAAAATCTGTGTGCTGCTGTGCGTCATGAACCAATGTTTTGGTTGGGATACAGCCGATATTAATACAGGTCCCGCCATACATTGCATTTGATTGTTCGATGAGAGCCACACGCCAACCTGCTTTTGCCAGCGTGACGGCTAATGTTTTTCCAGCCTTGCCAAAACCAATAATAACTGCCTGATATTTATTCATGATGATTTCCTGTCGAAACGCGTTCATTTGACATCATGACTATAGACGCAAAAGGTGATGCTGCCAACTTACTGATTTAGTGTATGATGGTGTTTTTGAGGTGCTCCAGTGGCTTCTGTTTGGCTTTGTTGAATAAATCGAACTTTTGCTGAGTTGAAGGATCAGATCACGCATCTTCCCGACAACGCAGACCGTTCCGTGGCAAAGCAAAAGTTCAAAATCACCAACTGGCCCACCTACAATAAAGCCCTCATCAACCGTGGCTCCATAACTTTCTGGCTGGATGATGAAGCTATTCAGGCCTGGTATGAGTCGGCAGCGCCTTCTTCACGAGGCAGACCTCAGCGCTATTCTAACCTTGCCATCACGACTGTGCTGGTCATTAAACGCGTATTCAGGCTGACCCTGCGCGCTGCGCAGGGCTTTATTGATTCCATTTTTTCTCTGATGAACGTTCCGCTACGCTGCCCGGATTACAGCTGTGTCAGCAGGCGGGCAAAGTCGGTTAATGTCAGTTTCAAAACGCCCACCCGGGGTGAAATCGCACACCTGGTAATTGATTCCACCGGGCTGAAGGTCTTCGGTGAAGGCGAGTGGAAAGTCAAAAAGCATGGCCAGGAACGCCGCCGTATCTGGCGTAAGCTGCATCTCGCCGTTGACAGTAAAACACATGAAATCATCTGCGCTGACCTGTCGCTGAACAACGTTACGGACTCAGAGGCCTTCCCCGGGTTAATCCGGCAAACCCACCGGAAAATCAGGTCAGCCGCCGCCGATGGCGCTTACGATACCCGGCTATGTCACGATGAACTGCGGCGTAAGAAAATCAGCGCGCTTATCCCTCCCCGAAAAGGTGCGGGTTACTGTCCCGGTGAATATGCAGACCGTAACCGTGCAGTGGCTAATCAGCGAATGACCGGGAGTAATGCGCGGTGGAAATGGACAACAGATTACAACCGTCGCTCGATAGCGGAAACGGCGATGTACCGGGTAAAACAGCTGTTCGGGGGTTCACTGACGCTGCGTGACTACGATGGTCAGGTTGCGGAGGCTATGGCCCTGGTACGAGCGCTGAACAAAATGACGAAAGCAGGTATGCCTGAAAGCGTGCGTATTGCCTGAAAACACAACCCGCTACGGGGGAGACTTACCCGAAATCTGATTTATTCAACAAAGCCATTCACTGGATGTGGAAGAGAATATCATATCACTATGTTGCAACTGCCATAAACAAATTCATCTTGGCAAGGGGTTTGAAGATATGTTGAGGAAAATATATGCCGAGCGGAAAGATGTATTAAAAAAAGCGGGAATCGAGATATTATTAGAGGATTTGATTCTTTTTTACAAGATGGAAGGTAATTAATCTTCGAGAAGATGCATGCTTATTTTTATTTTTTAGCAATGAATGTGAAATACTGCCTGACTATCAATCCTGTCATGTGGTTCAGATTTATGGGGGAGGATTTTAATATTTTACCAGCATGGCATGTCGATCAATCGGTTAAGTATAGCGCCAGGTAACCAGACGGATTTTCCCTCTCAGGCGGGAGTCGTTATCCATCGTCCAGTACCTGATTAAAAGTAGGAGTAATTACAAGAAAATTAAATTGTATGACTATTATTTCCGTTCAGAAAAGAAAGTTACATTAAAAACCCGAAATTATTCGGGTTTTTAATTAGTTAAGTGCTATATATTTTCGTGTCCGGGGGTACCCTAAGAGGGTGCGCAAGACAACACTCCAGTGTTCATTATTTATGACTGTCAAGCCATTTATTCATCTGCTCAATTTCACCTTTTTGAGCTTTAATGATGTCCTGCGCAAGCTTTCTCATTTCGGGATCTTTTCCGTATTTGAGCTCGGTCTCAGCCATTGCGATTGCCCCTTCATGGTGTGCGATCATACCTTTTGCAAAGGCCTTATCGGGATTGGATTCATTAACGGCGGCCATCATTTTTTCATGCATATTTTTCATGCCAGCCATATATTCCTGTGATGATGCCGATGAGTGCATATCTGACATTTTCATTTCCGAATGTTCAGCAGAAATGGCTGGCAGGGATAACATTAATATTACAAAAAGGGTGTTTTTGATTTTCATATAATAATTCCTTTCAGACAGGTACCGGTTAAGTGTAGCTGAGTCAGACAAAAAAGCCCTCTGACGGGGGGCAAAAATGTAGCAACGTTGTTTCAGGAAAATCTATCAGGGAAAAGGTAACAGCACGGATACTACCGTCGCATTCAGCCTGCATTGATCATGCGGCGGTGCGCTTCGGCCATGGCCTGATGTGGGCCGGATTGCCCGTTATTCATGAATTCATGGGCAACCGCTGCTCTTTCATGCTCATTCATCGCCGCGTAAGACGTTGACGGGACGGTCGTGGATACCGTGTTATTTCCCATCATCTTCTGATGACTTTCCACCATTTTCTGGTGCGCATCCGCCGAGCCGTTCGTCATGGTCTCATGAGCAATAATGGCCTGTTCATGCTGGTCCATACCGGTCATACGAGGAGCAGTCCCCTGGATCCCGACAGGAGCCGCAGCAGACTGCATCTGGTGAGCAGGAGCCTGTGCATTGTTGACGCGATCATGGATATTCACGGTTTCAGTGGCCCAGGCCGATGAAATTAAACCAAAGCCCAGCAAAGATGCTAATACGATATTTTTCATGATAACTCTCCATTTCTGAATTAGTGATGTCCGGGGAAGTACAACCGGTGTTTTCAGTTCCATAACTGAAACAAGTTCGGCAGCGTTTATTTCTCCGGAAGAGGGCTGGATATTCATTTCCTGGCGTACTCTGACGCCGGGTATTGATGAAGCAATCCAGCCTTCCTGATAAGTTGCACTAATTATATCGAATGGCTTCTGTTTGCTGCATGACAGGCTAATGACATCTTTGTCATTTACATCTTTATTTTCAGCATTGGGTTTCCGGGATCATTTTCTCCAGTCTGGGCACGGATAAGATAAAACGCGTGGAGCGTACGTCTGATTCCACCTGCACTCTTCCGTGATGTGCTTCCACGATTGACTTCACAATCGCAAGGCCGATGCCGCTGCCTTCTCCTTTTCGTTGTCTGGATGGATCCACCCGATAAAAACGGTCAAACAGCCTTGATAAATGTTCTTCAGGGATCGGTTTCCCCGGATTTTCAATCACAAGGTCAAAAAAGCTCTCCTGCTCTCTTATTGAGACGGTGATTGCCTGTCCCTCCGGGGTATAACGCAGGGCATTGGATAACAGATTATTGATCGCCCTTCTGAACATTTGTGGATCTCCCTCAACCAGGCAGGGCATCCCGTTAAATTTGAGCGTGATATTGCGTTCTTCGGCCCAGGCTTCGAAAAACTCGAAGACTTTCATGACTTCCGCTCTGAGGTCAAACATGACCCTGTCAGGTATCAGCTGATTATTATCTGCCTGTGCCAGGAACAGCATATCGCTGACCATTTTGGTCATCCGGTTATACTCTTCAAGACTGGAATAGAGGACATCCTCAAGTTCCCTCTGTGTTCGATCCTGACTCAGTGCGATTTCAGTCTGCGTCACCAGATTGGTGATGGGCGTTCTGATCTCATGCGCGATATCGGCAGAGAAATTGGCCTGGCGGGTAAAGACATCCTCAATCTTTCCAATCATATGATTGAACGAGATAACCAGTTGCTCCAGCTCAATGGGAACGCGTGTCGGTTCCAGTCGCGCATCAAGATTCTCGGAGGTGATGTTTTTAATGGCATTGCTGACATTACGAAGGGGCAGGTGCCCCTGACGGACAGCGATTCGAATGATCAGAACAATCAACAGGCTTATCACGACGGCAATCGCAATCAGGTTCTTTTTCAGCGCATCGAGGTAATGGAGATGGAAATTAATGGATAGGCCAGTCAGCATGACATAGTTCTGCTGTTTGCCCTGAAATATCGCCTGACCAGAGGAGGCGATAATCCTGTATGTTTCCATCTTCATTTCGGACCCGGTATCCATCGGTCCCGCAGGATCCTCCACCGTCCAGAGAAAGACATCCCGTGCGCGGCTGTGCTCGCTAAAATCTGCTGAATTCACTGCCGGGCGTAGTGCCGCCCCCTGAGCTGAGCTAAAGAGCACTTCACCCCTGGGATTGAGGAGCAAAAGGGCAACGTTGCGGTAGTTGGCAATTGATTCCTTTATTTTGCTTATTTTTTTATCATCCGGATCCACCGGGGACTGCAGTATACGGTTCAGTGTGGTGCTGATTTGTTGAAGATCGCTGACATCCTGCTCGGCAAAATGATTTTCAACAGAATGCAGCATAAACCAGGTGAAGGCGATAAAAGCCAGTATCGTGGACAGGCTGATAAAAAAGGTCAGCCGCAGAGCGAGTGAGAAAGGGCGTCTGGAAGGTTTGCTATGCATCCGGGACCTCCAGCATGTAGCCCACGCCCCGGACTGTCTGGATCAGCTTTGTCCCGTAATCGTTGTCTATTTTAGCGCGGAGTCGCTTTACTGCGACATCGATCGCATTAGTGTCGCTGTCAAAATTCATGTCCCAGACCTGAGAGGCAATCAGGGAGCGGGGAAGAACCTCTCCCTGATGGCGAATGAAGAATTCCAGCAGGCTGAACTCTTTACTGGTGAGCACAATGCGGTTTCCGGCGCGACTGACTTTTCTGGATACGAGATCAATCGAGAGGTCAGCCACCTTAAACTGGCTTTCCGTGATCATCGTGTTTCCCCGCCTCAGAAGGGTTCTCACCCGGGCGAGCAGTTCGGCAAACGCAAAGGGTTTAACCAGATAATCGTCCGCACCCAGTTCCAGTCCTTTGACCCTATGTTCGATCGTGCCGAGGGCTGTCAGCAGTAAGACCGGCATACCCTTTCCGGCAGTGCGCAGCATGCGGATGATATCCCAGCCGTTCACATCAGGTAGCATGATATCCAGAATGACTAAATCATACTCGGCTGTCATGGCGAGATGATATCCGGTAAGACCATTATCAGCGTGATCCACTACGAACCCTGCCTCTGTAAGCCCTTTGCTGAGATATTCACCTGTTTTAATTTCGTCTTCGACGATCAATATTTTCATCTTGCTCCCCGGCTGGCTGCTAATGTCATTCTATTGCGCCCACGATCGTTATCAACGGATTACAGCAAAAATGACAACATTGTCATTATCCTGTCACTCGGCAAACAGAGAGCGTTAGGTAAAGTACCCCTATCAATACTCTGGACTTCATTTGAACCATTTACCAGGTCTGCCTGGACGAGAAGCGTTATGTTCAAATTAAAATTACTCAGCATTAGCACGATATTCATCCTGGCAGGCTGCGTGTCGCTTGCGCCTGAATATCAGCGGCCCGCAGCACCGGTACCCCAGCAGTTTTCACTGTCCCATAACAGCCTGACGCCAGCGGTAAATGGCTATCAGGATACGGGCTGGCGTAACTTTTTTGTCGATCCCCAGGTTACCCGGTTGATCGGTGAAGCTCTGACTAATAACCGTGATTTGAGAATGGCTGCCCTGAAGGTTGAAGAGGCCCGAGCCCAGTTCAACGTCACGGATGCAGATCGTTATCCCCAGCTGAATGCCTCATCCGGGATAACATACAGCGGTGGTCTGAAAGGTGACAAGCCGACCACACAGGAGTACGACGCGAGACTGGAGCTCAGCTATGAGCTCGATTTTTTCGGCAAACTTAAGAACATGAGTGATGCTGACCGCCAGAACTACTTTGCCAGCGAAGAAGCCCGTCGGGCCGTACACATCCTGCTGGTCTCCAACGTTTCACAGAGCTATTTCAGCCAGCAACTGGCGTACGAACAACTCCGTATTGCGCGGGAAACGCTGAAAAATTATGAACAGTCCTATGCTTTCGTTGAGCAACAGCTCGTGACCGGGAGTACGAACGTTCTGGCACTTGAACAGGCGAGAGGACAAATCGAAAGTACCCGCGCCGAAATAGCCAAACGAGAAGGCGATCTGGCTCAGGCAAACAATGCCCTGCAACTGGTGCTGGGAACGTACCGCGCACTTCCGTCAGAAAAAGGGATGAAAGGCGGGGAGATCGCACCAGTAAAATTGCCACCAAATCTATCTTCACAAATTTTACTGCAGCGACCGGATATTATGGAAGCGGAATATCAGCTGAAAGCGGCTGATGCCAATATTGGCGCAGCGCGAGCGGCCTTTTTCCCCTCCATTACCCTGACCAGTGGTCTTTCCGCAAGCAGTACGGAGCTGTCAAGCCTGTTTACGTCAGGAAGTGGAATGTGGAATTTTATCCCTAAAATTGAAATTCCTATTTTTAATGCTGGCAGGAATAAAGCCAATCTGAAGCTGGCTGAAATTCGCCAGCAACAATCGGTGGTTAATTACGAACAAAAAATTCAGTCAGCCTTTAAGGATGTTTCCGACACGCTTGCGCTGCGCGACAGCCTTAGCCAGCAACTTGAGTCACAGCAGCGTTATCTTGATTCACTTCAGATAACTCTCCAGCGTGCCAGAGGATTATATGCAAGTGGTGCTGTCAGTTACATCGAAGTGCTGGATGCAGAACGTTCCCTCTTCGCTACGCAGCAAACCATTCTCGATCTTACCTATTCCCGACAGGTTAACGAAATTAATCTGTTTACCGCGCTGGGTGGCGGTTGGGTAGAGTAAATTTATTTAATTAATCAGGAAATTAAAAATGCGTAATTCACTTAAAGCCGTTTTATTTGGTGCCTTCTCTGTCATGTTTTCTGCCGGTCTTCATGCTGAAACACATCAGCATGGCGATATGAATGCTGCCAGTGATGCTTCGGTACAGCAGGTTATCAAGGGCACCGGTGTCGTTAAAGACATTGATATGAATAGTAAAAAGATTACCATTTCGCACGAAGCAATCCCTGCTGTGGGCTGGCCTGCAATGACCATGCGCTTCACTTTTGTTAATGCAGACGACGCTATCAATGCCCTGAAAACCGGCAACCATGTCGATTTCTCGTTTATTCAGCAGGGCAATATCTCCTTACTCAAAAGCATTAACGTTACGCAATCCTGATTATCAGTCCGGAGCGAATACATCCAGTGCGCCTGAACATTCATTAAGGGATTACTGTGAATGAATGATCGGGCGCATATGCCAGGTGTTTTGATTTTTCAGCGAGAAATTGTATGGCTTCTTTAAAGATAAAATATGCTGCAATAATTATCAGCAGCCTCATAGCAGGAGGGCTGATATCGGTTACTGCCTGGCAGTATGTAAACTCATCACAAAAAACAGTACAAACCGAACAAAAGGCACCGGAGCGAAAGGTACTTTTCTGGTATGACCCGATGAAACCGGATACCAAATTTGATAAACCCGGAAAATCGCCCTTTATGGATATGGACCTGGTGCCAAAATATGCTGATGAAAGCGGCGATAAAAGCAGTGGCGGGATCCGTATCGATCCAACGCAGGTTCAGAATCTGGGATTAAAAACGCAAAAAGTCACGCGAGGAATGCTGAATTATTCTCAGACAATCCCGGCTAATGTCAGTTACAACGAGTATCAGTTTGTCATTGTGCAGGCGCGCTCTGACGGTTTCGTCGAAAAAGTGTATCCCCTGACGATTGGCGATCATGTGAAGAAAGGCACTCCGCTTATAGATATCACCATTCCTGAATGGGTTGAGGCACAAAGTGAGTTCCTGCTGTTATCCGGTACAGGCGGTACGTCAACCCAGATAAAAGGGGTTCTGGAGCGACTTCGTCTGGCTGGTATGCCGGAAGAGGATATTCAAAGGCTGCGTTCAACCCGCACAATCCAGACCCGTTTTACCATTAAAGCACCTATTGATGGTGTCATTACTGCGTTTGACCTGCGCACCGGCATGAATATTTCGAAAGATAAAGTAGTGGCTCAGATTCAGGGGATGGACCCGGTCTGGATCAGCGCTGCAGTGCCAGAATCTATCGCATATCTGCTGAAAGATACGTCGCAGTTTGAAATTTCGGTACCGGCTTATCCGGATAAAACATTCCATGTCGAAAAATGGAACATTCTTCCCAGCGTGGATCAGACAACCCGTACGCTTCAGGTCCGTCTCCAGGTTTCTAATAAGGATGAGTTTCTCAAGCCGGGCATGAATGCCTATCTGAAACTGAATACCAAGAGCCAGGAGATGCTGCTGATACCAAGCCAGGCCGTTATCGATACCGGCAAAGAACAGCGCGTGATTACTGTTGATGATGAAGGCAAGTTTGTGCCGAAACAGATCCACGTTCTGCATGAATCACAGCAACAGTCCGGCATCGGTTCCGGCCTGAATGAAGGCGATACCGTGGTGGTCAGTGGCCTGTTCCTCATTGACTCCGAAGCCAATATTACGGGCGCGCTGGAACGTATGCGCCACCCTGAAAAAACAGAAAGCAGTATGCCAGCAATGTCTGACCAGCCTGTAAATATGCATTCAGGGCACTGAGGAGACGACGATGATTGAATGGATTATCCGGCGCTCTGTCGCCAACCGTTTCCTGGTCATGATGGGGGCCCTGTTTCTCAGCATCTGGGGTACATGGACGATTATTAACACGCCGGTCGATGCCTTGCCTGACCTGTCAGATGTGCAGGTCATTATCAAAACCAGCTATCCCGGCCAGGCCCCGCAGATTGTAGAAAACCAGGTCACCTATCCACTTACCACCACCATGCTGTCCGTACCTGGCGCAAAAACCGTGCGTGGTTTTTCACAGTTCGGGGATTCGTATGTGTATGTCATTTTTGAAGACGGCACCGATCTGTACTGGGCCCGTTCCCGCGTGCTGGAATATCTGAATCAGGTTCAGGGAAAACTGCCTGCCGGTGTGAGTTCTGAAATCGGTCCTGATGCCACGGGTGTGGGCTGGATTTTTGAATATGCCCTTGTCGATCGCAACGGAAAACACGACCTTTCAGAACTGCGCTCTCTGCAGGACTGGTTCCTGAAATTTGAGCTGAAAACCATCCCGAACGTGGCTGAGGTCGCTTCGGTTGGCGGCGTGGTGAAACAGTACCAGATTCAGGTCAATCCGGTAAAACTGTCCCAGTACGGTATCAGCCTGCCCGAAGTGAAACAGGCACTTGAATCGTCTAACCAGGAGGCCGGTGGCTCATCCGTTGAAATGGCCGAAGCGGAGTATATGGTCCGTGCCAGCGGTTATCTTCAGAGCATTGATGATTTTAATAACATCGTCCTGAAAACAGGTGAGAACGGCGTGCCGGTTTATCTGCGGGATGTTGCCCGCGTGCAGACCGGGCCCGAAATGAGGCGTGGTATTGCCGAGCTGAACGGCCAGGGAGAAGTCGCTGGCGGCGTGGTGATCCTGCGGTCGGGTAAAAATGCGCGCGACGTTATCACGGCAGTGAGGGATAAACTGGAGACGCTGAAGGCCAGCCTGCCGGAAGGCGTTGAAATCGTGACCACCTACGATCGCAGCCAGTTAATCGACCGGGCGATTGATAACCTCAGTTCCAAACTTCTGGAAGAGTTTATCGTGGTGGCCATCGTCTGTGCTCTGTTCCTGTGGCACGTACGTTCTGCCCTGGTGGCGATTATCTCTCTGCCGCTTGGCCTGTGTATCGCCTTTATCGTCATGCACTTCCAGGGACTGAACGCCAATATCATGTCGCTGGGAGGGATAGCGATTGCCGTCGGTGCGATGGTGGATGCCGCCATTGTGATGATTGAAAATGCGCACAAACGGCTTGAGGAGTGGGATCATCAGCATCCGGGTGAGCAGATTGACAACGCCACCCGCTGGAAGGTGATTACCGACGCCTCCGTGGAAGTGGGACCCGCGTTGTTCATTAGCCTGCTGATCATCACCCTGTCCTTTATTCCTATCTTTACCCTGGAAGGGCAGGAAGGTCGTCTGTTTGGCCCGCTGGCATTCACGAAAACGTACTCCATGGCGGGAGCGGCCGCACTGGCCATCATCGTCATTCCTATTCTGATGGGATTCTGGATCCGGGGGAAAATTCCTGCCGAGACCAGTAACCCCCTGAACCGGGTGCTGATCAAAGCGTATCATCCTTTGCTGCTGCGGGTCCTCCACTGGCCAAAAACAACCCTGCTGGTTGCGGCCTTGTCCATTTTCACGGTTATCTGGCCACTGAGTCAGGTGGGCGGTGAATTTCTGCCGAAGATTAACGAGGGCGATCTGCTGTATATGCCGTCGACCTTGCCTGGCGTCTCTCCGGCAGAAGCTGCAGCGCTCCTGCAGACAACAGACAAGTTAATCAAAAGCGTTCCTGAAGTGGCTTCTGTATTTGGCAAGACCGGTAAAGCAGAGACCGCAACGGATTCCGCGCCGCTCGAAATGGTGGAAACCACGATCCAGCTCAAACCTGAGGATCAGTGGCGTCCCGGCATGACAATTGACAAGATTATTGATGAACTCGACAGGACAGTCCGTTTACCGGGTCTGGCAAACCTCTGGGTGCCGCCTATCCGTAACCGTATTGATATGCTCTCAACCGGGATCAAAAGCCCGATAGGTATCAAAGTGTCCGGGACTGTTCTGTCCGATATCGACGCGACGGCGCAGAGTATCGAGGCGGTAGCCAAAACCGTGCCTGGCGTGGTGTCTGTCCTGGCTGAGCGACTTGAGGGCGGGCGCTACATCGATATCGATATCAACCGGGAGAAAGCCTCCCGCTACGGGATGACGGTAGGTGATGTCCAGCTGTTCGTCTCTTCAGCAATCGGAGGTGCTATGGTGGGTGAGACGGTTGAAGGGGTGGCCCGGTACCCTATTAACATTCGCTACCCGCAGGATTACCGGAACAGTCCGCAGGCGCTGAAACAGATGCCGATCCTGACCCCGATGAAGCAGCAGATCACGCTGGGCGATGTCGCGGATATTAACGTCGTTTCTGGACCAACCATGCTGAAAACCGAAAATGCCCGGCCAGCCAGCTGGATTTATGTTGATGCCCGCGGCAGGGACATGGTGTCGGTGGTTAACGACATTAAGACGGCCATCAGCGAGAAAGTGAAACTGAGACCGGGAACCAGTGTGGCATTCTCCGGACAGTTTGAACTGCTTGAGCATGCCAACAAGAAACTGAAGCTGATGGTGCCGATGACGGTGATGATCATTTTCATCCTGTTGTATCTGGCATTCCGCCGGGTTGACGAAGCCCTGCTGATCCTGATGAGCCTGCCGTTCGCCCTGGTTGGCGGAATATGGTTCCTGTACTGGCAGGGCTTCCATATGTCAGTGGCGACCGGAACCGGGTTTATCGCCCTGGCCGGGGTGGCAGCAGAGTTTGGCGTGGTCATGCTGATGTATCTGCGTCATGCCATTGAAGCGCACCCGGAATTGTCCCGTAAAGAGACGTTCACACCGGAAGGTCTTGATGAAGCCCTCTATCATGGTGCCGTACTGCGTGTCCGGCCGAAAGCCATGACCGTGGCGGTGATCATTGCGGGTCTGCTGCCAATACTCTGGGGAACCGGCGCAGGTTCAGAAGTCATGAGCCGTATTGCGGCACCCATGATTGGTGGGATGATCACGGCTCCGCTGCTGTCCCTGTTCATTATTCCTGCCGCCTACAAATTAATCTGGCTGCGCAGACATAAAAAAAGCGTGTCCTGAACCTGAAAGGGCACCCCCTGTGGGTGTCCTTCTTTACTGATTCACCCTGACGTCAGGGTTTATATCGATAATATACAGAGGTGAGTATGAAAAAAGTGGTTCTAATGGCGCTGGCTCTCGGCCTTTCACTACCCGCGATGGCGAGTGAAAAAGTGATTGATATGTACAAATCTGAAAACTGTGGCTGTTGTTCCCTGTGGGGCAAAGCGATGGAAAAAGACGGGTTTGAAGTACGAACTCACGTCATGAATGATCAGGCGCTGTCAGCCCTGAAAGAAAAGCATGCTATTCCTGCAGGACTACGAAGTTGTCATACCGCGGTTGCCGGTAATTTGATCATTGAAGGCCATGTGCCTGCGACAACGATACATAAGGCAATGCAGTCTGGTTCGGGTATATACGGTCTCGCCACCCCCGGTATGCCAGCAGGAAGTCCTGGAATGGAGATGGGAGCCCGAAAAGAGGCTTACGATGTTATCGCATTCTCACCGGATGGAAGTAAAAAAGTCTTCCAGCGAATCGAATAGTCAGCGGAACGGCTGATAACGGGACGCCGGTAGCAGGCACTCCTGTGCCGGCGATATTCGTGGTAATCGCATCCATGACATACCCTGAAGACAGAAGATGCTTCGGTATGCATAAGGAGAGTTACTGTGAAAAATGACAATGCAGTGCAACACAACAACCAGACTGCTTCTGAGCAGACATTATCCCCGGACGAGGGCCACGTATTGCATAAGGTGAGAGATCCCGTGTGCGGGATGGCCATCCTGCCCGACAGGGCGCACAGCAGCATTCGATACCAGGACCACCAACTTTATTTCTGCTCCGCCAGCTGTGAGAGTAAATTTAAAGCCCATCCCGATCGTTATCTTACCGAAGATGCCAGTGAACATTCCCATCACCATCACCACGATCATCACGAAGTCAGCCCTGATCAGATAAAACAGCCTCACAACCAGGCGGAAAAAGAGAATTCTGAAGGTGTGTGGACATGTCCGATGCACCCGGAGATACGCCGCAGTGGTCCCGGAAGCTGTCCTGTCTGTGGAATGGCACTGGAGCCGCTCGTAGCTACGGCATCCACGGGGCCGAGTGATGAACTTCACGACATGACAAGACGCTTCTGGCTGGGGTTGTTGCTGGCGTTTCCGGTTCTGGTACTCGAAATGGGATCTCATCTGTTTCCCGACTTGAGGAATACAGTACCGCCACAGTACAACACATGGCTGCAGTTGCTTCTGGCCTCCCCTGTCGTGTTGTGGTGTGGCTGGCCATTCTTCGCCCGGGCCGGAATGTCGTTACGTAACCGCTCCCTGAATATGTTTACCCTTGTTGCAATGGGGACCGGCGTAGCCTGGGTTTACAGCGTCATTGCAACCGTCTTCCCCTCCTGGTTTCCTGCATCGTTCAGAAACATGGATGGCCTGGTGGCCGTTTATTTTGAAGCCGCAGCAGTTATTACGGTGCTTGTTCTGCTGGGACAGGTTCTTGAGCTGCGGGCACGGGAACAAACCTCAGGCGCCATTACTGCGCTTCTGAACCTTGCCCCCAAAACCGCCAGACGGCTGGATCATGACGGTCATGAAACGGATATTAATGCGGAAGATGTCCTGCCTGGCGATAAGCTCCGCATCAGACCTGGAGAGAGTATTCCGGTCGACGGTATCGTGGTCGAAGGCAAAACAACCGTTGATGAATCGATGGTGACCGGGGAATCTATGCCTGTTACCAAAACGGAGGGTGACCCTGTCATCGGGGGGACCATTAATCAGACAGGTAGTCTTATCATCCGTGCAGAGAAAGTCGGTGATGAAACGATGCTCTCACGAATTGTTCAGATGGTCGCTGATGCACAGCGTTCGCGGGCCCCCATCCAGAGAATGGCTGACAGCGTTTCAGGCTGGTTTGTTCCTCTGGTGATACTTATCGCGGTTGTTGCTTTCATGATCTGGTCTGTCTGGGGGCCCGAGCCCAGGATGGCGCACGGTCTCATTGCGGCTGTGTCGGTCCTGATTATTGCCTGTCCCTGCGCGCTGGGGCTGGCCACGCCGATGTCGATAATGGTGGGGGTGGGCAAAGGAGCCCAGGCCGGGGTGTTAATCAAGAATGCCGAAGCCCTTGAGCGTCTTGAAAAAGTGGACACGCTGGTTGTCGACAAAACAGGCACGCTCACGGAAGGTTCGCCGACGGTGACAGGGATTATCAGTCTCAATCCGGGTGGGGAAACATCTCTTTTGCGTGTAACGGCCGCAGTGGAAAAAGGCTCGCAGCATCCGCTGGGTATGGCAGTAGTTAAAGCAGCACAGGAAAAGGGGATCGCAATACCCGCAGTCACTCATTTCAATGCGCCGTCGGGTAAAGGTGTCTCAGGCGATGTCGAAGGTCAACGGGTTGTTATTGGTAATGAACTGGCTATGCAGGAAAACAGTATCGTTATTGATAATCAAAAGGCCGTTGCGGATACGTTGCGGATGGAAGGTGCTACCGTTATCTATGTGGCCACAGACGGGCACCTTGCAGGCCTGATAGCTATCTCGGATCCCGTGAAAGCAACCACGCCGGATGCGCTTAAAGCTTTGCGTCAGGCGGGGATCCGCATCGTTATGCTCACCGGGGATAACCAGCTTACCGCTGAAGCAGTCGCACGGAAACTGGGAATAGATGAGGTTGAAGCCGGGATTCTGCCGGATGGCAAAAAAGCAGCGATAACCCGACTGAAAGCGTCTGGCCATGTGGTTGCGATGGCCGGAGACGGTGTGAATGATGCCCCGGCGCTGGCAGCGGCTGACGTGGGAATAGCCATGGGAACGGGTACAGATGTGGCAATTGAAAGTGCCGGAGTCACCCTTCTCAAAGGCGACTTGATGATACTGAACAGGGCCCGTCATCTGTCAGAAATCACCATGAAAAATATCCGACAGAATCTGTTTTTTGCATTTATCTACAACGCACTTGGCGTGCCTGTGGCTGCAGGCCTGCTTTATCCTGTGTATGGAATACTGCTGTCGCCAGTTATTGCGGCGGCGGCCATGGCTCTTTCCTCCGTCAGCGTCATTGTGAATGCGTTGCGTCTGAAAAGTGTCAGGCTCGGGAAATAACACTGAGTGAAGGGGCTGTTACGAACAGAAGGAGTCCAGTATGAAAAGTACCACCTATGCGCTTATTGCTGTCGCCGCGATCGCGGCATTTGCCCTCCTGCGCGAACACTGGTCACATGTGGCAGGTTACTGGCCATATCTGTTATTGCTGGTCTGCCCGCTAATGCATCTTTTCCACGGCCACGGAGGGCATGGAGATCATCAACATCAAGGAAGTGAAAACGATAAAAAAAATTAATCCGGCAGACGGGGCCGCGTCGCGGCCCCGTTATCAGTCCAGGTATCGTTCGTAGTCTCTGGCATGCGCAAAGGCATGCTGTTCAAGTTTGTTATCAGCGGGTGCCGCTGCCCGGAACGCCAGTGAGTTAACAGGATTGTTATTGATGACCAGCTCGTAATGCAGATGAGGACCGGATGAACGTCCGCTGTTACCGGATAACGCAATAGCGCCTCCCCGGGTAACCCTGGCCCCTTTAGTAACGAGTATTTTATTGAGGTGGAGATAGCGAGTTTTAACACCGGCTTTTCCTGTTACTTCAACAAAATATCCCATGGTGCTGTTGTATTCGGCCCGGGTGATTTTTCCGTCGATGACGCTGACTATTTTCGTGTTCATGGGCATGGAATAATCAATGCCATTATGGGGACTCACTTTTCCCGATACCGGGTTAAGTCTTGCAGGATTGAAAGGCGAACTGAGTCTTGCTGTGGCCGGTAACGGATAATCGAGACTGCCTTTCCCGGAAGTATCGGAAAGGTTATAGAACTTTTTATCTGATATACGATACGCCGTGTAATTAAATGAACCGGACGTAAATTTATAGGCCACGACACGTGATTTTCCCGCTTTCTTTTGCAGTACGAGTTTTAATGATTCATTTTTTTTCAAATGCCGCAGATTAAACCGGGAAGGCAAGGAGCGCTGAAGAGTAGCGATCTCGTTCGATTCCAGCCCCGAGCGGGTGGCTGAAAGGTAGGCATTTTCTTTTACGACATCGGTAGAATACATTTACTGGAATTCGCCGTTAGCATGAACACTGCGGCGTATGCTAGGGGTTTTCAGGAGGCGTGTCATCTGTCAGTTAATCGGGAGCACCGTTGATGGTCGTCATTTTTGTAACATATCTTGTTTCCCGTTTGCTCCTGAAGCTCTGGGAACTGTATGACCAGCCCGACGGTGATGATTAACGGGACTGAAACAGGTTACGGCAGAGCAATATGGGGCTCATGTCCTGCTACGTAACCCGTCAGTAAAGCCCTGCTGCGCACCTGATGCTAAGCACTAACCCGCCTGCAGTTACCTGGTCGAATACAGCCCGCGAAGCTTTCTTGCCTGCGTCTGATGTGCTTCCGCACCGGCATTATTGACCTGCTCATGCACGAGAGCGGCTTTTTCTCCGGCATTCAGTTCGTTAAAAGAAGAAGACGAGGTCTTTGAATTTGCATCACTGCCGGACAGCATTTTTTTATGTTCCTCAATCATTTTCTGATGCACATAGGACGCGCTGTTGTTCATAAATGAATGAGCAACAATGGCCCTTTCATGTTCATTCATTTCAGAGAATGAGGGCGTGTTGTTTTTATTAACCCTGTCCGGTAAGTTTTCATGCGTCGAGGAGTTCACATGACTGACGGCTGAGGCATTATTAACAAATCGATGTGCTTCATGGGCAATATCACTGGACTGAGCAAAAGCTGCCCCACAAAATAAAGCTGTAAACGCAGTGGTCGTGATTAATATATTCATGTGTAATTACCTTCTGAGGTACATAAAAGATGTCCTTATGATCATATATAAAAAAATCAACCTGTGGGGAAGATGACGTAAATGTAATACAGCCACGTACATTACACGATTGTAATGAATTTGTTTCTTAAGGTGTGCTAGATTCATTTCATTGTAAGTGGATGAACCAGTAATTTAATTTAAATCGGTTCTCGAATTCTGTCAGTAACCATACTTTAAATAAGGGAATGCGCATGCTGTTGAAAACGTCTCGACGAACTTTCCTGAAGGGGTTAACCCTCTCTGGCGTAGCCGGAAGTCTTGGCGTATGGAGTTTCAATGCGCGTTCCAGTCTGAGCCTGCCAGTTGCCGCATCCCTGCAGGGTACTCAGTTTGACCTGACCATTGGTGAAACGGCCGTCAATATCACGGGCAGTGAGCGTCAGGCCAAAACAATCAATGGAGGCCTGCCGGGGCCCGTTCTTCGCTGGAAAGAAGGTGACACCATTACCCTGAAGGTCAAAAACCGTCTTAATGAACAGACGTCCATTCACTGGCACGGCATTATTCTTCCGGCCAATATGGATGGTGTTCCGGGGCTGAGTTTTATGGGCATAGAGCCTGATGATACCTACGTTTACACCTTTAAGGTTAAGCAGAACGGGACTTACTGGTACCACAGCCATTCCGGTCTGCAGGAACAGGAGGGGGTATACGGTGCCATTATCATCGATGCCAGGGAGCCAGAACCGTTTGCTTACGATCGTGAGCATGTGGTCATGTTGTCTGACTGGACCGATGAAAATCCTCACAGCCTGCTGAAAAAATTAAAAAAACAGTCGGATTACTACAATTTCAATAAACCAACCGTTGGCTCTTTTTTCCGCGACGTGAATACCAGGGGGCTGTCAGCCACCATTGCCGATCGGAAAATGTGGGCTGAAATGAAAATGAATCCGACTGACCTCGCGGATGTCAGTGGCTACACCTACACCTATCTCATGAACGGGCAGGCCCCGCTGAAAAACTGGACCGGACTGTTCCGTCCCGGTGAAAAGATACGCTTACGGTTTATCAACGGCTCGGCAATGACCTATTTCGATATCCGTATCCCCGGGCTGAAAATGACGGTCGTGGCTGCAGATGGCCAGTATGTAAACCCGGTTACCGTTGACGAATTCAGGATTGCCGTTGCCGAAACCTATGATGTCATTGTGGAGCCTCAGGGTGAGGCCTATACCATCTTCGCACAATCCATGGACAGGACCGGTTACGCTCGAGGGACACTGGCCACGAGAGAGGGGTTAAGTGCTGCCGTTCCCCCCCTCGATCCCCGTCCTCTGTTGACCATGGAAGATATGGGTATGGGGGGAATGGGACATGATATGGCAGGAATGGACCACAGCCAGATGGGAGGCATGGATAACAGCGGAGAGATGATGTCTATGGACGGTGCTGACCTTCCGGATAGCGGGACATCCTCCGCGCCCATGGATCACAGCAGCATGGCCGGTATGGATCATTCCCGGATGAAGACCTTCCCGCATCCTGACTCACACAGCGATCGACCTTTTGTGTCCTGCCCTGGACCCGTCGGTTGCCGGAAGCGCCTTCATGCGAGGCATCTCCTCACCGATGCGCGTGACTCAAGAAGGGCCTGACGGCTTGTCTCGTTACTGTCCTGTCCGGGTTATCTGTCTGGAGATTCAACTCTGTTTCCTCACAGGAGCTCTGTCATGGTTGATAAAGTTACCGAAGCTGCCGTTGTGGGTGGCGTGGATACACATAAAGATTTGCACGTTGCCGCTGTCGTAGATCAGAACAATAAAGTCCTTGGGACTCAGTATTTCTCCACAACACGACAAGGTTACCGGCAGATGCTGGCATGGATGACCTCGTTTGGGACATTAAAGCGAATTGGTGTTGAGTGCACAGGTACCTATGGTTCCGGTTTGCTTCGTTATTTTCAGAACGCCGGGTTAGAAGTTCTTGAGGTGACTGCTCCAGACCGGATGGAGCGACGCAAACGGGGTAAAAGTGACACAATTGATGCTGAATGTGCCGCTCATGCAGCATTCTCAGGCATCAGGACAGTTACTCCCAAAACGCGTGATGGCATGATTGAGTCCCTGCGGGTATTAAAAACTTGCCGAAAAACAGCAATATCAGCCCGCAGAGTCGCTCTCCAGATTATCCATTCAAATATTATCTCTGCCCCGGATGAATTACGTGAACAGCTCAGAAATATGACGCGCATGCAGCTCATCAGGACCCTGGGTTCCTGGAGACCTGATGCCAGTGAATACCGCAATGTAACCAACGTTTATCGCATTTCATTAAAGTCCCTTGCCCGACGCTATCTCGAGTTACATGACGAAATCGCTGATCTGGATGTCATGATTGCGGCAATTGTCGACGAGTTGGCACCTGAGCTGATTAAACGTAATGCTATCGGATACGAAAGCGCTTCACAGTTGCTGATCACTGCCGGAGACAATCCTCAACGGTTAAGATCAGAATCAGGATTTGCGGCACTGTGTGGTGTCAGCCCGGTCCCCGTTTCTTCTGGAAAAACGAACCGTTACCGACTTAATCGTGGTGGAGATCGTGCTGCAAATAGTGCACTTCACATCATCGCCATCGGACGCTTACGAACTGACGCAAAAACAAAGGAATATGTCGCCAGGCGTGTAGCCGAAGGACATACAAAAATGGAAGCGATACGCTGTCTAAAGCGATATATCTCCCGCGAAGTTTACACGTTACTGCGCAATCAAAACAGGCGGATCAACAGTATCC
The DNA here is from genome assembly GCF_014982105.1 of Enterobacter cloacae complex sp. P18RS. NCBI lineage: Bacteria > Pseudomonadati > Pseudomonadota > Gammaproteobacteria > Enterobacterales > Enterobacteriaceae > Enterobacter > Enterobacter cloacae complex sp. P18RS. The sequence goes on along the minus strand of NZ_JADCKV010000017.1, from coordinate 223,937 downwards.
CGATAACAGCTTGACTCTTAGAAGGGCGTCAGTAAGTTGGCACCCTTACCCTGTATAGGTACTCTCTGTTTTTCGTGGCCTGCCTCGCCCACGAATTTCGCCAGTCATGACTTTGCTCCTGCATTTTATTAACGGAAAAGAATAAGTGATTTTGCGCGGAGGCTTCAATCAGTTTATCCCCGGCGGTGACGAGGTGGCCACCTATGCCGACTGGACAGGGGACTGACTATTGCCATAACGCCATCGCAGGTTGCTTCAGTAAACCTGCTAATCCCGTACAATGGCGAATTCGCTATATCCGCTTCTCGCACTTAGCTGCCATAAATCGGCCAGGCAATCACAGGTCATTTCTGTCTCGCAAAGAAGGTGCCGTTTCTGCTTTGCGTTGACACCCCTAAATATTAGAATTAAAAGGAGAGAGTTACTGGAAAAAGGCAGCGGAGGCAGTGACAATCGTGGCTTGAAGCCACTACTCGATGGATGCGGACATGTAGTTGGCGTCATTCGACAAAACTAGCAAACTTCTAATAGTCACCATTTCTCCCGTCTGGCGGGAGTGCTGTCAAATGCCCCCCTCATCTCTGTGTGGGAAATGAAGGGTGAAGGGGAAATAGATGACAGCGTTATTTCTACGCCCAGAATACTGAATACCTTGTACAGACGATCAATACTGGCGCTAGCAGGGTTTGCTTCCAGGCGGGCATAGGTTTGCTGCGTTACGCCAAGCCTCTCAGACACATCTTTTTGCGTGAAGCCCTTGATTTTGCGAAACCCGATTAGCACAGGTCTGAGCTGGTTCAGCGTTTTTATCGGGAACTGATTATTCATAAGTGACCTGCCTCGCAGACTGAGTAGGGAGTACCGCCCTGTAATACAGCAGGTAAGGTGTATTTTGTGTTATACAGACTATAGGCTGTAAAACCTTTATTGAAAAGATGCTGATGTTCCAGGGGCATGCCGAGCATGGACGATTTTCTGCGGGGCGGTATTTCGCTACGGGGGAGATTGCGTTCGGGCAATGTACCGGTGTAAAAAACGTCAATTTTTCAAAACCGCTGTTATCGGGATAAGCTGAAAACTCCGAAGGCAGACACAGCCACGAATAATGTCAGACTTAAGCTCTGTAGCTGTCTTCTTTTGCCTGTAAATAACGTCTAGTTTGACTCTGATGAAGGCTGTACCAGGCAGAGAACATGTCACTCTCGGGGCCGGATGATAAAATGTGTTCAACTGGCTGGGCAGGGTAATAGCGAAGAACGTTCTCTGAAATTCGATTCAGCTCAGCGTAACGTGCGCTGTAGGTATGTATAATCCATTGCATCAATTTTGCATCCGTATTATTCGCAGATTACACACAAGAAGCTTAACAATGGCTGAAAGAGTGAGCAGGGATATGTAACAAAAACAAGGGCTTCAAGATGAACTGGATAAAACCGGAGCAGAGCAAGCCCTGTTCCGGTTTGTCAGGCTTTGGAATTTCTTCCAGGCCCCTGCAGCTAGTCACAACAAACACATTAATGTTTTCATTGCTTCAATTCAATATTATTGTGTGAAAGGGATTCCATCGAAATCGGCTTATGCATGCTTAAAACTAAACTGCCCCGGCTGCAGTCATTTGGTTGCTGTGGGCTCTGTACTGTGTCTAATAGTGAAAGAATCTTACGTTATAACGAAGGAAATTGCTGAATGACTCTACGATTGCAGACGGAATCACCCGCTGACCAGGATATGTTTAGAGGCAGCAGTCATGAAAAAGTTGCAGAGAATGTGGCTCAGATCATCAGGACACCTGATGTCAATATTATTGGTCTGGAAGGTGAGCTGGGTTCAGGTAAGTCAACAATATTGAAGTTCCTGCAGAAAAAGCTTAAAGATGATTTTACGTTCATTAACTTTGATGCAGAACGTTACCATCATGGCTCAACTAAAAAAGCGCTTATCGATGTCATCCACCACGGGGTCAGCCTACAATGTCCGGGCTCCCGGGATGTGTTGGATAAGTATAAAAATCTGGCTCTGGGTAACATCGTTGAATACGACAAGAGGGTCAGCAGCAGGCTAAGCTGGTTGACCGTCGTTTTTATTTTACTGTCATTGCTTTCCGTGCAGATGCTTCGTTATGTGCTAACAGACCTTAATCAATATTTTACTAACAAGGAGTCATTATTAGGGTGGCTTTTTTATGTTGAGGTGGCCGCGTTTCTTTCTCCTGCCATTATGGTCGCAGGACTGGCATGCCTGCAGAACATGGAATGGTACAGAAAGAAAGGGTATTCGAGTATTGGTGATTTGTTCAAACGCAACAGTACTGACAGGATTGAAGAGACTTGGCTAGTTAATAAGGAGGTCGGAGCTATTGAGCTGGCTGAAGCTCTGCAGGGATTTACCTCCAAAGAGGTCATTTCCCATGGAGATCGCTTCATCCTTATCATTGATAATCTGGACCGAATCAGTGCAGACAAAGTGAAAGAGCTCTGGAGTGATATGGAGCTTATTGCCGGAGCCACTCATGAACACTTCAGGATAGTGGTGCCCTATTCGGCAAGACAGGTTTCAGCCTCACTTTCTGTGGCGGGTTTCAGCGGGCGTGAGTTTATTGCAAAGCGGATTCCTGTAAGTTTTCAGGTTCCTCCTCTTATTTCGGCAGGATGGCAGGAAGCGTTAAGGCAGTACTGGAAAGAAACAGTAAATGAGGATGCAGGGATAGCGTGCCGGGAAGCAACGGTGTTGCTTGAGCGCTGGAAACCCTCTGAGTATCCTCGTATCACACCGCGATTAATGAAGAAGTTTGTTAATGATATTCATATTCTGAACCTTACCGTTCCTGCAACAGAAGATCATCGCCATATTCTTATTGCTCTCTACTTACTGGTGGTCAGATACGGGGAGCGAGATATTAAAGTATTACTTCGCGATCCCAAAGCTAGTCAGACCGAACCCGGTATTGCTCCGGATGATTTTGACGAGATGCTCTCGCTAACTTATCAACAAATATCCCGAATTTTTAATAACGATACAGAAAGATGGAGCGAATTTCTGATGAGCATCCACTATCAGTCCACGGTGGAGCTTGCCAGGAGCGAGTTGCTTGATACGCCTCTTAAAGACGCGATTGGTGCTATAAATATCCCACGGCTTGAAGAACTGACGGCCTTGTGGGGTTTCGCTGAAGCATGGCAGCGAGTGGCACCACATATTCAGATGCGAGACTGGCTGGTTTCTTATAGCCGGATGGATGAGAAGTGTCAGGCTCTCGCCGAACCGCAACTCAAAGTCGCAGTGCAAATGCTGAATCAGAGTTATGCTGTTTCACTCAGAGAAAAGAATGATGAAGGTTTCGTATTGAGTCTGCAGAAACTGATGGCTGACGGGCGGATAAGCCTAGAGCCTTTCGTCGAAAGGCAAATATCGTTTATTGTGAGTAAACTTGATGAAATTCAGGATTCAGAAAAATTGGAGGCTGAATCCACGAAGACGTTGCTGCAGGAAGCTGATTCATACTCTGTTCTGGCCGGTGAATCACTACTGAATAAAATGGAGAATTTTGTAGATGGCGTATTTTATGTGGAATACCTTGTCAATAATGAAGAGACCTTGTCAAACCTGAAAATTGGCACACTAGATATCGGAAATCACGGTCGGGAGGAGATGTTACGCTATGGAGCTGAGCAACCTCAGATAGACCTTTTTAATCCGGGAATTATCCGGCATATCAATATTGCATCGAAGGCGGTACAGAACGTAATTGGAAAGAATGATGGTACAGGTGGGGCTCAGGTTAGCTCTGCAATAATGACGCTTAAAAATCGTCAGGTTGTTGAGGACGTTATCCATTTCAGAAAAATTGTTCTGAGCCCGGACTGGAATAATAATGTTTTAAATCAATATTATCTTAATAATACGGCGACGAGGAATCTCTTCCCTGCGGAATTTGCTGCACAGGCTGTTGCTCACATGGTGCTCCATGGTAACTATGCCGGTATCGAGTCGTACAGTGAACATATTGGTGAGGAACGGTTTGACCTGGCTTTGGCTGCATATCTTCGTTATCTACGTACTGCCGAGAGTATCTTTATAGCACTTAAGGATAAAAATGTTCTGCCGTACATCAAAAATGCTGTTGGCAGGATTGTTGATTTAGGTCTTCTGGTGAATATACCTGTCCTGAGCTTTGTTAAAGGTCAGTATGACGTCATCAAAGAAGCTACAAATGCAACCTCTCTTTTAATATTTGTGCGAGAGCGTCAAAAAGCACTGTCAGAGAAAATAATTGAGTCTGATGTGAATGCTATGGGTCCAGTATTTCTCCATGACGTATATCAGTCAGGTGAGCAGTTTGATATTTTGAAGAAAAAGCTGAACGCCCTGGCATGTGGAGTATTTAGTTCTTCTGAAAGGCTTATTGAGTGTTTTACGGTTCTTCCTGTGAACATGCGCTTTATCCTTGAACAAATGCAACTTCAGGGGCAGCATATCCGGATGGAAGGTAGTGTGGGTATCTTTGCATCATGGTTCCGTGATGCAGAGCCAGACGTTGTCACAAATGCCGAGAACATTCATTTTCTGTGGTCTTGCCTCGACGATACCCAGAGAGAGACTGTACTTGATGAGTTGCACGATGTCTTACTTGAAAGACATATTCGTATTGACAGCCGTATTGCGATTATTACCCGTTTTCATAATGAGTTGTCGTTTATTGAACCTGAGAAGGCCGTTGAACGCAGGGCTATTGCGGCGCTGTTTAGCGCTTCTGTTGATAATGTATTATTGTCTCAATGGCTTGACCGTCAGACGTTTTCATTTTCATCATGGTCTCCGGAGGACGCCCGTACGGCAACGAGTTGTATAATGAATAACTCGGAGATTTTTCCTCTCATCTGCAGGAATTCACAGTATATTAAAAACAGAATGTTACCAGAGAAAGCGGACGTTACAGAAGATAGTGATACGTTTCCGGACTGAGTTCGTTCTTTAAATCCTATACCTGAAGACCACAGCGGTGGTCTTTGGGAGTTTTTTTATTGCCTGATATACATTAAGCATGTTATATCTTGCTAAGAAATAATCATTCAGGGATTAATCATAACTACTGAAGTTATGTTGTGTTCTTTTCTTTTAAAAATAAATTATTCAGATTTATTTTCTATTGATTTAATGAGGTAGGGAATGACAGAAAGTGCTTTGCTTTTGCGAGAGGCATTTAATGAATCGGTTAACTATATGACATGGTCTTTTTATTCACTGATAACTGCTTACGTTTCGATGGCTTTTTATGATAGAGTTGAGGTTAAGACCCGAATAAATAATTATCTGAATAAGTTACTTTTCGTGATTGCTATGTCCGTTTTTATCCCAAATATGTACTTTGTTTCAATGGTGTTCAGTCAGAAGTTAGGCACCGCAGCTGGCGTTGCGTCATTCATTATTGGGCTACTTTTCATGATGTTAAACTTGGCACCTGTAATTACTGGTATCGTACAGCAGCGCAAAGATTGAGTTTTATGAGTATAGTCAGTTGGGTTTTCATCTGTTTTATCAGACTTAGAAAAATGAAATCTTTCAATTCATTGATTTTAAACGCAAAAAAATTTCTAAATGATCAGAATTATAGGGTGCTCGCTCTGTTCGATCACCGAACACGAAGGCCGTATTATTCAGAGCCGTTCCGAAGAGTCGATTGTTAACGAGATCGAAGCGATTCGCGACACGGTGCCGGGCTTTACCGGCGTGATCTCCGATCTGGGAGGTCCAACGGCCAACATGTACATGCTGCGCTGTAAATCGCCGCGCGCCGAGCAGACCTGCCGTCGTCTCTCCTGCGTCTATCCGAGCATTTGCGAGCATATGGACACCAACCACGAGCCGACTATCAATCTTTACCGTCGCGCCCGTGACCTGAAAGGCATCAAGAAGATCCTGATCGCCTCCGGCGTGCGTTACGACATTGCGGTGGAAGATCCGCGCTACATCAAAGAGCTGGCGACGCACCACGTTGGCGGTTATCTGAAGATCGCCCCGGAGCACACCGAAGAAGGCCCGCTGTCCAAAATGATGAAGCCAGGCATGGGCAGCTATGACCGCTTTAAACAGCTGTTTGATACCTATTCAAAACAGGCGGGGAAAGAGCAGTATCTGATCCCATACTTCATCTCCGCACACCCCGGCACCCGTGATGAAGACATGGTGAACCTGGCGCTGTGGCTGAAGCAGCGTCGATTCCGTCTGGATCAGGTGCAGAACTTCTACCCGTCGCCGCTCGCCAACTCGACGACCATGTATTACACCGGCAAAAACCCGCTGAGTAAGATTGGTTATAAGAGCGAAGACGTGGTGGTGCCGAAAGGGGATAAACAGCGCCGTCTGCATAAAGCGCTGCTGCGCTATCACGATCCGAAAAACTGGCCGCTGATCCGTCAGGCGCTGGAAGAGATGGGGAAAAAGCACCTGATCGGCTCGCGTCGTGATTGCCTGGTGCCAGCGCCAACGCTGGAAGAGATGCGCGAAGCGCGCCGCCAGAACCGCAACACGCGCCCGGCGCTGACCAAGCACACGCCTATTGCGCATCAGCGTTCGAACGGTGTTGCGGGAACGAAGAAGAACGTAAAACGTAAGACCGGTTAAACCTGTAACAATGCCCGGTGGCGCTGCGCTTACCGGGCCTACAGGTCTAACCCTCTCCCCTCCGGGGAGAGGGCAGGGTGAGGGGATCACCCGCCAAACTGATCCGGGTCCGGCCCAAGCCGTTTGCCCTGATCCAGCTTCGCAATTTCACCCAGCTCGTCTTTATCCAGGCGGAAATCCCAGACGTCGAAGTTCTCGGCGATACGCGATGGCGTGACCGATTTCGGGATCACCACCAGACCGCTATCCAGATGCCAGCGAATGACGATCTGCGCCGGGGTTTTACCGTACTTATCCGCCAGTTCACGGATGATTTTCTGGTCAAACACCCCTTCGCCGCCCTGAGCCAGCGGGCTCCAGGATTCGGTCTGGATCTTGTGCGTGGCGTTCCATGAATGAAGCTGGCGCTGCTGCATCAGCGGGTGCAGCTCAATCTGGTTAATTACCGGCGCGACGCCCGTTTCATCAATCAGGCGTTGCAGATGATGAACCTGGAAATTACAGACGCCGATGCTTTTTATCAGCCCCTCTTTTTGCAGTTCAATCATTCCCTTCCAGGCATCAACGTAATGGTCGATAGCCGGTACCGGCCAGTGCATGAGATAAAGATCGACGAAATCGAGCTGGAGTTTCTCCAGACTCTCCTGCAACGCTTCGCGGGGACGCTTTTGATCCTCGTTCCACAGCTTGGTGGTGATGAAAAGCTCATCCCGGGGAACGCCGGCGCTGGCAAGCGCTTTCCCCACGCCGTCCTCGTTTTTATAGGCGGCGGCGGTATCGATGGACCGATAGCCGACTTCCAGGGCTTTATGAATGGCGGAGACGACCTCGTCGTTACCGGCTTTCCATACACCTAGCCCCAGCTGGGGCATCACGTTGCCGTCCTGTAGCTTGATTACGGTTTGGTTTGCCATTTTTCCTCCTTCAGGTGCTCATCGCCGGAGGGAACCTCCGACGATGTGATGTGCATTAAGTCTGGACGAAATGTCAAAAAACGAAAGTCAGGATCCTAAAAACGCTTAGCGTGCCGCTTCGTAAATACGACGGCTGACGTCCAGGGTGATGTCGCCATGCTCGCCGATCTGCGTCATACCGTGTGCTTCCAGTTTCGCCAGCAGGGCAGGGATGGAACTGCCGTCCAGGCCATAGCCAGAGAGACGCGTTGGCACGCCCAGGCTTTCAAAGAAGTGACGGGTGGCTTCAATCGCGGCATCGATACGCGCATCGTCGGAACCGTCGGTGATGTTCCACACGCGTTCGGCATACTGGAGCAGTTTGGCGCGTTTAGCGTCACGTTTTTCGTTCCACAGCGCAGGCAGAACCACCGCCAGCGTCTGGGCGTGATCCAGGCCGTGCATCGCCGTCAGCTCGTGGCCGAGCATATGGGTAGCCCAGTCCTGCGGCACGCCTGCGCCGATCAGGCCGTTCAGCGCCTGGGTGGCAGCCCACATCACGTTGGCACGCACGTCGTAATTTTCAGGCTCTTTCAGCGCTTTTGGACCTTCTTCAATCAGCGTCAGCAGAATGCCTTCCGCGAAACGATCCTGAATTTTGGCGTTTACCGGGTAAGTAACGTACTGCTCAACGGTGTGAACAAAGGCGTCGACCACGCCGTTCGCCACCTGACGTGCAGGCAGGGTATAGGTGTAAACCGGATCGAGGATCGCGAACACGGGCTGAACGTGTTCGTTCATAAAGGCCTGCTTGTCACCGGTGGTTTTACGGGAGATGACCGCGCCTTTGTTGGACTCTGATCCGGTGGCCGGCAGCGTCAGCACGGAGCCCATCGGGATCGCACTGCTGATGTCGCTGCCGCCCGTTTCCAGAATATGCCACGGGTCGATGCCGTCAGCGTAATGGGCCGCCGCCGCGATGAATTTGGTGCCGTCCAGCACGGAGCCGCCGCCCACCGCCAGCAGGAAGGTGATTTGCTCCTCACGGGCGATTTTTACCGCGTTCATCAGCGTTTCATAAGACGGGTTAGGCTCGATACCGCCGAACTCGCGCACGTCCAGACCTTCCAGAGCGCTGTACACCTGATCCAGTACGCCGGTTTTTTTCACGCTGCCGCCGCCGTAGGTAATCAGGACGCGGGCGTCAGCGGGGATTTGCGCGCGCAGGTCGGCGATGGCGTCTTTACCAAACAGAATGCGGGTTGGGGTATGAAGATTAAAGTTGTTCATGGCTTGTTCCCTGTAGTGGGTAAAAAATCGTGGTGGCGCAGAAGGCAACCTGATGCTGCTCATTGTGGCGGGCAGGCGCTATCCTCTCAATGCACATTCCTGCCGATGTCTTGCCCATTTCTACAGCGCGCTGGAGAAACGGTAAGAAAATGCGCACACTGTCAGCGTCGGAAACCGTACCCGGAGTAACTGAAAATGAACCGTGATGCCATCTGCCGCCAGCTAACGTCGCAGATTAAAAGAATGATAGATAACGGAAATGATTCGGCTGAGCTGCTGCCGGATATCCGATTGCTGTACGGTACCCAGCCCGGGACGCGCACCCCGGTGATGTATCAGCCCGGCATCGTGTTTCTCTTTTCTGGCCATAAGATTGGCTATATCAATGAGCGCGTGTTCCGTTACGACACCAATGAATATCTGCTTCTGACAGTACCTTTACCCTTCGAATGTGAAACTTTCGCGACAGAGGAGGTACCGCTGGCCGGGATCCGCGTCAACGTCGACATCCTCCAGTTGCAGGAGCTGCTGATGGAGATTGGGGAGGACGAACTTTTCCGGCCGTCAATGGCGGCAAGCGGTATCAACTCCGCGACCCTGTCGGAGGAAATTCTCTGCGCGATTGAACGCCTGTTAGACGTGATGGAAAGGCCGCTGGATGCGCGTATTCTCGGAAAACAGATTATCCGCGAAATTCTTTACCATGTGCTGCTGGGACCGGGCGGCGGGGCGCTGCTGGCGCTGGTAAGCCGGCAAACGCACTTCAGCCTGATTAGCCGCGTGCTGAAGCGCATCGAGAGCCAGTACACGGAAAACCTCAGCGTTGACCAGCTGGCGGCGGAAGCCAATATGAGCGTCTCGGCGTTTCACCATAACTTTAAATCTGTCACCAGCACGTCACCGTTGCAGTACCTCAAAACCTACCGTCTGCATAAGGCGCGGATGCTGATGATCCACGATGGCATGAAGGCCAGCGCCGCGGCGATGCGGGTCGGGTATGAAAGCGCGTCGCAGTTTAGTCGGGAGTTTAAGCGCTACTTCGGCGTCACGCCGGGGGAAGATGCGTCACGTATAAGAACCATGCAGGGAGCCTGAGGGGAAACGGAGGCCGGGTAAGCGGTAGCGCCACCCGGCTTTTATTTATGCGCTGCAATACTTTTTCTTAATCACCACCGCAATGGTACCCACCAGCCCTGCAACCAGCAGGAAAATCGGCAGGATCATCAGGAAGGTCATCACCTGGTCTTCATGGCGCTTAACAAAGGGGATCATATTCAGCGCGTAGCCGAGCGTGGTGACCACGCCTACCCAGAGCAGGGCGCTCAGCCAGTTGAAGAACTGGAAGCGGCGGTTAGAGAGGCCTGAAATACCCGCCATGGTAGGCAACAGGGTACGAACAAACGCCAGAAAACGCCCGGCAAGTAACGCCAGCAGGCCGTGACGGTCAAACATGCAGGTCGCGCGCTGGTGATATTTATGCGGCAGCTGCGCCAGCCAGCCTTTCACCACGCGAGTGTTTCCAAGCCAGCGCCCTTGCAGGTAGCTCAGCCAACAGCCGAGACTGGCCGCAGAGGTGAGGATCACCATTGTCGGTGCGAAGTCCATCACGCCCTTGCCGATTAACGCCCCTGCGAGCAGGAGCAGGCTGTCACCGGGTAAAAATGAGGCTGGCAGTAATCCATTTTCCAGAAACAGCGTCGCGAACATCACGAAATAGACAATCCCGACGACATGCGGGTCCGCCAGCGCGGCAAAATCGTGTTGCCAGAGCGCCGTGATGATATTTTGAATAACAGCCATGGACTTTCCTGTGGAACAGCAGATATAACGCTATTGTACTCCCAATTTTGCCTGTCGGGGTTGATCGCAGGCGCATCTCATACAGACTTTTCTGCTTGCGGTGTTCAGAATAGCGTCCGGGGAGTACATTTCAGCCAGCACTTTACACGATGCGCTCAAATCCTGCCGATAAATCCGCAATTAAATCGTCCACATTTTCCAGCCCGATATGCAGGCGGATTAAGGTCCCCTCGAAGTCCACCTCGCCGCCTGGGCGCAGGGCCGCAATCTGCTCCGGCTGGTTGGGCAGGATCAGCGATTCAAACCCACCCCATGAATAGGCCATGCTGAAGAGGGTAAAGTTATCCAGATAGCTTGCCAGTTCGGCGTCATTCAGGCGCTTTTTAAGAACAAATGAGAACAACCCGCTGCTGCCCGTAAAGTCACGTTGCCAGTATTCGTGGCCCTTGCTGCCCGGCAGCGCCGGATGGTTAACGCGCTCCACCTGCGGATGCAGCGCCAGCCACTGTGCAATTTGCAGGCTGCTTTCGTGATGCTGACGCAAACGTACGCCGAGCGTACGGATGCCCCGGCTGGTCATGTAGGCGGTATCGGCATCCACCATCTGGCCCATCAGGTAGGCGTTTTCACGCAATTGATCCCAGCAGCGGGCGTTAGACACCGCCGTACCGATCATGCCGTCGGAATGGCCAATCAGGTATTTGGTCGCCGCCTGAATGGAGATATCGATGTCAAATTCCAGGGCTTTAAACAGCACACCTGCCGCCCAGGTGTTGTCGAGCATGATGATCGCTTCCGGCGCTATGCTGCGCACCGCCTTCACGATGGCCGGGACGTCATGCACTTCCATGGTGATGGAGCCGGGAGATTCCAGGAACACAACGCGCGTGTTGGGCTGAATAAGCCCGGCAATACCGGCTCCAATCAGCGGATCGAACCAGCTGGTGGTGACGCCGAGCTTGCTGAGTATTTTGGTGCAGAAGTCCTGGCTTGGCTCGTAGGCGGTATTGGTCATCAGGACGTGGTCACCCTGTTCCACAAACGCCAGAATAGTATTGGCGACCGCCGCCGCGCCGCACGGGAACAGCGCGCAGCCCGCGCCGCCCTCCAGTTCGCACATGGCTTCCTGCAACGAGAAATGGGTTAACGTGCCACGACGACCGTAAAACAGCCCGCCCTTCGCGCGATTACGCGTAGCGATTTTTTTATCTTCAACGGTATCAAACACCAGCGAGGAGGCGCGCTGGATCACGCTGTTGACCGAGCCCTGCGTGTATTTCTTACTGCGTCCTGCCTGCACCAGCGTGGTCTCAAGCTGCTTTTTAGTCATGTTCGCTAACCCTTTTTTTATACGTCTGGACGTCCAGACTACCACGATTGTCAGAATGTGCATCCGGATGCTTATCGAATAAGCAGAAAATATTATCAAAAATTCGCATAAGAAATTTTTACTGCGTAAGCGCAAGGAAAGTGAGCGAAAATTACGGCACTATGTAAATACTAATGAGAACTACTATCAATTCGACGACGTTTTGATATTATTACGTTCAGATTTTGTGATTTGCGTCCTGGAGATACAGAGTGGGTAATAATTTGATGCAGACGGATCTCTCCGTTTGGGGCATGTATCAACATGCTGACATCGTAGTTAAGATTGTGATGATCGGCCTGATTCTGGCGTCCGTGATCACCTGGGCTATCTTCTTCAGCAAGAGCGCCGAACTTCTTTCACAAAAACGCCGCCTCAAGCGTGAGCAGAAGCAGCTGGCGGAAGCCCGCTCTCTGGATCAGGCTTCTGATATCACCTCATCCTTCCATGCGAAAAGCCTGACTACCCTGTTAGTGAACGAAGCGCAGAACGAGCTGGAACTCTCCGCAGGCAGTGAAGATAACGAAGGCATTAAAGAGCGTACCGGCTTCCGTCTGGAGCGTCGCGTTGCGGCCGTGGGTCGTCATATGGGCCGCGGTAACGGCTACCTGGCGACTATCGGCGCCATCTCCCCGTTCGTCGGCCTGTTCGGTACCGTCTGGGGCATCATGAACAGCTTTATCGGTATCGCCCAGACGCAGACCACTAACCTTGCGGTCGTCGCGCCGGGTATCGCAGAAGCGCTGCTGGCCACGGCTATCGGTCTGGTTGCCGCTATCCCGGCGGTTGTTATCTATAACATCTTCGCGCGCATGATTGGCAGTTACAAAGCCACACTGGGTGACGTTGCCGCGCAGGTTCTGCTGCTGCAAAGCCGCGATCTGGACCTGAACGCCAGCGCCGTTAAACCGGTACATGCGGCGTCCAAACTGCGCGTAGGTTGATTGTATGGCAATGCGTCTTAATGAAAATCTGGACGATAATGGTGAAATGCATGAGATCAACGTGACGCCGTTTATCGACGTCATGCTGGTTCTGCTGATTATCTTTATGGTTGCCGCACCGCTGGCGACGGTGGACGTGAAGGTGAATCTGCCTGCGTCCTCCAGCCAGCCGCAGCCGCGTCCGGAAAAGCCTATCTACCTGTCCGTGAAGGCCGATAAGTCCATGTTCCTGGGCAACGACCCGGTGACGGATGCCTCGGTTATTCCGGCGCTGGACCAGCTGACCGGCGGCAAGAAAGACACCACCGTCTTCTTCCGCGCGGATAAAACCGTCGATTATGAAACCATGATGAAGGTAATGGACACGCTGCATCAGGCGGGATACCTGAAGATTGGTCTGGTCGGCGAAGAGAAAGCGGCCGCGAAGTAAAACGAAGGCTTTTGCAGCCTTCCCTGCCGGGTGGCGGCGTCGCCTTACCCGGCCTGCATTCCGCAACAATCATTGTTGACTCACACTGAAGGCGCCGTCGGCGCCTCTTCATCAAGCGCTACACAGGTCACGTTTGAAGTTCGGTAATGACCTTCCGAGAGTTTACGGGTCAGGCGCAGGGTGGCTGTCTCGCGTGCCAGCAGGTACTGATAGTTCGCCTCCAGTCGCCCGAGGATCTTCTCTTTAAGCTCAGGGCGCTGTTCAATAATGGCGTTCATCACCGCGCCGTAAATCTCCTCCTTGGCCTGCAAGGCGTAAATCTCCCGACGATTCTGCCATTTCAGGCGCACCAGCGTGGCCGGAATCGAAACCAAATCCTGCGTAATTCGCGTCATCTCGTCATTTTTTATCTTTTTCAGGGCGTCGAGATTCTGCTTTAAGATAAATTCATCGCTTTTCTTATCATCTAAAGTCAAATAAACGTTATTACCGCTGTCATCATTCACGTTAATCTTCCCCCAGGTTATAAAAAATGGGATTGTTTTTTTCACGCGTAATTAAATTAAGCCAAATTTCATTGCCGGCCTCATTTATTTGCTGCGTTTTCTCGGTCATTATTTGACTGAGCCTCTGGGCGTCTATTTCCCCTTCGGCCTGTAAATCATTCAGCAGATGAACTAAGGCTTCAATCTTGATGGCGCGAAATAAACGCTCTTTTAAATGGCGATCGTGCTCTTCCAGCACCATATTACGGGATTTGCCGGTGCGTGAAACACCAATTAATATGTCGGCTTCATAGTCGGAGAGTTTTCTTTTTCCTTGAGTGAAATTCGCCTCTTTATCTGCTTCCGTCGAAGGCTGTTCCACAGGCGTAATGTGGTACTTTGCCGGGACAAGATTGTCGGGCAGCATTTTAATTTCCTTTAATTTCAAAAAAGGTGGGGGTGGAAAAAGGGTGAGATTCGTTGACAATAACATGAGGCAATTTTAAAATCAAAAAAAATGGAGCCTACCCATGAACAGCATTTTCTTTACGGTCATAACGTTACTATTACTGACCGCTGGCGTGCTTTTATTGATGCAAGAGTTAAATAAAACGAAAGCGTCAAAAGACGTCAGTGAACCGCCGCAGCCTGAATTGATGTCGAAAGAGGAGGGGGAAGATCATTTCTCCGTATTGATGAACGCCGTGACGCCGGTCTGGTACTGGCGGGTAAATCACGAATATATCGATTTTCTCCATGCGACAATTAAGCGAATGAAAATGGCTGAAATTAATGATACGCCCGGCCTGTTCGACGCGCAGCGCCGTTGTAGCGACCTTAATTCGGCGGTTTATAAATATTACGACAATATCAAAAAGCGCTGTCTGAATGGCGAGAAGGTGTCGTACTCCGATTTAGACGTATTAAATCTGCGCCAGTGTTTTCGCGAGTTTAGCCTGGAAGCCTACCCGGAACTGGTCGCGCTGGTCTGGCCGGAGTATGCGCGTCCGGATGTGGATCCCAACGAGGTATAGTTGAGATATACTGAGCGCTGGTTTCGTTTGCAGACAGGATTTTATGGAACGCTTCTTTGAAAACGCAATGTATGCCTCTCGCTGGCTGCTCGCACCCGTCTATTTTGGTCTCTCCCTGGCGCTGGTCGCCCTGACGATCAAGTTCTTCCAGGAGATATTTCATGTCCTGCCAAACATTTTCTCCGTGGCAGAAGCCGATTTGATTCTGGTTCTGCTGTCGCTGGTGGATATGACGCTGGTGGGGGGGTTACTGGTGATGGTGATGTTCTCCGGTTATGAGAATTTCGTCTCTCAGCTTGATATCGCCGAGCACAAAGAAAAGCTCAACTGGCTGGGGAAAATGGATGCCTCATCGCTGAAGAATAAAGTCGCGGCGTCGATTGTGGCGATTTCGTCTATACACCTGTTACGCGTCTTTATGGACGCGAAAAACGTCCCGGATAATAAGCTGATGTGGTATGTGATTATCCACCTGACGTTTGTGCTGTCGGCGTTTGTGATGGGGTATCTGGATAAGATCAGTAAGAAATAAATTCACCATGCCCCTCACCCTAACCCTCTCCCACAGGGAGAGGGAATATCAATCTCCCTCTCCCTGTGGGAGAGGGCCGGGGTGAGGGCAGCAGGCCGCACTATTTATTTATCCGACGACGCCTGCCACAAATTCAGCTCACCATCCGCAACGTGCTGGTCAATCCGCGTCAGTTCATCTTCGCTAAAGCGCAGGTTATTCAGCGCCTGAACGTTCTCTTCCAGCTGCTCCGGGCGGCTCGCGCCAATCAGCACCGACGTTACACGCTCATCTTTCAACAGCCAGCTTAGCGCCATCTGCGCCATCGTCTGCCCGCGCGCGTGCGCCATCTCGTTCAGCAAACGAAGGCTGCTCAGGTTGGCTTCCGTCAGCATTTTCTCCGTCAGGCCGCGCACTTTTTTCCCTTCGCGTTGCATACGTGAACCGTCCGGAATACCGTTCAGGTATTTTCCGGTGAGCAGGCCCTGTGCCAGCGGGGTAAAGGCGATACAGCCCGTTCCGTTTTTCTCCAGCGCGTCCAGCAGGCCGGTCTTGTCGACCCAGCGGTTAAGCAGGTTGTAAGACGGCTGGTGGATCAAAAGCGGGATCTTCCACTCGCGCAGCAATTCGGCCATTACCGCCGTGCGTTCCGTGGAGTAGGACGAAATGCCGACGTACAGCGCTTTTCCGCTCTGCACCGCGTGCGCCAGCGCGGAGGCGGTCTCTTCCATCGGCGTGTTTTCGTCTACGCGGTGAGAATAGAAAATATCCACATACTCCACACCCATGCGTTTCAGGCTCTGGTCGAGGCTGGCGAGCAGGTATTTACGTGAACCGCCCGAACCATAAGGCCCTGGCCACATGTCGTAGCCCGCTTTGGTGGAGATGATCAGCTCGTCACGATACCCGGCAAAATCCTCCCGCAGCAGACGGCCAAAATTCTCTTCAGCGCTGCCTGGTGGGGGGCCGTAGTTGTTGGCAAGGTCAAAGTGGGTAATACCGAGATCGAAGGCCTTACGCAGCAGCGCGCGCTGGGAATCGAGCGGCTGAACGTGACCGAAGCTGTGCCACTGGCCCAGCGACAGTGCCGGTAAGCGCAGGCCGCTTTTGCCGCAGTATCGGTACTGCATGTTTTCGTATCGGCCGGTGTAAGGGTGCCAGGACATGATGTCTCCTTTCTTGTCGGTGAATTTTCGAAACAACGTTTTCATTCTATGCCGACTCGATAACAAAAAAGTATATTTTCTGCGGTATCTGCCGATAAAGAGGGTAGTACTCGCCTCTGGGCGAATTCACCCTCACGGCAAGGAATACTCAATGAAGATGCTTCGTAATTTCACCATCCGTTTCGTCATGCTGACGATACTGGGGATCTTTTGTGTCATGTGGGCAGGCGTGGGGCTTTACAGCACCTGGTCTCTGTCTCGTGTTTCTGATGGTAATGATGTTGACCGCCAGCTGGTCCGGCAAATGACGGTGCTGAGCCAGGGCAACGATCAGTATTTCCGTTTCGTCACCCGCCTGAGCCGGGCGATGGAAGTTAAAGCGGCGGGCGGCACGCCGGACCTGGCTCCTGCTCAGCAGGCGCTGGATAACATGAGTAAAAAGCTGGCAGAGATGAAAGCTATCTCTCCGGGCCCGATGGATGAAAAGGTGTCTGCGCAGGTGATTTCCACCTGGCAGGCGCTGCTCGATCGGGGCGTGACGCCGCAGATGGCGCAGGCGAAGCAGGCGACGCTCGAAGGCTATCGTCAGCATGCCAACAACGTCACGCCGCCGCTAAGCCGTGCATTCGGGGCAGCGGCTGAGAACTTTAACAACACCGCGGCGAAGGCGCTCGACAGCACGCGCGTGGTGGTCGACGGCCTCACCAGCATGACCCGGACGGTGATTATCACCGCCACGATCGTGGGTCTGTTGATCCTACTGTTCACCGACCGCTACCTGGTGGCGATACTGGTAAAACCGCTGGATCGTATCCGTCAGCAGTTCCGCCAGATTGCGCAGGGCGATCTCAGCCAGCCGATTGAATCCTTTGGCCGCAACTGCGTGGGGCAACTGGTGCCGCTGCTGAGCGCCATGCAGGACAGCCTGCGGGAAGCGGTCAGCACGATTCGTTCCGGCAGCGAGAATATCTGGCGCGGGGCAACGGAGATCTCCAGCGGGAATAACGATCTCTCTTCGCGTACCGAAGAGCAGGCCGCCGCGCTGGAAGAGACCGCGGCCAGCATGGAGCAGCTAACCGCAACGGTGAAGCTGAACGCCGAAAGCGCGCGCCAGGCCAGCCAGCTTGCGGATGTCGCCTCCAGTACGGCCAGCCGCGGCGGCTCGCTGGTGGAAGATGTGGTCACAACCATGAGCGGCATTTCGGACAGCTCGAAAAAAATCGCTGAAATCACTACCGTCATCAACAGCATCGCCTTCCAGACCAACATTCTGGCGCTGAACGCCGCGGTGGAAGCGGCCCGGGCCGGGGAGCAGGGGCGGGGCTTTGCGGTCGTGGCGGGTGAGGTGCGTAATCTGGCCAGCCGCAGCGCGAATGCGGCAAAAGAGATCGAAGGGCTGATTGCAGATTCCGTTGCCCGCGTGGAGCATGGGGCGCAGCTGGTGAACGATACCGGCACCACGATGGAAGCGATCCTGCGCGACGTGACGGAAGTGACCGTCATTATGAAGCAGATCGCCACCGCGTCAGAGGAGCAGAGCAAAGGTATTTCTCAGGTCGGCGTTGCCATCACGCAGATGGACGGCGTGACCCAGCAGAACGCCTCGCTGGTGGAGCAGGTTTCCGCCGCCGCCGCCGCACTTGAACGGCAGACCGAAGAACTCCAGCGCTCAGTGCAGAAATTCCGTCTCACCGCGTAACCTCTCGTGTCAGGCCGTCTCTGGCGGCCTGACGTTTATCGCTCTGAATAATCTGTGTCACCTGCGACAGCTGACCAATTTTCACTTCACTTGCCCGCATAAATTTACTTTTGTCGATCAGCAGCAGCGACTGGCTGGCGCGGTTTAACAGCAGCGCCTTAAAGCCCGCGTTGTGCTCGGACGGATCCCAAAGGACGCCATGCTCATCGACCCCTTCACACGAGAAGATGAACAGATCGATCTCCAGCCCTTTTAGCTGCGTCACCAGCGCCGGGTTAACATAGCAGCGATACTTACGCTCAAGCGTTCCGCCGGAGCAGATAAGCGTGATCCGCTCGCGCTTTGCCATCTCGTGGCAGATAGGCAGACTGTTGGTAAATACGGTGAGGTCGATGTCCGGCAACTGGCGCGCCAGATGAAAGCAGGTTGAGCTGGCGTCGAGGGCGATGGTCATCCCTTCGCTGATCCAGCCCAGCGCGTGGCGGGCAATATCGGCTTTGTCGGCATAATGGCTTTTCAGGCGTGCGCCAAAGGGTTCACCGCTGTCGCGGCTGTCCGGATGAATCAGACGCGCGCGCCCGTGCTGGCGCAGCAGCTTCCCCTGCTGCTGCAACGACTTCAGATCCCGGCGGATGGTCTCTTTGCTGACGGAGAGCTTTTCAGCCAGCACATCGGTAGTCAGCCAGTCGCTTTTACTCAGCAAGGTGATAAGACTCTGCTGTCGGGTCGCTTTTAGCGTCTGGTCTGACATACGAGGCTCCTTGCGCACGCGTGCTGACGCATTTTTCTCATCGCGGAAGAAGGGCGGCGAACCGCCCGGTCATGGATCAACCCTGACGTTTATCTTCCGTCTGGGTATCGAAGTCGCTTGCTGAATGACGCTCATGTAACTGCTCGTTCAGCTCGCCGTTGGTACGGTTAACAATGCGCCCGCGTTTAACGGCCGGACGATTCGCCACATCTTTTGCCCAGCGCTGCACGTTGGTGTACTTCCCGGCATCCAGGAACTCGGCGGCGTTATACACGCTGCCCAGCGCCACGCAGCCAAACCATGGCCAGACTGCCATATCCGCAATGGTATATTCCTCACCCGCTACGTAACGACCGCGCGCCAGCTGTTTGTCCAGCACGTCGAACAGGCGTTTAGCTTCCATGGTGAAGCGATCGATAGCGTACTCAATCTTCACCGGTGCGTAGTTATAGAAGTGGCCAAAACCGCCGCCGAGGAACGGGGCCGCGCCCTGTAACCAGAACAGCCAGTTCAGGGTTTCCGTTCGTCCTGCCGGATCTTTTGGCAGGAAGTGACCAAATTTCTCGGCCAGGTAGAGCAGGATATTGCCGGATTCAAAGACGCGCGTCGGCGGGGTGGTCGAGTGGTCACGCAGGGCCGGGATCTTCGAGTTCGGGTTCACGTCGACAAAACCGCTGGAGAACTGATCGCCCTCACCAATGCGGATTAACCATGCGTCGTATTCCGCGCCCGTCACGCCCAGCGCCAGCAGCTCTTCCAGCATGATGGTAACTTTCTGTCCATTCGGCGTACCGAGAGAGTACAGCTGGAGCGGGTGCGCGCCCACAGGTAGCTCTTTCTCGTGCGTCGCGCCCGAGACGGGACGGTTGATATTGGCGAACGCGCCGCCGTTATTCTGTTTCCATTCCCACACTTTCGGTGGCTGATAGGTGTTATCTGACATGTTGGCCTGCCTTTTTGGTGTTGTGTTGAGGCAGTGTAGCAGGAGATGCAGGAACCGTTTAACGATGCGAGCGTAATGGGCAGGGCGGGTGTATGATAACGCCACCTCTGTCAGTTAATTACAACGTGCAGACGACGACAACCCAACAAAAAAATTGCCGCCTGCCTGTTTTAGGTTGGACACATGCGTAAAGGAACGTTAAGCAGTGACGCACCCTTCGGGACGTTATTAGGTTATGCGCCGGGTGGCGTGGCGATTTACTCTTCAAATTACGGCAGTCTCGATCCGCGTCACTACCCGGAAGACGCGGAATTCCGCAGCTATATCGGCAACGAATACATGGGCCATAAATGGCAGTGCGTTGAGTTTGCGCGCCGTTTCCTGTTTCTCAATCACGGGTTTGTTTTTACCGACGTCGGGATGGCGTGGGAGATCTTCTCCCTGCGTTTTTTGCGCCAGGTGGTAAACGACAATATTTTGCCGCTACAGGCCTTTGCTAATGGCTCAAAACGCGCGCCGCAGGCCGGTGCGCTGCTCATCTGGCAAAAGGGCGGTGAGTTTCATGAAACCGGCCACGTCGCCGTCATTACCCAGCTGCTGGATGACAGAGTGCGCATTGCCGAGCAGAACGTTATTCACTCCCCGCTGCCGATGGGGCAGCAGTGGACGCGCGAGCTGCGTCTGAGCGTGGAGGACGGTTGCTATACGCTTCATGACACGTTCAACGATACCGAGATCCTCGGCTGGATGATCCAGACGGAGGAGACGGAACACAGTATTCCTCAGCCGGAGATCAACGGTGAACTGCTGAAAATCAGCGGCGCGCGATTGAAGAACAACCGTCAGTTCGACGGAAAATGGCTCAATGAAAACGACGCCCTGCAACAGGCGTACGTTCGCGCCAATGGCCACGTTATCAACAACGATCCCTGCCAGTACTTCACCATTACCGAAAGCGCCGAGCAGGAGCTGATCAAAGCCACCAACGAACTGCACCTGATGTACCTTCATGCCACCGACAAGGTGCTGAAAGACGACAGCTTACTCGCGCTTTTCGACATCCCGAAAATTCTCTGGCCGCGTCTGCGTCTTTCATGGCAGTGGCGTCGTCATCATATGATCACCGGTCGTATGGATTTCTGCATGGATGAGCGCGGCATCAAGGTTTACGAGTACAACGCGGATTCCGCCTCCTGCCATACCGAGGGCGGGCTCATTCTTGAAGAGTGGGTGAAAAACGGCTATCGCGGCACCGGCCACAATCCGGCGGAAGGCTTGCTGGAGGAGCTGACCGGCGCATGGAAGCACAGCCACGCGCGGCCGTTCGTCCATATCATGCAGGACAACGATATCGAAGAGGATTACCACGCGCTCTTTATTCAGCGCTCGCTGATCCAGGCCGGGTTTGAAACCAAAATCCTGCATGGACTGGGGGCGCTGAGCTGGGATACCGCCGGGCAACTGATTGATGATGAAGGCCGTCACGTCAACTGCGTATGGAAAACCTGGGCGTGGGAAACGGCGATTGAGCAGATCCGCGAGGTGAGCGAAACCGAGTACGCCGCCGTGCCTATCCGCACCGGTCACCCGCAAGGTGAAGTGCGCCTGATTGACGTCCTGCTGCGCCCGGAAGTGCTGGTCTTTGAACCGCTGTGGACGGTGATCCCTGGTAACAAGGCGATCCTGCCGGTGCTGTGGCAACTGTTCCCGAACCACCGTTACCTGCTGGATACCGATTTTGAGGTCAACGATCTGCTCAAACGGACCGGTTATGCCGTTAAACCGATCGCCGGACGCTGCGGGAGCAATATCGATCTGATCGGCGCCCAGGACGAACTGCTGGACCAGTCCAGCGGCAAGTTTGTCGACCGTAAAAACATCTACCAGCAGCTATGGTGCCTGCCGAAAGTTGACGGCAGATACATTCAGGTCTGCACCTTTACCGTGGGCGGGAACTATGGCGGAACCTGTCTGCGCGGGGATGACTCGCTGGTGGTGAAGAAAGAGAGCGATATTGAACCGCTGATTGTGGTGAAAGATAAATAACGTCTCCCTGTTATAAAAACGCCCCCGCAGGGCATGTTGCGGGGGCGTTTCATTACTGCTCTTCCTCTTCCTGCTGCTCGCTGATCTTCAAATCAATGATCCGGCCAATCTGGTCATGGTAAACCGTCAGCAGGTTGTACTGGCTCATCTCGGACATAATTTGCGGCGTGACGTTAAAACTTTGGGCAAGCTCGTCATGGCGCAACATTTCCGGATGACGCCGCCTCACATGCGCGCGGCGGCGATTGTACTGATACCACAGGATCAGCAGCCAGCCGTTGAACGCCGCAATCAGCAGATAGACCAGCACCGTATTAAAAGAGGCGATAATCACGCTCCAGCGGTGATCGCCCTCCTCGGTTAACTGCATCCACAGCCTGGCGTACAGGAAAAACAGGAATCCTCCCCAGGCTATCAGCGTTAATGCGGCATCGAAAAGACGCGGTGCCAGCCGATGTTCAGTCAAAATTAACGTATTCTCGTTCATTGAATGCTCCCTTTACCCCGGTCCGGACTGATCCAGCGCGCGCGGGCGCGTTTACGTTTAAGCATGACTTTCGGAAATGCCACAAGGGTGGTAAACAGGCCAATCATCCAGTACACCATCGGGAACCAGATTACCCAGAACAGCGAGCCTGCCACTTTCCGCTCGTAGCGCCGCTCGATATACAAACTGACGAGGAATTGCAGCAGGCACATCACACCCAGCAGCAGCCCGGTAAACGCCGGGGGAAACAGGCTCGCAACGGCCAGGTTCGCGGGAAGAGGGATAATATGGCTGAGAATGAACAACACCACGGTTGCCCCATAGGCAAACGCCCACAGCGTTGATAGCGCGTACTCAAGAAACAGGGGCCACATGCGATGATGCTCCCAGCGGGCCATCTTGCGCAGGTTAACCAGAAACACCTCTGCCCCCCCCTGCGCCCAGCGCAGACGCTGTTTCCACAGCCCCTTTAGCGTCTCCGGCATCAGGATCCAGCACAGTGCCCGCGGCTCGAAAAAGATATCCCAGTGGCGAAGCTGAAGCTTCCAGCTTATGTCGATATCCTCTGTGATCATGTCCGGGCTCCAGTACCCGACATCCGCCAGCGCCTGTCGGCGAAAGGCGGCGATGACGCCGGAGACGGTAAAGACCCGGCCATAGATCCGCTGCGTTCGCTTGATAAGGCCAATAATGGAAGAAAACTCGCCCACCTGAATGCGGCCAATCAGCGTTGAGCGCGTGCGAATACGCGGATTCCCGGTGACGGCCCCAACGTGGGGATACTGAATCAGCGGTGCCACCAGATACGCCGCGGTGTCGCGGTCGAGCAGGGCGTCGCCGTCAATGCAGACCAGCAAATCGCCCCGGGCCGCCGCAGCGCCAGCCTTGAGCGCCACGGCTTTCCCCTGGTTCTCCGCGAGATTAATCACCCGCAGGCGCGGTTGCTCTCGCGCCAGCTGTTGCAGTACCTCCGCCGTGTTATCAGAAGAACCGTCATTGATGGCGATAACTTCCACATTCCAGTACCGCTGACCCAGCGCGGCGCTAATGGTCTCCCGTGCGTTGCGTTCCTCATTGAAGCAGGGAATAAGAATCGAGATTAACGGCTCACCGGCTAAGGCGGGGGCGGGTGTTGCGTTATCCCACGACCAGTGCCGTTCAAGCTGAAACCAGAAATAGAGGCCGCCGGTTACCCAGAGCACGGACATAAAAAGCGGCCAGAAAAAGACAAAGTCCAGAATCAGTTCGCCGGTAAACAGCGCGGCTACGCCTAACGGCAACCCGAATACCAGACACAAAATAGAGAAGGCGATAATGCGATCAGTCATTGTCAGGATACCAGTACGAAGAAAATTCAGGTCTGATACGTGAAATATCAGGTTGGTTGTTGAGGAAGTCGTCGGGGTAATAACCGTAATTTTTGATGCCGTTCAGCTGGAGCACCCGCATCCACTCCATCAGACGTTCATCGGCTACGGCACGCTGCGGTTTCTGTGCCCAGTCCCTGGCCTGTAGCTCAAAAATCGTTTTATTCAGCGCGCCGGGGCGTGCGGCGACGGCTTTGACTAAACGCGTCAGCCAGGCATTGCTCTCTTCTGCCGGGACGGACTCCATCAGCGGCATTGCCATCGGCACCGTCCAGTCGTAGGCCGCCAGAAAATCATCGAGATTTTGCGCAAACCATGCCTCGCTTTCCGGCTCGAGAATGGGCAACGCGAACATGTTCCGCGCGGTTTTGATCTGCGGGCCACGGATGTTTTTCACCGCCTGGCTCAGGGTGCGGGTAAAGCCGATAAGTCGCTGACTCTTCTGTCGGGTCGTGTCCTGTCCGGCATCGTCAACGTCCGTCAGCACCGCGTCGTCATGAAATAAGATGCCATTGAAGCTGGCATAGCGGGCCAGATCTTCATAGATCTCCGTCACCTGCTGGCGAACCTGCGGACTCCAGGGGGAGAGCCTGATATAGGGCTCGGCGGCCACGGTCAACTCTCCCGTTTGACGATCCCGGCGCTGCACGCGCGGCAAGGCTGGACTGAGATCGAAAGAGAGAACCGGCATCCACGCGAAGACTTTCACTCCCGCGCGGGTTTGTAGCTGCCAGGCGACAAAATTAAAGAGATCGGCCCGGACCGGGAGCCGACGGTTGGGGAAATAGAGCGCATCGATCCTGCCGTCGCCCCGCGGATCCGAAAACGCCTGGAGAAACACATGGCTGATTTTCATGTCGTAGACCCGCTGGACGAGTTTGTTGATGTTTTTCGTCTGCTGGGCCGGATCGGGATCGTAGACGTAATCGAGATCGACATGCATGACGCGCACCGGGTCAAACTCCTGAACGCGGCTAATTGTGTTGGCAAAGGTTTTTATCGACGGATTTCCGGCGATCAGCAGGCGCGGGATATTGCCGAGGTCGCGCACGTTTCCCAGCCCGTCCTCCAGGGTAAAGGCCAACTGATAGCCCTGTTTCTGGGCGATAGCGAGCGACGTACCGTTGGCAGCCCCATAGGGCCACACCCAGGCACGCGGCGCTTTTCCCGTCACCTGGGTGATTTTATCGGTGACTTTGCGTACGTCTGCGGCGATCCGCTGGTTGAAGTGTTCATCGGTTTCGTAATGCCCCGTCGCGTTATCATAAAAACGGCTGGCGATGGCGGGTTCACGGCTTCCCTGCGGGTTGGCCGGAATACCGTAATGCGAGGCCCAGGTATGCGAGCCAATCTCAACCAGCGGGGACTGGCTGAGCTCGCGAACCATATCCCAGGTGGCAAAGCGATCGCGAGGCGTCATCAGGCCGCCGAAGTTAACTTTTTGATTTTCCGGCGTATCCACCCAGCTGCCCACCGGCGCCCACAGCGCAGGAACGTTCCAGGCCTGAAGCAGGGGCCAGACCCGGGTGTAAAAGCTGCTGTAGCCGTCATCAAAGCTGAGCAAAAAGGCTTTCGGCGGCAGCGCTTTTTTCCCTTCATGCGCATCCAGAATGTCCTGCACGCTGATGGCGTGATAGCCGTTGTGCAAAAGCCAGCTTATCTGCTCGTTTAACGCGCTGGTGCGAACGGAGAGGTAGCGCTGATCGGCGGCATCATCTTCGACGTCGTGGTAGGCCAGGACCAGAAACTGATTCTCCGGCCAGGGTTTGCTGGCCTCCAGCTGCGGCCTCTCTTCAGGGGCCATAAAGGAGAGCGGCTGTGCGCAGAGGCTCGCACTGAGGCAGAGCCAGCCGATGACGATCAGGCTTACAGAAAAACGTGTGTTCAGCATATTCATCCTTAAAAGCGTAAAGTCGCATCTAACGTGACGGAGAGATTGCTCTCGCGTTTGCCGTCGTAAGGGCGCTTATCCCAGTTCAGCATCACGCCAGTATCGACAACGTTGTTCCACTGGATGCGTTGCCCGTAACCCATCAGGGTAATGGCGCCAGGTGACTGATTTTTCTGCCAGTAGCTGCCGCCGCCTGCCACGAACTGCTGGCTCCAGAGGGTGTCGTAGTGGCGGTACATCTCATGGTCAACGGACAGGGCAGCCGTCACGGACAGATCCCGTGCCGGGTTGTAATAGAGCGTATTCCGCAGGCTGTTTTTACTGGCGGCGATCCCCGGTTCGAGATCCAGCGTCAGGGTCGGGGTCTGCCAGAGACGCTCTTTCCCAGAGAGGGTGTATTCCTGACGGCGGTTGTGGTCTGAGAAGCGGCTGACGGCGGCGTTGAACTGGTATTCACGTCGCTCGTTTTGATACCAGCGCCCCCCCCCTTCACCCCGGTTGGCGCTGATCCCATTGCGTAATGCCCGTAAGGGTGTGGCGCGTGACAAGCGTTCGAGGTTACCGCTGACCTGCCAGTGATCACTCAGGCTGTAGGTTGTTGAGAGCCGTGCGCCCGGCCTGTTTGTACCGTGATAGCGGTTGCTGGAGAGCTCGGCTTCGAGCGTGAGGTCACGGGGGCGCCACTCAACGCCGCCCAGCAGGTGGCGGCTGATGCCTTTACCTTCGTCGAAATTCCCCTGAGCATAGCGGGCGCCGGCAAACAGCCGCCAGTTATCCGCCACGGGCGGGCCATAGAGCGTGGCGTCCCAGTTCATGTCGTGGCTACCGCTGACGGGGTTATCTGAGTGCAATCCTTTACCCGCGTTCAGACGCAGCTCAGACATATGGTGGACCGCTCTGAGTCTGTCCAGGCGACGGGCGCTGCGATCGGCGGGGGCGCGAGCAATTACGTCAGCAGCCAGTAAATCCATCTGGCGCCACTCCTGAAGGTCCATTGCGACGTAAGCCTGCTGTTTTTCAAGCTCCAGATTCGCGGGTTCAAGCGCCTCTGCTCGTTTAAGCTTTTGCTCGGCCGCGCGCGGCAGGCCTCTGGCCTGAAGCAGGGCGGCATAATCAATCTGTAACCCCTGATTTCCCGGCGCCGTTGATGCCAGACGATACGACAGCTTTTCGGCCTCCGGCAGGGCGTTGGTCGCCAGCAAATAGTTAAGTTTGAGAGACTGTCCGGTGAGCCACCGATCGTTCGGCTGAGCGGTCGGGGATCCGAAATCGTAGCGGGTCCAGGGAACGCTGCGGGTCTCGCGCTCAACGTAGTGGCGGGCGGTCTGATACTGCCCCGTATCCAGCCAGGCGTAGAAAAGCGCATGCTCCTCATCCTGCGGATCGGAGGCGTAGTGTGGATAGCGTTGCACAAGCGAGAAGGCGGCGACGGTGTTTTTCTCCTGCAAATATGCCGAGATCACCCAGCCGATGGCCCAGTCCGGTACCGGATGCTGTGCGGCCGTCAGCGCCTCATATTCGCTAATGACCTGCCGGTAATTACCCTGCGCATACAGGGCGCCAAGCCGATCGATACGTGCAAGGACGACGTCTTCAGCCGCCTGCGGTTCGTTTTGCCAGCGGGAAAGCAGGGCGTGATAGCGATCTAACGCGTTTTGTGCCAGCCGCAGGCGCTCTTTCTCCGTTCTGCCAGGCACATCCGCCAGGCGTACCCTTTCAGCCGCGGCGTTACGCTCAAGGCGGCGGCGCTCCGCGGGAGACATCGCCGCGCTTTGCGACAGCCAGAGTGCAGGCGTGCTTACCCGGTTTTCCGTTAACGCATCGATCGTCTCGCGAAGAAGGGCATTATTCCCGGGAGCGGCGTTCAGTGCGCGCATGTCCGCCAGCAGCCGGTCCCCGTTTTTTCCCTGGCGCATCCAGACATAGGAGAGCGTCTCAAGGTGCGCGGGAGAAGGATCGTCCTTAACCAGCTGCCGGGCTTCCGAAAGCGCGAGGCGATCTCTGCGGGCATCGGCCAGGGTCTTAACATAGCCGATGCGGTAATCGTCGTTATCCGGCGCAAGGCTGAGCGCCTCTTTCCACAGCGATAAGGCGGATGGCCAGGCTTTTTGGTTTCTTCTGGACCGGGCGACGGCAGCGATGGCGCGAGCGGGCAGCGGCATATAAATACCATAACGCTGCCAGACCCGGATAACCTCATCATCGCGTCCTGCCCAGGAGGCTACCTGTAACCAGTCCGCAACCTGTCCGGGTGTTAAAGCATGCTGTTGCTCATAGCGCTGTAGGTAATCAAGAAACAGAGCGTAATTACCGTTACGTGCCTGTTGTATCTGATGCTCATAAACGGATTCATCAGCCTGAACCAGAACAGGAAAGAGTAAAAGCAGGAGCAATAATATTGTGGTGCGATAAAAGAATAACGTAGTGAAGCTAAGCGATCTTTCCATATCTATTTGCCATTTGTTTATCGTGAATCCATTGCATAACACGGCCGCCTTTTAACTCTGTGTTAAAGGGCATAAAGGAGAACATTAAATCTGAATGATGCTACGTTATGGGGTACTTACTTAAAGGTAATTATGAGCCCTCATCTCAGTGGTCTGATTGGGCTTAATGTACACCCGATATGTTGGGGGATAAATAAGTTGAAAAGCGGCTGGGAGGTTTTGAGATAATTCTGGAAGAAGTAAGTTTTTTAGATAATTCAGTGCAGGATTGTTCTTTTTAACTGATTGATGTTAAATGTTTTTTCTTTTGCTGCTTCCTGTTTTTTTATATTAGAAATGAAGTTCTGCTGAGTTAATTAAAGTACTTTCTGGTGCATGTTTGGGAAGTTTCATGACAAAAATTCTTAATGTTCAGAGAAGTGACTTTTCTGAAATTCTTTTTTATTTATAATTAACGCCAGGCATTGAGTGATAGTCTACAAAAAGTCTAGCTCACCAATGTCATATTGAGGGATGATCAAAGCCAGAAAACATTTGCCGTTAATGTAAAACGCTATAAACGAAAGCGTTCTTGTTTCTTAAGAGGCGGGCTTGCTTTAATCTAAAAGGGATGGTTAGTGGCGACTACAATAGTGTTAGTGACTCAGGATTGTTTCCTTGTCAGGGGGATGCGGCTATTTTTCCCGGATATAATTTGCCTCAGTTCGATAGACAGAAACATATTTGATACCGACGCAAATGAATATACTGTACTGATTGATAGCCGTACGCCGCTCCGTTTATATGATTACCTGATACGCCATCCGGCCAGAACGAGAAAAACGATCTGCTGCGTTATGCTGGATATGCGTCCTCGAGAGGAGGATCTTCTCAGTATGAAGCTGTTTATGAACACGTCGCTTACGGCTCCGGATATGGCGTCGTTATTCAATCTGGTGCTTGATATGAAAGGCAGGCGTCTGACAACCAAATGGCTGCTTAACTTACGGCTGAGTCGACACGAAGCGATAATGATCAGGTTGCTGAAGGCAGGGAGGTCAATGGAAGAGATTGCAGATAAGCTGAATATGTCGGTTAAAAGCCTCTATCGCAAGCGAACGGTGCTGTCGGAGCGGTTAGGAGCAGGTAACTTCAACGAGGCGTGTTTGTTTATCTTTAAAAACAAACTGCTGGACGTGGTTGGGAACGATCCCTAGCTTCGTCAGAAGCCAAAAGCAGAAACCCGCCACGAGGGCGGGTTCTTTTAATGGAAATAATTCAGAACGACCAGCGCAGATTGGCGTTAACAGAGTTGACGCGGGTATCCGCACCATATTGTCCCTGGTAACCCACATCCAGCGTCGCAGCACGCGACAGCTGTACGCTCACGCCGATATCACCGACCATCACATCCTCATCCACGGCCTGTCCCTGAGTAATGAACGCGTCGCTGCCCGCAAACGCCATGCGCGAAGAGGTATTCTTATCGCCATAGGCGTGCTGCCAGCCCAACGAACCGTAGAGGTTAACGTGCTTCGGCAACTCGGTCACACCGCGCAACCCGAGTGTCGTATAGAAGGTGTTCATCGTTTCGTTACGGACGCTCAGCGCAGCGGCACCGCCGTCTTCCCTGAAGCTGTCGGTATGCAGCCGGATGTACGATAAATTGACGAACGGCTCAATATTCCTGTCTGGCTGGCCGAAACGGTAGCCCGCTTCGGTGAACGCCAGCAGGGAGTTCGCGTCGTAATCTGACTTCAGCCGATCCGAGAAGCCGCTGAAATCAACATTGCGCTCGCCTTCGATCTTGTGCCAGGTGTAACCCAGCGCGCCGCGAAGGGAGAACGCATCCTGTTGACCCGCCGCATACAGACCAAGGTGATAGTTGTCGGTATCCGTTGAGGAGCGACGGCTGTCGACGTCATAATCACCCCGGCTGTAGCCGAAGTAGCCGCCGACACGCACGTTATGGTCCGCCAGTTTGCGATCTGCCCCCAGCAGGAAGCCGGTGGTGTTGCCGTCCAGCTTGCCCACGTTACCGTCGCCGCTGTTTCGGCTCCAGGAGCTGAAGGTCTGGCCCCAGACGCCATTGTTTTGCGGCTCCGGCTGCTGCACCAGCGACATGGCTAACGGTGGTATCGGCAGGCTGTCGTTATCAAACGCGCGCTGCATCCGCTGGTTTAACACGTTAAACACCTGCGTGCTGCCAGCGATCAGGTTGGACTGCATTGACGGATAAACTTCACCAGAAAGCTGGTTGAACGCCTCGCGCGCTTCCGGTGCGCTTAGCAGAAGCAGCGAGTTATACAGCGCCAGCGACGGGCCGCTTTGCGTCAGCGTGGAGAGCGCGCCAGCGGTATTCCACTGGTTGCTGCTTTGGGCCACGGTCTGGAAAATGCCCGGCTTGCCGCTGCCCGGGTTTTCACCGCCAGGATTCTCACCGCCCGGGTTTTCACCACCAGGATTTTCGCCTCCGGGGTTTTCACCGCCAGGATTCTCACCGCCAGGGTTTTCGCCTCCGGGGTTTTCTCCTCCAGGATTCTCGCCACCGGTCTCTTTCTGCGCGATGGTCAGATCGACGGCATTGGTGCTTTGCTTAAGCGCCACGTCGAGGAATGCGGATTTGGAGATCGCTCCGGCGAACTCACCGTCGATTCCCCCGTCGGAGGTCAAAATGCGGTAGCTTTGGCCCGTTTTATAGCTGGTTTGCGGATCCAGCGCGGTGACCTGTACCTTAGCCTGATTGCTGATGGTGGTTTTGCCCGATACCAGTAGCTGGTCGCTGCGGCCATCTCCTGCGATATCGACGTCATAGAAGGATTCGCCGATAAAGTTCAGATAGCGTTTCAGCGTCAACGTACCGATATTGCCGTCGCCGGGCGAGATATGTCCGCCGGACAGGATCTCGGTCTGGCCCAGCGTCCCGTTGCCGCCCAGCGTTCCGCCGGACTTGATTGACGCGGCGCTGCTGTAACCCACCCCGTTGCTGACGTCTGAACCCGCCGTCGCATTGAGGATCAACGTGCCGCCGTTCTCCGCGCTAAGGGTCTGGACGTCAAAGATATCGTCTTCTGGCTGGGTATTAATATTGCTGGCAAGGATGACTTTACCGCCCCGCGCGGTTACGTTCGCCTTGAGTGCCGAAAGATCGCCGTTCAGCGTCGTCTGCCCGGAGGTGTTGATCACATCACCTTCACCGCTCATCGTGTTGCTGAAGAGGTAATTTCCGTCGGTATGGTTGAAGTAGACATAGCTGCCGAACAGTCCGCCACGAAGGCTGATTGCCGTCTTCGCATCGAGGGTACCTGCGCCGCCCGCCGTGCCAAGCGTTGGCTCAGTTAAACCCGTGCCGGTGTCCATATTGCCGCGGCTGCCGATGATGAGCGCACCCCGGTTCGAGCCGGAACCCGATGTCCCCACGATCAGCGCATTGCTGCCAGCGGAAAATGAACCGCCGTCAATCACAGACAGCACGCCATTGCCGTAATCGCCCACGCTCACGCTGCTGCCGCTGGTAAAGCGCGAGTCCTTGCCTGCAATAACCAGTTCGGCAGTTTTCCCTGCGCCGGAGACGCCCGCCACCTGCACGCCGCCAACGTTAACCGTTCCGCCGTTCAGCACATCCAGGTCGCCATATAGCGTCAACGTACGGCCAACGTTCCACTGTGACCCGCTCCCCGTGACGGTGGCTTTCGGGCTCAGCGTGTCGGTTTCACCCGGCCCGGTACCGTTGCCGATGCGCGCATCGTAAGCGGTGCTGAGCGACGCGCCGTCTTCAATCGCAAGCGTGGAGCGTGCGCCCAGATCGGTGCCTACACTGAGAAAATTACTGGTCACACGAGAGCCGGCACCCGTGGCGATTAGGTGGCTGTCGTAGCCGCGGGTGGTGCCGACAACGATCTCCTTTGCGCTCGCCAGCGCGCCCTCTTCGACTCGCAGGGTGCCGAGGCCAAGATTCAGGTCGCCGCGAAGGACGTACCGATCGTTCACCGCGTTAAGCTCAGCGTCTGGCCCACGGACCGTGACCACGCTTTCATAAATTTTGCCGTCGAACAGCCGACCGATATTGATGTTATAGGCGGTGATTTTGCCATTATCGATCAGCAGGTTTCCGCGTTGGTTACGTCCAACATAAACATCTCCGGTGTAACCCAGCGTTTCGGTAATACGCGACTCGCCATCAAAAAAGGCATCGGCTGCACGCGCGACATCGGCAGGTAAAAAAAGTAACAGCGGCGCGGAAAATAGAGCGAGGTAAAGTCTGGAAAGCGGTGTCTTAACCGCTAAAGAATGTGATGTAGAGTTATTCACGGGCTATCTCCGTACTCATTAGCATGATGTCAGGAACATCGTTTTTATATGAAAACTCAGATACGTCAGATAACGTAAAAGGCGTTATTTCAGTACGCCTTTTAATGCGGTGCTAATTATTTATGTGTGACAACTGGTGTACAGGTTGGCGCGCTCAGCGTCGGTGCAGATCCTAAAATTCCCGGCATCATCATCGATGAACAATCGAAAATACGCCCTTTTTCTGTCGTGGCGCGATAAGAGAGTTTTTGTCCTCCCAGTGCGTCCGGCTGGGCGCCATTAACGTTGGATACGGTTATTTCATCCGATGAGCCCAGTCCCAGCATTTTAGCGGTCTCCGCCTGTAGGAGTGGAATAGCCTGATCGGTTTTCAACGTGGAACAACCGGCTAGCATCAACGTAACGGTTAAAACGATGAGTGGTTTTTTCATAAATTATCCTTGATATCCAACCAGTTAATTTCACTGATTGTATTTATGTTTTCTTTTACCCAAATCAGCGAATAATATATTTCTCTTTCCTAATCGAAAAAACCCTCCTAAAGTAGGGTGGGTAGATAATAATTCATCTGTACTCTAAGATATGCGAAGGTAAAAGGAGGCTCCTTTGGGACAGAATTATGCGTTAGTCGTTGATGACCATCCATTGGTAGCAAGCGGCATCGCCAATTTTCTGATTACACATTGCCATTTTAAGCAGGCGTGTGTGGTGACGAATGAGGATGATTGCTACCGCCAAATTAGGGATCATGGCCCGCCACGTTTGCTGGTAATCGATTTTTGGCTCTCTTCCGGAACGGCCCTGAAATTACTCAAAGAAGTAAAGCAACTTTACCCACAGGTACGACTCCTGGTGGTCAGCGGGGATGACAATAATGATATCTGGCGCAAAGTTAATGCCGCCGGGGGACACGGTTTTGTATTGAAAAGCGAGCCACCTGAGATGTTCTCGCGGGCCGTTTTCGCACTCACTGATAATCAGACATGGTTTCCTGAGGGAAACGAAATTTCCGTTAAGACGAATAATGAGAAGTTAAGTAAATTTAACTTAACGCCGCGACAAATAGACGTATTAAATATGATTATGCGCGGCCTGCCAAATAAACGCATCGCCGCCCAGCTTTCAATTTCTGAGCCCACGGTCAAAGAACACATCAGCAATATATTGAAAAAGATAGGCGTTAACAGCCGGGTCGAAGCCATCACGCTTCTGCATGGCAAGCAGGAACCGTCGGAATGAGGTTTTTTCAGAGCTTACAAAATGATGGTATCTCTCCTCCGGCGCAGATCCGTTTGCTAAACAACACCTTTCTGCGGCTGGTATTTAGCTTTAGTGCAGTGCCCTTTGTTGGTATTCCTTTCGCCATCTGGATTTATATGCTTGGGGACGACCTCGGCCCAACGATTATCTGGATAATTATTTATCTGCTATGTGCCGTGGCGATACGAATATTGCACCGACGCTATCAGCGTGAAGCGAAAGAAAACGGTGAAAGGGACGTTCTGCGACGCTGGCTTCCGCGTATTAATAATATTGCCTTTATTCACGGGCTGGGAATTTCATCACTCTATTTAATTACGCCACAGACGCAGAATTTTGACTTTTTCCTGTTACTTAATATCAGCATTGCCGCCATCGTCGCCGCCAATGCGACGCATCTGACGCCTGTCATCAGTACCTTTACGCGTTTTTTCTTCGCCTCCTGGGGGGTGCTGAACCTCGGTATTATCTGGCGGCTGGATGAGTTGATGTTCATCGTGCTCATGCTGAATCTGCTTTACGGCTTCGCGATTTACCGCCATGCGTTAACTTCCCATGCGTTCTTTATTCAGCAAGCGCTGCTTGAGGAAAAAAGCTCACGCCTTGCGGAACAGTTTCGTCAGGCCAAAGAGGACGCGGAGCAGGCACTGCTGGATAAAAATCAGTTTCTGACCACCGCCAGTCACGATCTGCGCCAGCCCGTACACGCAATGGGCTTTCTGATCGAAGCCATCCTCCACCGAAACCGGGACGACAGCCTGACGCCGCAACTCCTTGACCTTCAGCAGAGCGTTCGCTCGGTGCATTTAATGCTCAATTCTCTGCTCGATCTGAGCAAAATAGAATCCGGGAATGTCCTCTCTGCCCCGACCAAAGTGGATATCGGTGCTCTGCTCGACTCGGTCATCACGCTGTTTCGTGAAGAGGCCAACAGCCGCGCGCTTAGGCTGTGTATCCGGCGGCCTAAACGCCGTATCGACGTGATGGGCGATCCGCTGCTGGTGCGACAGTCCCTGATTAACCTGATTCAAAACGCCCTTCGCTACACGCTCCAGGGCGGGGTGCTGGTCGCCATCCGACCGCGCGGTGACGAGTGTATGGTGGAGGTGTGGGACACGGGAGTCGGTATCGCCGATGAAGAGAAGGGCAAAATCTTCTCACCTTACTACCGCCCCGAGCTGGCATGGAAGATCGACAGCGCCGGACACGGGCTGGGACTGGCCGTCGTTGCCCGTTGTGCCAAGCTGATGAAGGTGAAATACGGGATGCAATCCATTGAAGGGAAAGGCTCACGCTTCTGGATGCGCTTTACCCAATATGCTGGCGAAGACATCGCGCTGGATGCCCCGCCAGCCGCTGATAACACCGCCACGCCGGTACGCTATGCGCCGCTGCACGGTTCCTGCCTGGTCGTTGATGACGACCCGCTGGTGACGTCTGCCTGGGAGAGCCTGATGAGCGTCTGGGGAATCGACGTACGCTGTGCGGCCTCGGCTGAAGAAGCGTTTGCCATAATCGACGACGGCTTTACGCCGTTCGCCGTGCTGTGCGACCAGCGCCTGCGATCGGGCGAAAGCGGCTTCGACATACTGAAAGCGCTTTTTGACCGTCTGCCGGATATGAGCGGCGCGATAGTCAGCGGCGAATTTAATTCACCGGTTCTGCTGGAGGCGGAGCAGGAGGGATACCTGGTGCTCCGCAAGCCTCTGGAGCCGGCTAAACTGCATGCGCTGCTGACGCAGTGGTCGGGATGTCATTAAGGGAATGCAGAAGTGTCGATTCTGGCGGGTTCAGAATGCAAAAACGGACCTCCGTGGAGGTCCGTTAATATAAATTTGGTGCCCGGACTCGGGAACATATCCACGATTAACATGCTGTTTATTATTGGTTTTGTTGATATTTCTCGCAAACAGCGCCCCCACGAAGGCCCCATAAAAAATCACTTTGGTTTTGTGAGGGTTATCACGAAAAATCATTATTTAGCGAATTAGGCTTCGTTATGTGTGGAGTTAGGTCCACACATAACGGTCTGAGGTCCACATATAGTGGATGGAACTCCACACATAACGCCCGGAACTCCACGCATAGCGGCGCTAAAAAATCCATGCTGCATTGCGCAGGCAAACTCTATCCCCCTTCGCATTGAACATCTTTCAAACTTACATTTGATATGTTGGAATAACGGTTTTTGAGATAATTAGAAACGGTGCTCTTTCTAATCTATGGATTATATTAATATTTTTGCTATACTTTTGAGATATCTCCATACACCAGTTGAGATAACTAAACATCATGGCTCAATTCAATCATTTTGAACTCTCACTTCTGAACCCCAGCTTTGACTCCCCTTTGGTCGACGCGTTGACGGAGCTGGAGCTACTCCGGCACCTGCGGCTGGAAACCGACGTTCATCCTATCCTGTTTGCGCAGTTGAAGGCCGTATTCCACATGCTGGAGAGTCTTGGTTCTGCAAGAATTGAGGGAAACCACACCACGCTTGCCGACTATGTTGAAAGCAAGGTTGAAGGAACGCAGAGTTCGACGGATCAGCTCAAAGAAATCAACAATATTGAAGCCGCGATGGAGTACATCGACGGATATCTGAGCAACGGCGATGAGATAACGGAATATTTTATCCGCGAGTTGCATAGTCTGGCGGTAGCCGGATTGCAACAGGAAGGCGACAGAACGCCCGGTGCATATCGGCAACATAACGTCAGCATCGCTCAGTCTGAACATTTGCCGCCGGACCACATCCGCGTCCCTGATTATATGGCGGAACTGACCTCCTTTATTAACCGCGCCGATAAGCCAAAGTATGACTTGATGAAGATTGCGCTGGTACATCATCGTTTCGGCTGGATACATCCCTTTGGCAACGGTAATGGCAGAACGGTCAGATTGCTGACCTATGCGTTGCTTATCAAGTATGGTTTTAACGTTCAGACAGGTGGTCGGGTTCTCAATCCGACAACCGTATTCTGTAACGATCGGGAACGCTATTACGCCATGCTTTCGTTAGCCGATAAGGGAACAGAGCAGGGGCTGGAAGAATGGTGCTTATATGTGCTTTCGGGGATCTCCTCTGAGCTGAAGAAAGTCGATCAACTGACGAACCACGCTTTCCTGAGCGAAAAGATCCTGTATCCGGCCATCGATTTTTCGTCGGAAAGAGGGTTGATAAATCCGCTGGAATCAAAGGTTCTGAAACGTGCGGTTGAACTGGGGACGATAAAAGCGGGCGATCTACGTGCTGTGTTGCCTGATCTGAAACCGACGCAGGTGACTTACCAGCTTGGTAAACTAATTGAACGGGGACTGCTCCAGCCTGTAGAAGAAGGGGCGCGTACCTATACGGCGAAATTTTCTAATTCGTATCTGATACGTGGAGTGATTAAGGTTCTGCGGGAAGAAGGGTTTATTCCTGATTTGTGATATCAAAAATATATTAGTGGATTATTTACACTTTTATATGGTTATTTTTGATGAAACATAGCAGCTATTAATATAGCTGCTATACATCTGATTTTTTTTGGGGGAAATTTAACTTTAATTAGAAGCTTCATTTGCCATAGTTGAGTTGGCCCCGAGTGATTCTTTTGTTTTAACGTCATTTATTAGTTTGTTCATATAGCTAATATCAAGAAAATGGCCCTGTGCAAATGAACTGAAAATTGAAAAAATAAATGAAATAAATCCTTGAGGGTATATACGGTCATCAACAATAAGCTTAGTAAATGTTACTAAACGTTCCTCTGCGGTACGTCCATCGGAAGCATTAACGACACCTTGGCAACAAGTATTGAATAATACAATTATAGCGTTATCCAGAGATAATGGTCTTCTTTTCTTATAATGGTTGATATAAACTGAAAATAATGGCAAAGAGACAGCATGAGTAAACAATGAACATAAGCTATTAAAGTTATTAAATGGATTGGCGTGTATTTGAAATATTTTAGTCACTAAAGTGACATGTTGTTCATCATCTGAATTTGCCAATGCAATACAATCCTTGTAGCTTATATACATAGGAAGATAAGTTTCTACATGACATTGGAAATTTTTTAACCTTATAGGTAGCGGTAGATGCTCTAAGAGATGGGATGTAAACACTATCGAATTTACTATCTTTATTTCAGAGTCTAAAGACTTTGTCAGGGCACTAAAGGAGTCATCAATAATAAAATATGGTGTTTTTGTGAACAGAACATATTTCATTGTAGAATAGACAGATGCGTCTAAAAACTCTTTTACATTTAATAAAGTATCTGGCGTATCCGCTACCGGAACTGAGTGAACTTCGCAGTAGTCAAGTAAGTTATTCAGGGAGTCACGAATGGATGCTGTTGAACTTTGAATGTCTTCTGCCGTTATCCTAAAAAGATGATCATCGCGCACACCGATAGATAGATAAGAAGGATTTTCAACTTCAGTTAACCAATTATCAATGCAAGTTTTAGTCTCATTTGTGATTATTAGTTTGGATCTACTTTTGCGTAATGTTATGTCTGAATGCGTTAAAGCGAAATAAATGATACCATGAATATCAGTAATAAATTGTTCTGGATGATCGACTTCACCCTCGGGTAATGATAAAGATTTATTGACTCTCTGAGAGGTTAGTAGCTTCAAAATAGATTTTACAGGTTTTCCTTTTTCAAGTTCATTAGCTTTAAGATATAAAGGCACATTCTGACAATTAATAATATGTTCTTCTCTTGATTGATGATCATATTGCGAAAATTCGTCTTTTATTTTTTGAAACATTAACTCTGGGTCTGAAGGAACTTCTATCTTTTTTATCGGGAAGTTAATGTCTGGTTTTTCAGAGACAACATTTAGTGCATATCTGAAAATAACATGATAAGGATTTAATTCTTCTATTATTTTTACTCTATCCATGACATAAACATCTTCCTCATCTATAGCTAAATTAGCAAGAAGATCTCCATATTCAGTGTGAGCAGATAATAAGGCACCTTGTTCTTTATCAGGTGTTATATCAAGAATAACTTTCTCTTCTTCCACTCCATTACGGATCAGTTTTATAGCTCTTATAACTTTATCTGGATATTGCGTGTTTAATTCATTAGCTTTTTTAGCTTGATAACCTGTTAAAGATGAAAAATGTGTTTGTAAAAGAATAGATGCAAATTTTTGTGGCGAGCTAATAAATTTCTCTGAAATTATTTTTTCTGAAAAATGAGGATCTACTTTATTTGAGATAAGTCTCAATAATGACAAAGTATGAGTATCGAAAGATGAGAAAACAGTTTTCGGTATTCTTTCTAGAATAGTAATGGCTGTAGCTGGAGCAGTTTTTAAGGTACAACGAATCAGTAGAAGCCAAGGGTATGAATTATCATCATTTTTCTTAATAGCCTCTTCTAGGGCTATTATTGCCTGAGGCCAACTGTTATATGCAATATCTATTCTGGCCTGAAGGAGCCATGTGTAGTGATCCCATAATGTTTTATCTATCCTGCTCAGGCATTCTGTTAATGTAGTTAGCTTTTCTGCACGAATAAGTGACTCAAAATAGGCTATAACTAAGCGTGACGGCCATAAATTTTCAGGTAAACGAGGTTCGAGAAGATCACAGCTCTCTTTAGCAAGATCTAACCAGAGTAGATCATCACATAAATTAACTAAGCCATTGCCGGAAAGAGATGTTTTATCTTTATGTGCTAATGGAATGAAAATAGCAAGATCTTCTTTGATTCTATTTTTATTAATGTGATCATTACTATCATTTAATAATAGTTTAGCTTTTAACGAGATGAGTTGATAGTTGAAAGGCAAGTTTTTAATATAATTATCTTGTTTTAAATCAGTATTCAGAATAAGCTGCTTTATATTTTCCTTAATATAAGTTCCTTTTGCAGCGGCCTCTAATAATACAATCAGAGAGCCTGATGTTAACTCATCATCTTCTTTAATATCACGTAAAGTGAGAGGAGCTGTTTCATCGAAAGAGAATAGCATATCAACAAAGTCAGTAACAGATTGGTTAATGGCTGATATTTTATCCTTATATTTAGCTATTGTTTGAATAAGTTGATAATGATTTGCTTTAACAAGCATAACTAAATTACTTAAAGAATAAAGCAACCATTTGTTCTCTGGATATGCTTCTAAGAATGTGATTGTGTCATTTATGCAGCTAATTACTTGATCATAGACATCTTTATCCAGAGATAGTAAATCTATATTGTGATATTTTTCTGCAAGTTCCAGTACGGTAATATAATTAAGCAGAATAGAGTTTATAGGTGTTGGTGCTCTTTCAACTAAGATCGTTGCAAAATTTTTTGCTGATATTTGATTTTTTACCCGGCTGGCACCTATAGATATTGCATAAAGTTCATCTACACTAACGAGAGGCTGGTTCTCATTCCAGAAATCGTTAATTTCATCTTCAGTTGCAAGGCACTGAAGATAAAACATGTGTGAGTATTTTTTCTTTGGAGACTGTGAGTATATGGCTATAGCATTTTCATGATTGTTATTTTTAAACTCTATAAGCATAATAACAGAAAAAACAACGTCTCTTAGTTTATCTGATAAATCATCTTCTTTGGCAAGAGTATACAGTTCATCAATTCCAGAGGTGAAAGCATTTTCTGATGCAAGAATTGCTGTATTTAATACATCTACAAATTTTCTGGCGACAGGTGTGGCAGGTAATTTTTTTATAGCGTCTATAATGGTCTTGGCCGTGGCTATATCGCTGTTACGTATCTTTCTAAATATGTCCTCTGCAATAGG
This sequence comes from Enterobacter cloacae complex sp. P18RS, assembly GCF_014982105.1. Lineage (NCBI taxonomy): Bacteria > Pseudomonadati > Pseudomonadota > Gammaproteobacteria > Enterobacterales > Enterobacteriaceae > Enterobacter > Enterobacter cloacae complex sp. P18RS. The sequence continues at coordinate 183,442 of NZ_JADCKV010000017.1, read as the reverse complement.
GAATAGGTTTTCGGGGGTAAGTTCTGATGGGTATGTTATTTTATTACCAAGGACAATGTCACCAGAACCGTAATGTGAAGAGCGCAATTCATTATTCATTTCTGATGACCTTACTTTTAGTTATTGATGATTTTATTACCATGCACGATATCGCCGCTACCATGATGAGTACTAACATGGTTAATAGTCTGCGGTGCAGTTTTAATCTCCATTAATAGCCTCAATAACTCAGGATCGTTATCAATTCTGGTTTTTATTGCTTTTCCACTTAAATCATCATTTATGCCCAGTTGAGTAATTTTATCCGCCATTATTTGCGCAGTATTATCGTCAATCAGCCAGTTTCTAAGATTATCTTTTAACCAGACCGCACTAATCGTTACGCCAGATTTTAATCCGTCATAAAGTAATCCCGACAAAATGGTACTTGTTAGAAAATCCATAGTCATTTCTCTTTCTCTATAGTTAATCATATAGATAACTATACATGAAGTGTATCTTCGAGTACCAGAGCCTGACCGTACAGAAAGTATGGATGAGATGAGTTCTTGCTGCTGCTAACTAAACGCGGTATCGTTTGCGAGCACCCGCAAATTCAGGTGCCGCGATTGGTCTCCTGAAGATATTCCTTACTGGCGACATATGACGCGCTTTATGTCGTTCATCCGACTACATCTCAATGGTGGGCCGGGCGGAGGCGTCGCAAAACGCGCCGGTGTCCAGTAAGGCCGGTAAGACCAACTCAGTTCGGTGCCACCACTCGTAAGGTTGGTCTCTGCGGTGGTGGTTAAAACAATCACTTATTGGAGGCTGCCATTATGGCTAAAATCCCCGCTCAAACAAATTCGTTACTTGCCGTCCCTTCAACGCTGTTACGGACTTCACCGTCCTCGCCAGCTACTGCGAAAAGTTCGCCTAAACCCTGATTGAAAGTAAAGATCTGACATTAAAAATGGCGCTTAGCGGCAGACTCAACGCTTGTCTAATGCTGCTCCAGCACACGCCGTTTGAACCTTTCCTTCCCCATCTTGTTGTAAGCCTGACCGTTGCTACCCTCTCGGCAAACGTCCCCAATTGGGCCTGAATACACAGAGCTTTGTCACCACAGCCTTGCCCTGACGCAGATGCTGGCGGAGCAGAGGTTTTCCTAAGAAACAGAGAAATTCCTTAACTGGCTGCTGTATGACCTGATCAACTACTTCGCGGCGGAAATGAAAGCCTCACGCTGACTACGTACCGCCGATGGTTAGAAGTTTATGATGGGGAGGCGGCATGATCATAATGCAACCAGACAGGTATTCCGCCGGTATTATCGCGGCACTGAAAAAGCGCGGAATGTCGCTTTCTGCCGTTTCTCGAAACTTAGGGCTGGCATCATCCACTCTGGTAAACGCGTTTACCCGTAGCTTGCCCAAAGCTGAATGGCTGATCGCCGAAGCGCTAGGCGTTGTGCCAGAGCAAATCTAGCCCTTCCGTTACCGTAAGTCTGAAAATGACTAAATCGTCTCTCCCGATCTTCTAATGGCTTTGCTTTTAGACGATCGGGAGAAGACAAGCGAAACGCTGCAGTCCTGGCTCGTAAAATTCTTTTATAAAGAAAGAACCGTTTTTCCTTTCTTTACCATTGGTACTGGTATAGTTTCCCTCCTGCTCCAAGCTGTTATTGACAGCGCTCAACGCTTCGCGACATGAATGAAGCGCCTGCTATCAGCGATTTGCTGTATGAAGCCGTGGGATATTACGCCGAAGCGCTATAAGCTCCGCGTTGTCTAAGAACAAAAGAGGGGAAGCATTGAACAACTGGACTAGTCAAAAAAGCAAAAACCCGCCTTTTGGGCGGGTTCTTTAAATAGTGGTGCCCGGACTCGGAATCGAACCAAGGACACGGGGATTTTCAATCCCCTGCTCTACCGACTGAGCTATCCGGGCAACGGGGCGCATTAAACCCGATCCTCCCTCCGGCGTCAACGAAATTTGTTGCTTTCGGTGCAGACTGCACACTCTCTCACCATTTCGTCGCAAACTTAAGCGAAAAAGCGCGTCCAGAGCGCGGAAAGCGGCATCGCGAGCAGCAGGGCAGGGAGCATGTTCACCACTGCAAACATCTTAATGCCACAGATGCGCAGCCCTGTCGCCAGCAGCAACAGGCCGCCGACGGCGGTAAAGTCTGCCATCATCGCTGGCGTTGTCAGCGGCAGGATCAGCGTGGCGCAGGTGGCCAGCGCCAGCTGAATAAGCAACATCGGCACACAAATCGCGGCGACGGCGATGCCGAGGGTGGTGGCAAAAATGGTGGCAGTAAAGAAATCCAGAAACGCTTTCGCAATCAATATGCTGGGATCGCCGGTCATCCCTTCCTGCATCGAACCGAATATCCCCGTGCCGCTGGCGCAGAACAGAATAATGATCGCAACGTAGTTCTGAATAAACGACTCGTGCGTGCCGTGCTTTGCCTTGCCCGGTCGGGCAATCAGATTTTTGGCTTTGCCTACCGCGTGATTAATACCTTTTTCCAGATAGCAAAACTCGCCGATGAGCGCGCCGAGCAGCGTCGCCAGTACCATCACCGGCAGGTTGGTGCATTTCACCACTAAAAGGATACCAATCCCTAACGACGCCAGGCCAAAAATAGAAGGCATGGAGACGCGAATACGCTCCGGCAGGCGCTGACTTAATACTGCCCCAAGTACACCGCCCAGCAATACGGCTCCCGCATTGATAAAGGGTCCAATTACCACGTTTAACTCCTGTTATTTAAGCACTGGCATTGCATGATTATGGCACGTTCGTCCCAGATTACGCTTAGCTTTGGGAGGCGTAACGCATACTGATTCCTTCTTGCACCTGAAAATAAAAGGTGACATGATTGCGCGAATTTTCTCCTTCCTGTCTCGCCGTTCGGTGAGGGTATTTGCGCCTATGAAAACCATGAAAATTGCCGTCAGCCGTGAGCTGGTATCCAAAGTTTCTACGCATCGCGAAAAAGTTATGCTGGATAACACCGATTTCACCGATGTGGCGGCAGTCGTCATTACGGTTGTTGAAAGCTACAGCGGCATTCTCGCATTGCTGAAGCGTACGGGCTTTCAGTTACCGGTATTTTTGTTCTCAACAGAGCCAGGAGAGGTGCCAGAGGGTGTCACGGCGATCATCTCGGGTAAAGCACAGGAATTGCTGGAACTGGAATCTGCCGCCTGCCGGTATGAAGAGAACCTGCTGCCACCCTTTTTTGACACCCTGAGCCAGTATGTGGCGATGGGAAACAGCACCTTTGCCTGTCCGGGTCACCAGCACGGTGCCTTTTTCAAAAAACACCCGGCGGGGCGGCAGTTCTATGATTTCTTCGGTGAGAACGTTTTTCGCGCCGACATGTGCAACGCCGACGTTAAGCTGGGCGATCTGCTGATCCACGAAGGCTCCGCCAAGCACGCGCAAAAGTTCGCGGCGAAAGTATTCAACGCGGACAAAACCTACTTTGTGCTGAACGGCACGTCGGCGGCCAACAAGGTGGTGACCAACGCGCTGCTGACCCGTGGCGACCTGGTACTGTTCGACCGCAACAACCATAAGTCCAACCATCATGGGGCGCTGATCCAGGCCGGGGCAACGCCTGTCTATCTTGAGGCAGCCCGTAATCCGTTTGGTTTTATCGGCGGGATTGATGAGCACTGCTTTGATGAGGCCTGGCTGCGGGAACTGATCCGTGACGTCGCGCCGCAGAAAGCCGCCGAGGCGCGCCCGTTCCGTCTGGCGATCATTCAGCTCGGCACCTACGATGGCACGATCTACAACGCCCGTCAGGTGATCGACAAGATCGGTCACCTTTGCGACTACATCCTCTTTGACTCCGCCTGGGTCGGCTACGAGCAATTTATCCCGATGATGGCGGAAACGTCTCCGCTTCTGCTGGAATTGAACGAGAACGATCCGGGAATTTTCGTGACCCAGTCGGTCCACAAGCAGCAGGCCGGGTTCTCGCAAACGTCGCAGATCCATAAAAAGGATAACCATATTCGCGGTCAGTCGCGCTTCTGCCCGCACAAGCGGTTGAACAATGCGTTCATGCTGCATGCCTCCACCAGCCCGTTTTACCCGCTGTTTGCTGCGCTGGACGTGAACGCCAAGATCCACGAAGGCGAGAGCGGACGCAGGCTGTGGGCGGAGTGCGTCGAGCTGGGCATTGAAGCACGCAAGGCCATCATCGCCAACTGCAATATGATCAAACCGTTTATCCCGCCGGTGGTGGCGGGGCGGCCATGGCAGGATCACCCCACACAGGCTATCGCCAGCGAGCGTCGCTTCTTTAGTTTTGAACCGGGTGCAAAATGGCACGGTTTTGAAGGCTATGCCCGCGAGCAGTATTTCGTCGATCCGTGCAAGCTGCTGCTGACCACGCCGGGCATTGATGCTGAAACAGGTCACTATACCGATTTCGGCATTCCGGCGACCATTCTCGCCCACTACCTGCGCGAGAACGGCATTGTGCCGGAGAAGTGCGATCTCAACTCCATCCTGTTCCTGCTGACGCCAGCCGAGAGCGCGGAGAAGCTAATGCAGCTGGTGGCAATGCTGGGGCAGTTTGAACAGCATATTGAAGACGATACGCCGCTCGCGGATGTGCTTCCGACCATCTGTCAGAAATACCCGGTGCGTTACCGCGACTACACGATCCGTCAGCTGTGCCAGGAGATGCACGATCTCTACGTCAGCTTTAACGTGAAGGATTTACAGAAGGCGATGTTCCGTCAGGAGAGCCTGCCTGCCGTGGTGATGAACCCGCAGGATGCCAACCAGGAGTACATTCGCGGGAACGTCGAACTGGTGCATATTCGTGACGCCGAAGGACGCATTGCCGCCGAAGGTGCGCTGCCATACCCGCCGGGCGTGCTGTGTGTGGTGCCCGGGGAAGTCTGGGGTGGAGCAGTACAGCGCTATTTCCTGGCGCTGGAAGAGGGCATTAATATGCTGCCGGGTTTCTCGCCAGAGTTGCAGGGCGTTTACAGCGAGAAAGATGCGGACGGGATTAAGCGGCTGTATGGATACGTATTGAATGTCTGAACGTAGGCCGGGTAAGCGTTAGCGCCACCCGGCGAGTACCCGGCGGCGCAAGCTTACCGGGCCTACAATACTGCGTCAGGCTTCTGCGCGGCGGTACATCCTTCTCGGATGCCCAATCTTCCCGTACAGCATCTCCACCGTCAGAAAACCCACCTCCACGCAGTGTTCCAGATAGCGCCGGGTGGTGGTTTTACTCAGGCCCGTCTCGCTCACCACCTCATCCACCGTAAAACAGTGCGCCGCCTTGTTGTTAAACAGCATTTGCACCCGCGCCAGCGTGTTCTCCTCTATCCCTTTGCTGCCGTTGTCCAGGCGATAGTTTTTCGCCTGCAATTGGTAGAGTGAATCTACGTTCTGCTGGTCGACGATCTTCCAGACGCGCTGCTGTTCGGCAAACTGCACAAAACGTTCCAGCGACTGGCTCAGGCGCTTCCAGGAAACCGGCTTGAGGATGTAGTCGAACGCGCCGTTACGAATTGCCTGGCTACAGGTGTCCATATCGCTGGCGGCGGTGATGAAAATCACCGAGCAGTTGGCGCGGGTGAGCATCGGGTTGCTGATAAGGGTGATGCCTTTGCCGTCCGGCAGGTAGTTATCCAGCAGCATCAGCTTCGGCTGTTTGCTCTCCAGTTGTACCTGCGCGTCGGCCAGCGACGCGGCAATCCCCACCAGCCTCAGGCGCGGATGTTTACCGATAAGCTCCGCGTGCAGTTGCGCCAGTTCGTTCTCGTCTTCAACAATCAGTACGTCGATAAGTTCATGTTGCATAGTCGGTATCTTCCAGTTCCTGTACGGGGTGCCGGGCCGTTCCCGTGGCGGGAATAAACAGTGAGAAAATGGCACCGCGTGGGGTGTTATCGGCAACTTCAATTGCACCGCCAGCCTGTGTGACATAGCTTTCAATCAGATACAGGCCAATACCATGATCGCCGCGCGTTTTGGTGGTGATGCCGCGCTCAAAGATCCGGTCGCGGATCTCCGGTGTGATGCCGACGCCCTGGTCGGCGACTTCAATAATCAGTTCCTGCTCGTTCAGCTTTATCAGCACGTCCACCGGGGCATGCGGGAGCGGTGCACGCTGGGTCGCTTCAATGGCGTTATCCAGCAAGTTCCCGATGATCGAGATAAGTTCCGATTCGAGCAGCGGCAGGAACGGTTTATCCACCCGGCAGGCCGGGTCGAAACTCAGCTCAACGCCTTTTTCACGCGCGCGGGCGGCCTTTCCAAGCAGCAAACCACACAGCGTCGGAGAGCTAAAGCGGGACGAGATAAAGTCCAGCAGCTCCTGAGCGTGTTCCGACTGCGCCTGTATGTAGCGAATCGCTTCGTCATAACGGCCCATATGCAGCAGGCCGGACAGCGTAGTCATGCGGTTCAGCTGTTCATGGCGCATGATGCGCAGGTTATCAACGTAGCGCTTCACCTGGCTGAGCTGGGCGCTGAGCGAGTCGATCTCGTTGCGATCGCGAAAGGTGATCACCCAGCCCTGCAACGCATCTTCCAGCATGATCCGCACCCGGCTGGCAATGACCGTGAGATCGTTAAAGCGACAGATCTCATCGTGGGTGTCTTTCGCAAGCATGGTTTGCGCGTTGAAGAACGGGACGGGCGCGATCACCTGGCTGATGAGTTGACCCCGCAGTTCGCGGGCGGGCTGACGTAAGCCTAATAATTTACGCGCCGCCTGGTTAATCACCTCAATGCGAAGATCGTCGTCGATGGCAATCACCCCTTCATAAATGGATTCCATCATCGCCTTTTGCTGGCGCACCAGCAGGCCGATTTCGCGCGGCTCCAGAGAGAATATCTGCTTCTTGATGCTGCGGGTGAAGAACCAGGAGAAAATAAACAGGGCGATAAGCAGCAGCACGGCGGCAATCAGGATATTAACCACCTTGCTGACGGTGATGGTGTCCAGATAGCTCGTGAGATAGCCTACCGAAACAATCCCCACCACCTGCCCGGCATCATTAAAAATGGGCGCTTTGCTGCGCAGCGAAATGCCTAACCCGCCCTTGCGGATGGTGATGGTGCTTTTGCCGTGTAATACCTCGTCGTTATCTCCGCCAACCAGCGTTTTGCCTACCCGGTCGGCAAACACGGAGTGGAAAAGATGCAGCCCTTTATTGTCACCAATCACAATAAAACTGGCGTCGCTGCGGGCGGCTATTTTCTGCATAAAGTCATGGATACCCAGGATATCCTTTTGTTCGACTTCTTTTCGCAGGGTAGGAATAAGCGCAATTTCTTCGGCCTGTATTTTTGCGCGCGCGCTCATTTCCTGATAAAGCTGCCTGCCGACATCGACATAATAATATCCGCCCAGTAATGCGAACAGCACTGAGAAAAAGGCGACCAGCGAAATAAACAGCTTGATCTGAAACGATACTTTCATAACTATCACGCGAGATATCAACAGGTCGGCTGAATATATCATCTTTTAAGGCCAGGATGCCCGCTTTGCCGAAAACTTGTGATCCCTTGCACAGCGCAGCCTGTAAAAGATTTTTCCGAAAGTCTCATCCTCTTAAGGTTAAATGAATAAATGTTATTTCTTTGTTCAGTTAAGAAAAGAAACCATAAAAACCACGGCAATAAATAAGGCGTAAATCACATTAAATAAAAGAAACCATTAAAACCATAGCGTCCATTAAAACTTCGCTTTTAATATGCCATCCCTCACATAAAGTAAGCCTTTGTGACTCTAAGCTGAACGCACAAAATAACTAAGGGGCTTATTATGAGCACAACTGACGATTCATTCTCTGTTACCCACGACCCGATTGATATTCAGCGGCCATCGCTCAAAGAGCGCTGGTGGCATATTATGGATACCTGGAAAATCGGCATTATTCCTCTGCCGCTGTTCGTTCTGGCGGGCGCGCTGATTGCGATTGATTGCCTGGGCGGAAAACTGCCGAGCGACATTGTGGTCATGGTGGCCACGCTGGCCTTCTTCGGCTTTGCCTGCGGTGAGTTCGGCAAACGCCTGCCGATTGTCGGCAAGCTCGGTGCGGCGGCAATTTGCGCCACCTTTATCCCTTCCGCGCTGGTTTACTATGGCCTGCTGCCGGACGTGGTGGTTGAGTCCACCACGAAGTTCTACAAATCCACCAACATTCTCTACCTCTATATCTGCTGCATTATCGTCGGCAGCATCATGAGCATGAACCGCACCGTGCTGATCCAGGGCTTCCTGCGCATCTTCTTCCCGATGCTGTGCGGTGAAATCGTCGGCATGATTGTCGGCATGGGTGTTGGGCTGGCGCTGGGCCTCGAGCCGTTCCAGATCTTCTTCTTTATCATTCTGCCGATCATGGCGGGCGGCGTCGGGGAAGGGGCGATCCCGCTCTCTATCGGCTATGCCACCCTGCTGCATATGGATCAGGGCGTGGCGCTCGGCCGCGTGCTGCCGATGGTGATGCTCGGCGGCCTGACGGCGATCATTATCTCCGGTTGCCTCAACCAGCTCGGGAAACGCTACCCGCACCTGACCGGTGAAGGCCAGCTGATGCCGAATCGCGCCAACGCTGATGCCACTGTTTCCCAACCTGCGTTCTCCGGCAAAGCGGACGTGACGACCATCGCCTCGGGTGCGCTGCTGGCGGTGCTGCTGTACATGCTGGGCATGCTCGGTCACAAGCTGATTGGTCTGCCAGCGCCGGTGGGCATGTTGTTTATGGCGGTGCTGGTGAAGCTCTGCAACGGCGCCTCTCCGCGTCTGCTGGAGGGTTCCCAGGTGGTGTACAAATTCTTCCAGACCTCCGTGACCTACCCAATCCTCTTCGCTGTCGGCGTGGCGATTACCCCATGGCATGAACTGGTGGCGGCGTTCACCGTCAGCAACCTGCTGGTGATTGTCAGCACCGTTTCCGCGCTGGTGGCGACCGGATTCTTCGTTGGCAAAAAGATTGGTATGCACCCGATTGATGTCGCCATCGTCTCCTGCTGTCAGAGCGGGCAGGGTGGCACCGGTGACGTGGCGATCCTGACCGCAGGCAACCGCATGAGCCTGATGCCATTCGCCCAGATTGCTACCCGTATCGGCGGCGCGATTAACGTCTCTGTCTCACTGCTGATTCTGGGCAACTTCCTCGTTTAAGTTTTCAGGAAAGAACAATGAAACTCGCAAGCTTTTTATACCAGGGAAAACGCAGCTACGGCATCGTACAGGCCGAAGGCGTGATTGATTTGGGCCGCCGCCTGGGCGACCGCTATGGCGACCTTAAAGCGCTGTTGCAGGGGAACGGGCTGGCGCAGGCCACCCGTTTTCTGAACGACGCGGTGGATGTACCGCTGAACGCCATCACCTTCTTACCGGTGATTGTCCAGCCGGAAAAAATCCTCTGCGTGGGCATGAACTATGCCGACAAGCGCAAGGAGTTTGACCAGCACAACCCGGCCCCGACGCTGTTTGTCCGCTTCCCGGATTCACAGACCGGCCACAACGAGCCGGTGCTGAAGCCGCGCCACTCCAGCGAGTTCGACTACGAAGGCGAGCTGGCGGTGATCATCGGCAAAGGCGGGGAGAACATCAGCCGCGACGACGCCCTGCGCCACGTGGCGGGCTACAGCTGTTACATGGACGGCTCCGCCCGCGACTGGCAGCACACCTGGTTCACCGCCGGGAAAAACTGGCGCCAGACCGGGGCGTTCGGCCCGTGGATGGCGACGGCGGATGAGATCCCGGACCCGCACAGCCTGGCGATCCGCACCTGGCTGAACGGCCGCATGGTGCAGGAGGACAACACCAGCAGCATGATCCACAAGGTGGCGGAGCTGATCGAGTATATCAGCACCTTCACCCGTCTCAGCCCGGGCGACGTGATCATCACCGGCTCGCCTGGTGGCGTGGGTAAAAAGCGCAACCCGCCGCTGTTTATGAAGGAGGGGGATCGCATTGAGGTGGAGATCGAGCATATCGGTCATCTGAGCAACGTGATCGTGGAAGCGCCAGCCGTCGGGCTCGCGGCAGCGCACTGAGTAAGGCGGCAGCATGCAATCGCAACCCATTGATTTTCGGCACACCGTTGTGGCGAAACACCCGGAACGCTTAAGCCAGATCCGCTACCTGTTGGCAGACAGCGGCCTTGGCCTGGACAACGACATCACGCTGTTTGTCGAAGCCTGGTCCGGCGCGCAGCTGGTGGGTTGCGCCGGGCTGGCTGCCAACGTCATCAAATGCGTGGCGGTCAACGAGCAGCTTCGTGGGGAAAACCTCAGCGCGCGTCTGCTTGCAGAGGTGGAAAACGCGGCGCTGGAGCGCGGCCATTTTCACCTCTTCCTCTGCACCCGTCCGTGCAATAAGGAGCGCTTTGGCCGCAGCGGTTTCTGGCCGATTGCCCAGAGCGGGAACAACGCGGTGCTAATGGAGAACACTCCGCAGGGGATCGCGCGCTACTGCCGTTCCCTGCGCGCGAAGCGCCGGTGTGGGGAAAAAACGGGCGCGATCGTGATGAACGCCAATCCCTTCACCCTCGGCCATCGTCATCTGGTGGAGCAGGCGGCGACGCAGTGCGATGCCCTGCATCTGTTTGTGGTGCGTGAAGACGCCTCGTTCTTCCCGTTCAGCGCGCGCCTCGAGATGGTGCGTGCGGGCGTGGCGCATCTGCCGAACGTGGTGGTGCATGAAGGCTCGCAGTACATCATCTCCCGCGCCACCTTCCCGGCCTACTTCCTGAAGGAGACCGGCAAAGTGCAGCAGGCGTGGAGCGAGATCGACGTGCTGATCTTCCGGGACTATATCGCCCCGGCGCTGGGCATCACACACCGCTTCATCGGCTCGGAGCCGTTCTGCGACATCACGCGGCAGTACAACCAGACGCTGCACGACCTTCTGGCCTCGCATATTGAGGTGGTGGAGATGCCGCGCATCAAGGCCACCGGCAACGCCATTTCGGCCTCGGAAGTGCGCCGTTTACTCAAGACACAGCAGTTTTCCCGGATCCGGGAGATTGTCCCGGACTCCACCTTCGCGCACCTCGAAGCACATTATCGTGCGAGTGCGGAAGTCGCATAACTATCAGGAATTTATCATGAATATTGTAAGGGAGGCGCTGGCCGGAACGCAGGAGTCCAGCGACCTGATGGTGAAAATCGCCCCCGCTCACGGTGAGCTGGAGATTGTCATCCACAGTGAAGTGATTAAGCAGTTTGGCGAGCAAATACGCCAGGTGGTCAACGACACATTGCGCGCCATGAACGTGCACCAGGGATTAATCATTATTGAAGACAAAGGGGCGCTGGACTGTGTGATCCGCGCTCGCCTGCAAAGCGCGCTTCTGCGTGCCGCCGATGAACAGGCCATCAACTGGGGGGCGCTGAAATGAGCAAACTCCGCCGCAGTATGCTGTTCCTGCCAGGCGCCAATGCCGCCATGCTCTCTACCGCCTTTATCTACCGCCCCGACTCCATCATGTTTGACCTTGAGGACGCCGTGGCCCTGCGCGAGAAAGACACCGCACGCATGCTGGTGTTCCACGCGTTGCAGCACCCAATGTATCAGGATATCGAAACCGTGGTGCGCATTAACCCGCTGAGCACGCCGTTTGGCCTGCTGGATCTGGAGGCCGCCGTGCGCGCGGGCGTGGACGTTATTCGTCTGCCGAAAACCGACACGCCGGACGACATCTACGAGCTGGAAGGCCACCTCGAGCGCATTGAGCAGGCGTGCGGGCGTGATGTGGGTTCCACCCGCGTGATGGCGGCGATTGAATCGGCCATTGGCGTCATCAACGCCGTGGCGATTGCCCGCAGCTCCCCGCGCCTGATCGGCATCGCGCTGGCCGCCTTTGACTACGTGATGGACATGCAGACCGAGCGCGGCGACGGCACCGAGCTGTTCTATGCCCGCTGCGCCGTGCTGCACGCCGCACGCGCCGCCGGTATCGACGCCTTCGACGTGGTGTGGTCCGACGTTAACGACGAAGCCGGGTTCCTGCGCGAGGTCGACCTGATCCGCAAGATGGGCTTCAACGGCAAATCGCTGATTAACCCGCGCCAGATAGACCTGCTGCACAACGCCTACGCCCCGACTCAGGAAGAGGTGGATCACGCCAAAAGGGTGATTGAGGCGGCAGAAGAGGGCGAGCGTAACGGCCTGGGCGTGGTGTCGCTCAACGGCAAAATGGTGGATGCACCGATTATTAACCACGCGCAGGTGGTGCTGGAGCGCGCGGCGGCCTCTGGCGTGCGTCGGTAAGGATGACATAATGAATCAGACAGAACTTCTCCATGTAAATTTCCCCCATCTGCGGGATCTGAAACCCTTTGATACCACCCACAGCGCGACGCCGTGGCTGGCGGACAGCGAGGCGAAGCACAGCCGCAAGCTCTGCGCCTCAATTGAAGAGGCGGTTAAGCGCAGCGGCTTGCAGGACGGGATGACCATCTCCTTCCACCATGCCTTTCGCGAAGGCGACCGGGTGATCAACACCGTCGTGGCGCTGCTGGCGCGGATGGGCTTCAAAAATCTGACCCTGGCTTCCAGCTCGCTGATGACCTGCAATGACGCGCTGATCGAGCATATCGAGAGTGGCGTCATCACCCGGATTTACACCTCCGGCATGCGCGGCAGGCTGGCGGATGCCATCTCCCACGGGCTAATGGACGAGCCGGTACAAATTCACTCCCACGGCGGGCGCGTGAAGCTGCTCCAGGACGGCGAGCTGAATATCGACGTGGCGTTTCTCGGCGTGCCGTGCAGCGATGAGTTTGGCAACGCCAACGGGACGCACGGCAAATCGTGCTGCGGTTCGCTGGGCTACGCCATGGTGGACGCGCACTTTGCCCGTAAGGTGGTGCTGCTGACGGAAGAACTGGTGCCATTCCCCAATATGCCCGCCAGCCTGGTGCAGGACCAGGTGGACTACATCGTGCAGGTGGAGAGCGTGGGCGACCCGGCGAAAATCAGCGTCGGCGCGGCGCGCGTCACCAGCAACCCGCGCGAGCTGATGATCGCCCGCTATGCGGCGGACGTGATTGAACACTCTGGCTATTTCAAACCAGGCTTCTCGATGCAGACCGGTTCCGGCGCAGCGGCCACCGCCTGCACCCGTTTTATGGAAGAGAAGATGGAGCGCAGCGGCGTGAAGGCGCGCTTCGCCCTTGGCGGCATCACCGGCAGCCTGGTGGATCTGCACGAGAAGGGACTCATCGAAACGCTGCTCGACACCCAGTGCTTTGACGGCCAGGCAGCGGCCTCGCTGGCGCGCAACCCGAACCACGTGGAGATCTCCACCAACGTCTACGCCAACCCCGGCAGCAAGGCGGCAAGCTGCGACCAGCTCGACGTGGTGATCCTCAGCGCCCTGGAAATCGACGTCGACTTTAACGTCAATGTCATCACCGGCTCCGATGGCGTGATGCGCGGCGCATCCGGCGGACACTGCGACGTGGCGGCGGCAGCCAACCTGACCATTGTGGTCGCGCCGCTGCTGCGAAGCCGCATCCCGACCGTCGTGAAGCGCGTTACCACCCGCCTCACGCCGGGGGAGAGCATTGACGTGCTGGTCACCGACCACGGTATTGCGGTCAACCCGGCGCGCCCGGAGATCCGCGAACGACTCATGGAAGCAGGGCTGAAGGTTGTAGATATCAACGCGCTGTATGAACGAGCGATTTCGTTGACAGGCGTACCGAAACCGATTGAGTTCACCGACAAAATCGTCGGGGTGATCCGCTACCGCGACGGCAGCGTGATCGACACCGTGCGACAGGTAAAGGAGGAAGTGTGACGATTGCGACACCCGTGCGGACGGGTGTCAGCCTGGACGAACTGCTGGCGGCGAAAGAGCGCCGCGCAGCGCGCCAGGCTGACATGCTTGCGCACTATCAACAACCGGTGATCTCCCTCACGCTGGTTACGCCCGGGGAGATCAAAGACAGCCTGCGCTATCGCAACACCATGGGTGTGGCGTTACAGATGTGCGACCAGCTGCTGTGGGAAAACCGCTGGCAGGTGCTGGACCGCCGGGTGCTGTGGCTACCCACCGGACCTGAAGCCTTGTGGTGCGTAGCCCATCCGGCGGCGGAAATTAAAGCGCACTGTGCAGAACTGGAGCAGACGCACCCGCTCGGCAGGCTGTGGGATCTGGATGTGATCTGCCCTCAGCACGGCCACGTCGGGCGTCAGTCGCTGGGGGCGAATCTCAGACGCTGCCTGATCTGTGACGAGCCCGCTCATGCCTGTTCCCGTTCGCGCAATCACCCCGCTGAGCAGGTTGTTTCCCGCGTGGAGAAGATGATCGATGACTGGTTTGCTCGCGACTGAACCGCGCCCGGTTGACGTGCCTGCGCTTGCCGCAGAGGCGCTGTGGCAGGAGCTGGAGCTGACGCCAAAACCGGGTCTGGTGGACAGGCTCAATAACGGCTCCCATTGCGATATGGACCATGCCTTGTTTGTCCGCAGCATTATGGCGATTACGCCGTGGTTTGCCCGGTTTGCGGAACTGGGTGAAGCACATGCGGCCAAACCTGCCGATCGGCAGTTGCGGATTCTCCGCCCGATGGGAATGGCCTGCGAGCAGGCAATGTACGCCGCCACGGGCGGGGTAAATACCCACAAGGGCGGTATTTTTGCCCTCGGTTTGCTCTGCTTCGCCGCCGGGCGTGTGAAAAATATCTCTGCGGATAGCCTCTGTTGTGAGGTAAGTAACATCTGTCGTGGGCTGGTGGCGCGGGAGCTGGTCGGGCGCAGCGGGCAGGCAACGGCGGGGGAGCGGCAGTTTCAGCTGTACGGTTTAACCGGCGCGCGCGGCGAGGCGGAAAGCGGCTTTGCGACGGTGCGTAAGGCTTTGGATGCGTGGAACGGTCAGTCGCTTCACGGCCTGCTGTTGCGCCTGATGGCGGTAAATCAGGACAGCAATCTCGTTTCGCGCGGCGGCATTGAGGGGCTGCGCTACGTTCAGGGCTACGCGCGGGAATTACTGGCTAACGGCTGGGACTGCGAGGCGTTGCTGAAGATGGATAAGGCATTGATTGAACGCAATCTGAGCCCGGGCGGCAGTGCGGATTTGCTGTCGGTGGGGTGGGTGCTTTCTGGAATAAAATAGCCGGGTGGCGCTGACGCTTACCCGGCCTACGGTTTACGGTTTGTAGGCCCGGTAAGGCGAAGCCGCCACCGGGCACAACAATCAATGCGCGATCGGCTGCGCACCGTGCGGCTCGCGCACGTGCTTGTACTTGAACAGCGCGATGAACGCGAAGAACAGCACCAGCGAGTACCCGGCGAAGATCAGCCACACTGGTTGCCAGTTGGTGATGCCGTTAGTGGTATACATCTCAACCACTTTGCCGCTCACCACGCCGCCCAGAATACAGCCGAAGCCGTTGGTCATCATCAGGAACATGCCCTGCGCACTGGCGCGGATTTCAGGCTTCACCTCTTTTTCCACAAACACCGAGCCGGAGATGTTGAAGAAGTCGAAGGCACAGCCGTAAACAATCATCGACAGAACCAGCAGCACGGTGCCGAACGCGCTCGGGTCGCCATAGGCGAACAGACCGAAGCGCAACATCCAGGCGGCGATACTGATCAGCATGACGTTCTTGATACCGTAGCGGCTCAGGAAGAACGGGATGGTCAGGATGAACAGCGTCTCGGAGATCTGCGAGATGGACATCATCACCGACGCGTGTTCGACGATAAAGCTCCCGGCAAACAGCGGATCGTTATCGAAGCTGTGCAGGAAGGTATTACCGAACATGTTGGTGATTTGCAGTTCCGCGCCCAGCAGCATGGAGAAGATAAAGAAGATCGCCATGCGCTTGTTTTTAAACAGTGCGAAGGCGTCCAGGCCAAGCATGGTGCTCCAGCTCTGGTTTTTCTGCTGATTAGATACCGGAATGGTGGGCAGTGTCAGGGTGAACAGCGCCAGCAGTACGGAGAGCGCCGCGCCGATGTAGAGCTGCATATGGCTCAGCTCGAAGCCCGCGAAGCTCACGCCCCACATCGCCATGATAAAGCCGATGGTGCCCCAGATACGGATTGGCGGGAAGTCGGTGACGATATCCAGACCGGCAGATTTCAGGCGATAGTAGGAGATGGTGTTGATCAGGCCAAGCGTTGGCATATAGGCCAGCGAGTTAAGCAGGATCACCATGAACATCGCCCCCGGCGTGGTCACTTCGGCCGCCATAAACAGCGTCCCCGCACCCACCAGGTGGCAAAGCATATACAGCCATTTCGCGCTTAGCCATTTATCCGCCACGATACCGAGCAGCGTTGGCATGAAGACAGCCGCAATACCCAGCGAGCTGTAAACGGCACCGATCGACGCACCATCGAACTTGAGCGTCACAAACATATAGGAGCCGAGTGTAGTCAGCCAGCTACCCCACAGGCAGAACTGCAGAAACGACAAGATTTTAAGCTGCAGCTTAAGGTTCATGTTACTTTCCTCACAAGTGAGCGGGAGATATGTTGTTTTGGGAACATTCAGGGTTGTTATTTGATGCAATTCTATCAGTTGGCAACGATATGTTTTGTTACCTCCCGCAAAAAAATGCAATCCACATTAATTTGCAGTCTGGATTGTGATGCAAATAGCATTTTCGTATGGGTGGGATGAGATGGGTGCGGTCTGATGTCCCCTCACCCTAACCCTCTCCCAGAGGGAGAGGNNCTCTCCCTCTGGGAGAGGGCAGGGTGAGGGGTAGTTTTCTAGCGGCGACGGTAGTTCTTCTGCGCCGTATTCACCTTATACAGATAGCGGCGTGATTCCGCAGACGGGTGGCGGGTGGTGAGGGTTGAGTAGACATCCCCCGGCGCCATGCTGTTGATGATGTTCGCGGCCTGCACTTTGTCATTTGAGAAGACGCGCAGCACGCTGCCCGCGCCACCGTTATAGGCGGTGATCACCGCATAGCGGCGTGAGGTTGGGTTATCAATCCCGCCCAGGTAGACATTGTTCAGCATCGCCAGGTAGGCCGTACCGGTATCAATGTTGCTTTGCGGATCGAACAGGTAGCTGCGGCTCGGCGTGCCGGATTTCCCCTGTGCGCGGAACACGTCTTTACCGGCGCTGTGCTGTACAACCTGCATCAGCCCCAGCGCGTCGGAACGGCTTACCGCGTAGGGGTTGAACGAGGACTCGGTCTGCATAATCGCCAGGATCAGCGACTCATCCACGCCATACTTACGCGACGCCTGACGCACCATGCCCAGATACTTATGCGCACGCTTGTCGAGGTGGTTCGGCACCAGGTTGATCGTGACGCTGTAGATCACTTTCAGGCCGTTGGTGCGGCTTTTCAGGCGCGTTTGCAGCAGGTAGTCGGCAAATTTCGTGGCGCGGCCTTCCCAGCGGATCGGCTGACCGGTCTGGTCAACGACCTGGCCATACAGAAACGGCTCTTTGGAGATGGTGATGTCATCGGCATCAGAGTAGAGGTCGATAGACCCCGGATCGTCGCCCATCAGCAGGGTTTTGATGATGGCCTGACGTAAATGCGCCGCAGGTTCAGTCCCTGCGATGGTTTCAACCGTAATCGTACCGTCATCGAAGTTGATGTGGCTACGGGTCTGATAGGCGTCGGTGTACTTAACGTAGTCCTTCGGTCCGGCAATAAGAACTTCGTTAAATCCCCATATGTTCTCGATGTTGTGGGCAAACTGCCCCATCAAAATGTCAAAACCGTTGGTGTCCTTGACCCAGGCTTCGTTGTATTCATCGCCTTTTTTGGAAGAACAAGACACAAGCAACGGCGCAACAAGGGCTAGCGCTAAAAGTTTTTTCATCATTCCGGGAGTGCGTGTTGTGTTTGCTTTGGGGTTGCTGTTGCCGGGTGGCGCTGCGCTTACCCGGCCTACAAAACCGTAGGCCCGTGCAAGCGCAGCGCCGCCGGGCAGCAGCCGCAGAGTATTATTTTTCCGGTGGCGTATAGCCTTCGATATGGACGTCTTTACCCTCGAACAGGAAGTTCACCATCTCCTGCTCCAGCAGTTTGCGGTGTTCCGGGTTCATCATGCTGAGCTTTTTCTCGTTGATCAGCATGGTCTGCTTCTTCTGCCACTGTCCCCAGGCTTCTTTGGAGATCTCGTTGTAAATGCGCTTACCCAGGTCGCCCGGGTAGAGCTGGAAATCCTGGCCTTCAGCGTCGCGCTGTAGGAAAGTACAAAAAATGGTTCTGGCCATACTCATTCCTCTTTGTCTTGCCGATGCTAAACCATTGCACCGACACGTAATTGCTGTAACAGGCGCTCCACGGGAGCCGCCAGCCCGACTGATGGCGGTTGCGCTAAGTTATACCAGAGAGCGTTGCCTTCATCCATGCACGACGTGAATGAGGACACGGGAAGCCACATCGGCACAATATCCAGATGGAAATGGCTGAAGGTATGACGGAACGCGTTGAGTTGCGTCAGGGTATCGGCCGCAATGCCGCGCTGTTCAAGCCATGCCCGAAGCGAGGCTTCATCCTCAAACTGTGGGAAGCAGTATAGACCACCCCACAGGCCACTCGGCGGGCGCTGAGCGAGAAACACCTCGTCGCCATGCTGCATCAGCAGCATGTACCCGGTGCGTTCAGGCAGCGTCTGCTTCGGTTTTTTCCCCGGATACTGCGCCCAGGTGTGGTTCGCATACGCCACGCAGAGGTTGTTTACCGGGCAGAGTTCGCACTTCGGTTTTGAACGGGTGCAGACCATCGCACCCAGATCCATCATCGCCTGGTTAAAACGCGCCACCCCTTCCGCCGGAGTGACCGCTTCACTGATCTCCCACAGGCGTTTCTCAACCTCTTTCTTGCCCGGCCAGCCATCTACGGCGTAGCAGCGTGCGAGCACGCGCTTGACGTTGCCGTCGAGAATAGGGAAATGTTTGCCTAAAGAGAGGGAGAGGATTGCGCCTGCGGTTGAACGCCCGACGCCGGGCAAATCCGCCACCTCGTCAAAGGTTTCCGGGAATTTACCGTTGTGGCGGGTGGCGACCTGCTGTGCGGCTTTGTGCAGGTTGCGCGCGCGGGCGTAATAGCCGAGGCCTGTCCACAGGTGCAGTACCTCGTCCAGCGGCGCGTTGGCCAGATCGGTGATTGTCGGGAAGCGCGCCATAAAACGCTCGAAGTAAGGAATGACCGTCGCGACCTGCGTTTGTTGCAACATCACCTCGGAGAGCCATACTTTGTAAGGCGTTTTTTCAATTTGCCAGGGCAGGGTTTTACGCCCGTATTTGTCGTACCAGTCCAGCACCTGGGCTGAAAATTGAGAGGCTTGCATGGTCATCGATTCGCTTAATCAGGGACGCAGATTGCAGCACAGCGTCAATCTGCTGTAAACCGGATCTTTCCCATGCTTGCATAGAAGCCTTAACTTTGGATAATGCCCGTTTCCCGAACATTCTCACAAGCAGACAACTCTTTTATGAAAAACGACGTCATTTCACCGGAATTTGATGAAAACGGTCGCCCGCTGCGCCGTATTCGCAGCTTTGTCCGCCGTCAGGGGCGCCTGACAAAAGGGCAGCAACACGCGCTGGACAACTACTGGCCGGTGATGGGCGTTGAGTTCAGCGAGCAACCGCTCGACTTCACCGACCTGTTTGGCCGCGACGCGCCAGTGACGCTGGAGATTGGTTTTGGCATGGGCACCTCGCTGGTGACCATGGCAAAAGCGCGCCCGGAGCAGAACTTCCTCGGTATCGAAGTACACTCGCCGGGCGTCGGCGCGTGCCTGGCAACGGCCCACGAAGAGGGCGTTGAGAACCTGCGCGTCATGTGTCACGACGCGGTGGAAGTGCTGCACAAAATGATTCCTGACAATTCTTTGAACATGGTTCAGCTCTTTTTCCCTGACCCATGGCACAAAGCGCGTCATAATAAACGCCGTATCGTTCAGGCGCCGTTTGCCGAGCTGGTGAAAAGTAAGCTCAAGCTGGGCGGCGTTTTCCACATGGCAACCGACTGGGAACCTTATGCGGAACATATGCTGGAAGTGATGTCGTCCCTGGACGGGTATAAAAATCAGTCTGAAAGCAACGACTACGTACCGCGTCCGGATTCACGTCCGGTGACAAAATTTGAACAGCGTGGCCATCGTCTTGGTCACGGCGTATGGGACTTAATGTTCGAGAGGGTGAAATAATGGCAAAGAATCGTAGCCGTCGACTGCGTAAAAAGATGCACATCGAAGAATTCCAGGAAGTGGGTTTCTCCGTTGCCTGGCGTTTCCCGGAAGGCACCAGTGTGGAACAGATCGATCAGGACGTTGATGCGTTCATCAACGAGGTGATCGAGCCAAACAAGCTGGCCTTCGACGGTAGCGGCTATCTGGCGTGGGAAGGTCTGATTTGCACCCAGGAAGTGGGGAAATGCACCGAAGAGCATCAGGCGCTGGTACGCAAATGGCTTGAAGACCACAAACTGGAAGATGTCCGCGTTAGCGAACTTTTCGACGTTTGGTGGGACTAATAAAGCAAGAACGGGCCAGCATTAGCTGGCCCATTTTGTCTGAGGGAGTGTTAAAAATGCGCAAAACGTTGCTGGCTGTTGCTTTACTGGCAATCGGAACCACCGCCCATGCGGAGTATAAATGTAGCGTCACCCCGCGTGATGACGTGGTGCTGAGTCCGCAAACCGTGCAGGTTAAGGGCGAGAATGGCAATCTGGTGATTACGCCGGATGGCAACGTGACCTTTAACGGCAAACCGCAAAACCTGACGGCCGCCCAGCGCGAGCAGGCGATGGACTACCAGGCCGAGTTGCGTACCGCGCTGCCCTGGATCAACGATGGCGCGCTGACCCGCGTTGAAAAGAGCCGCGTGGCGCTGGATAAAATCATCACCAAAGAGGTGGGGGAGAGCAGCAATATGCGCACCCGCCTGACGAAGCTGGATAAACAGCTGAAAGAGCAGATGAACCGTATTATCGAGACGCGCTCTGATGGCCTGACGTTCCACTATAAGGCGATCGATCAGGTGCGTGCCGACGGTCAGCAGCTGGTGAACCAGGCGATGGGCGGCATTCTCCAGGACAGCATCAACGAGATGGGCGCCAAAGCGGTGCTGAAGGGTGGCGGTAATCCGTTGCAGGGTGTACTGGGTAGCCTGGGCGGACTGCAAACCTCGATTCAGAACGAGTGGAAGAATCAGGAAGCCGATTTCCAGCAGTTCGGCAAAGACGTGTGTAAACGCGTGGTGTCGCTGGAAGACAGCCGGAAGGCGCTGGTGGGGACGCTGAAGTAATATTTGTGCGCACTGGGCCCTCACCCCAGCCCTCTCCCCAGGGGAGAGGGAGTTAGAGTTCCCTCTCCCTGTGGGAGAGGGTTAGGGTGAGGGCATCAGGCATTGCAGTCGTTGAAGAATGATATTTAACACTTCATCTTCGTTAACGCGAAATTCATTATTCCAGAACCGTACGACTTCCCATCCGTTCGTATTCAAAAACGCGGTACGACGTGAATCATAGTTCTCCTCATCCTGATGTTGCCCACCGTCCAGCTCAATAATCAGCTTCGCCTTAAAGCAGGCAAAATCCACGATATACGGCCCAACCGGCATCTGACGACGAAACTTATACCCGAAGAAACGACGACCTCTGAGCAAATACCAGAGGCGTACTTCTTCGGGTGTCATTTGTTTGCGGAGTTGTTTTGATTTTTCCATCCCCACACTCTGCCAGCCTTTCCCTCAGCCAGCAGAACGGGATGTAAAATTCTGAATCAGCCTTCAGGATTTTCAGCGAGGAACAGCTCAAGAAGGGAGTTTAAGAACAGCTTGCCGTGCTCGGTGATCTGCCAGGACTCATCACACTCGGTCAGATACCCCTGCGCCAGCGCCTCGTCAATCTGCGGACGAATCACTGACTCCGGCAGCCCGGTATAACGCGTAAATTCCGCGCGCGGTGCGGCTTCCAGCAGACGGAAGCGGTTCATAAAGAACTCAAACGGCTTATCCGCCGCCTCGACGTCGTGCTGACGCTCCAGGTAGCGGCCTTCCATATACCCGCGCGGGTGACGCGTTTTGGCGGTACGCAGAATGCGTCCGTCCGGGAAGGTCACTTTGCCATGTGCGCCGCAGCCAATTCCCAGATAATCACCAAAACGCCAGTAGTTCAGATTGTGCTGACACTGATAGCCCGGCTTCGCATACGCCGACGTTTCGTATTGCTGATACCCCGCCGCGGTCAAAAGCTGGTGGCCCTGCTCGAAGATATCCCACAGCGCGTCATCGTCCGGCAGCACCGGAGGACGGGAACCAAACAGGGTGTTAGGCTCAATGGTCAGCTGATACCACGACAGATGCGGCGGATTCAGTTCAATCGCCTGACGCAAATCGTCCAGCGCTTCTTCGAGCGACTGATCCGGCAGGCCATGCATCAGGTCGAGGTTAAAGCTGCGCAGCCCAAGCCCCGTTGCCAGGTTTGCCGCGCGCTTTGCCTCTTCCGGGCCGTGGATACGCCCCAGACGCTTCAGCTTTGGCTCGCTAAAGCTCTGCACGCCGATAGAGATACGGTTCACGCCCGCACGCTGATACTCGACAAAACGGTCGGCCTCAACGGTACCGGGGTTGGCTTCCATCGTAATTTCAGCATCCACTGCCAGGTTCAGGCGTGCGCGCACGCCATCCAGCAGCGTCTGCATCGCCGGGCCTGAAAGCAGGCTCGGTGTACCGCCACCAATAAAAATGGTCTTCACTTCACGTCCCTGTGCGTACGATACATCAGCATCCAGATCGGCCAGCAGATGCGCAACGTAATCATCGTGCGGCACTTCGCCCTTCAGCGCGTGCGAGTTGAAATCGCAGTACGGGCATTTCTGCACGCACCATGGGATGTGAATATAAAGACTCAGAGGCGGCAAATTAGCCATTACGCAGTGCTTCCAGTAACAGTTTCAGGGCGCGTCCACGGTGGGAGATCGCGCTTTTCTCTTCGCGGGTGAGTTCCGCAGCGGTTTTTCCCTCGGTCGGGACAAAGAAAATCGGGTCGTAACCAAAGCCGCCGTTGCCCGCCGCTTCACGGGTGATCACGCCCGGCCAGCTGCCGTGACAGACAATCGGCGTGGGATCTTCCGCGTGACGCATGTAGACCAGCACGCAGTGGAACTGCGCGGTACGCTGTTCGTCAGGGACGTCTTTCAGGGCCACAAGCAGCTTTTCCAGATTCTGCTGGTCGGTGGCGTCCACCCCGGAATAGCGGGCGGAGTAAATCCCCGGAGCACCGCCCAGAAAATCCACGGCCAGACCGGAGTCATCGGCTATCGCGGGCAGTCCGGTGATCTGCGCGGCGTGGCGCGCTTTCAGAATGGCGTTTTCGATAAACGTCAGGCCGGTCTCTTCGGCGGAGTCCACGCCCAGCTCGGTCTGAGCCACCACGTCCAGCCCAAAATCATTTAATAGCGAGGCCAGCTCGCGCACTTTACCGGCGTTACCGGTGGCGAGAACAACTTTCTGCATGGTTTAGTCCTGTTCTGTCAGAGCCGCGACTTCCGTCGGGATAGATTGCGGGTTAAGGATTTTTACCTGTTTATGCCGGCCAAGTTCACCTTTCTCAATGATGACCTGGCTTTTAGCGACGCGAAACTGTTTAGCCAGATATTTGGTCAGATGCGCATTCGCCTGGCCGTCAACCGGCGGGGCAGTGATGGCGACTTTTAGCTCGTCGCCATGCAGCCCAACAATACTGTCGCGGCTGGCTTTCGGCTGAATGTACAGCCGTAAAACCAGCCCGTCGGCGCAGGGGCTAACTGCACTCATAACGCCATCCACAGCCCCGGCAGCAGCATATTACCCGTCGCCTGTAACAGTTCCGCGATACCCATATTCAGCACGTACAGCAGCAGAACGAGAAGCATCGGGGAGAAGTCGATTCCGCCCATTGCAGGCAGCAGGCTGCGAATCGGACGCAGCAACGGTTCGGTCAGCTGAATCAACGCGTACTCCACCGGGCTACGGCCCCGGCTTACCCAGCTCATGATCGCCATCACCAGCAGGACCCAGAAGATCAGCGAACCGACGGTTTTAACCAGGATCAGAACGGCTGAAATCCAGATAATCGGCTGGAAAGTGATGACCATAAACAGCACGATCGCTTTGATAACGCTCAGAATAAACGCCATCAGCAGAGATGAACTGTCAATTGGCCCCATTGCCGGAATGACGCGGCGAAGCGGCCCCACAACGGGCTGCGTGATTTTCACGATAAATTGTGAGAATGGATTGTAAAAATCACAACGGGCCCACTGCATCCAGACGCGCAACAGCAGCGCCATCGTATACAGTTCAATGACCGTTGAAAGCAGGAAAGTCAACGTCTTCATGGCGTTCCTCAGGTTTCCTTATTATTGGGGGTAATCGCGCGCACCGAAAATTGCCGTGCCGATGCGCACCATGGTGCTGCCTGCCGCGATGGCGGCTTCCATATCGTCCGACATGCCCAGAGAAAGCGTGTCTACCGTGTCATAGCGCGCCTTAAGCGCCTCAAATGCTACAGCCATTTGCTGTGCCACGGCAAACTGCCTTTCATAACTTGACTCTGGCGCCGGGATAGCCATCAGCCCGCGCAGGGTTAAACGCGGCAGCGCCGCCACGTCCGCCGCCAGCGCATCCAGTTCGCCCAGCGTAATGCCGGACTTGCTGTTTTCATCACTGATGTTGATTTGAATCAGCACGTTAATCGCTGGCATCTCCGCCGGGCGCTGGTCGCTCAGACGGGTAGCGATGCGCAGACGATCGATGGTGTGGCACCAGTCAAAGTGCTCTGCTACCAGACGGCTTTTGTTCGACTGTAGCGGACCGATAAAGTGCCATTGCAGGTCTGTATTTCCCCGTTCCCGGAAAGCGCGAATTTTATCCACGCCTTCCTGCACATAGTTTTCACCAAAGGCACGATGACCGGCGGCTATCGCTTCTGCGATGGCGCTCGCAGGCTTGGTTTTGCTGACTGCAAGCAACGTAATTTCTTCTGGAGCACGGCCGCAACGCGTTGCCGCGGCTGAGATTTTGTCCCGGACCTGTGCCAGGTTATGCGCAATGTCGTTCATTTTCCGAGGAGTAGTCTATGGATGTGGAAGAAATTGTGGCCCTTAGTGTAAAGCATAACGTCTCCGATCTACACCTGTGCAGTGATTCGCCACCGCGCTGGCGCAGGTCAGGCCGTCTTGAACCTGCGCCGTTTCCGCCCCCGGATGTGGAGGCGTTATTAAAAGCGTGGCTCAACGACGAACAGCAGGGCGCATGGTGGGCAAACGGGCAAGTGGATTTTGCCGTTACCCTCGCAGGCCGTCAGCGGCTGCGCGGCAGTGCGTTTAAGCATATGCTCGGCGTTTCGATTGCGCTGCGGCTGTTGCCGCTGACGTGCCCGCAGCTCTCTGCGCTAGGTGTGCCGCGAGCGATCCCGGAACTACTGTCCAATGACAATGGCCTGATTCTGGTCACCGGCGCCACCGGCAGTGGGAAATCGACCACCCTGGCCGCGATGGTCGATTTCCTCAATCACCATACGGACGGGCATATTCTGACCCTGGAAGATCCGGTGGAGTTTATGTACCAGAGCGAACGTTGCCTGAT
The DNA here is from genome assembly GCF_014982105.1 of Enterobacter cloacae complex sp. P18RS. Lineage (NCBI taxonomy): Bacteria > Pseudomonadati > Pseudomonadota > Gammaproteobacteria > Enterobacterales > Enterobacteriaceae > Enterobacter > Enterobacter cloacae complex sp. P18RS. The sequence goes on along the minus strand of NZ_JADCKV010000017.1, from coordinate 157,883 downwards.
CCAGCAGCGGGAGATAGGCCAGCACAGCCCGTCCTTTGCCGAGGCGCTGCGCAGCGCGCTGCGTGAAGATCCGGATGTGATTCTGCTTGGCGAGCTGCGCGACAGCGAGACGATACGCCTGGCGCTGACGGCGGCGGAAACCGGCCATCTGGTGTTAGCCACGCTGCACACGCGCGGCGCGGCGCAGGCGATCGAGCGCCTGGTCGACACCTTTCCGGCGCAGGAGAAAGATCCGGTGCGTAATCAGCTGGCGGGAAGCCTGCGTGCGGTCCTGGCGCAGAAGCTACGTCAGGATGTCCAGGGCGGGCGCGTGGCGCTGTATGAGCTACTGGTGAATACCTCGGCGGCGGCAAACCTGATCCGCGAAGGCAAAACCTGGCAACTGCCGGGCATTATTCAAACGGGGCAGCAGGCGGGAATGCAGAACTTTGAGCAGAGTCTGGCGGAGCGACGGGCGCAGGGGCGGCTGTAGCCCCGGCGCTCAGTAACCCTGTTCGAAATAGCTTTCGAGAATAATGACGGCTGAAGCTGAATCCACGCTGCCTTTGTTCAGCGCCCGGAAGCCACCGTGCTCGAACAGGCCAGCGCGTGCCTCGACGGTGCTCAAACGTTCATCGTGCAGCTTAACGGAGACGCCAAAGCGGCCATGGATTTTGTTCGCGAACTTGCGCGCGCGGGCGGTAAGCGGTTGCTCGGTGCCGTCCATGTTTAGCGGCAGGCCGACAATCACGTCGTCCGGCTGCCACTCTTTGAGCAAGCGCTCAATAAGGTTCCAGTCCGGCGTGCCGTCGTTAGCTTTCAGCGCCGTGAGCGGGCGAGCGGTGCCGGTGATCCGTTGACCCACAGCGACGCCGATGCTTTTGGTGCCGAAGTCGAAGGCGAGAAGGGTGCCGCTCATTACGCGTGCCCCGCAACGCCAGGCATGGTCAGAATATCAATGCCAATCAGTTTTGCCGCGTCACGCCAGCGATCGGCGATAGGGGTTTTAAACAGGATATTCATATCCGCAGGGGCTGTCAGCCAGGCGTTGTCCAGAATTTCTTGTTCCAGCTGCCCTTTTTCCCAGGAGGCGTAGCCGAGCGCAACCAGCACCTCAGAAGGCTGACTGGCAGTGCCTAGCGTTTCAAGCACGTCGCGAGAGGTGGTGACGACGGTGTTATCGGAGATACGAATGCTGGACGAGAAAACCGGCGGGGTATGCAGGATAAAACCACGATCTTCTGCAAGCGGGCCGCCGAGCATCACCGGTTTATCGAGACGGATTTCCGGCAGCCGCGCTTCAGCAGGGATTTTCAACTTGTCCAGAATGCCTTCCACCTGGAGGTTTTCCAGCGGCTTATTGATGATAATCCCCATCGCGCCGTCTTCGTTGTATTCGCAAATATAGACCACGGAGCGGCGGAAAATCGGATCCTGGAGAGCAGGCATGGCAATAAGAAAGTGATGCTGTAAATTCATTGTCAGAGGTACTGTTTCCTGGTTTAAAAAGCGACAGCGCCCAGTATGGGGATAAACACAGGCGCTGTCACAGGTTATTTCTGTAAACGTTTTTCGATAGCGTCCATCAGCATTCCGGTGATCGAGATCGGGAATTCCGCTTCGATTTCACGAATGCAGGTCGGGCTGGTGACGTTCACTTCGGTCAGGCGATCGCCGATGATATCGAGGCCGACGAAGATCAGGCCTTTGGCTTTCAGCGTAGGGCCGACGCGGCGGGCAATTTCCCAGTCGCTTTCGCTTAACGGACGCGGTTCGCCACGGCCGCCAGCCGCCAGGTTGCCACGGGTTTCCCCACCCTGCGGGATACGCGCCAGGCAGTAAGGCACCGGCTCGCCGTCTACGACCAGCACACGCTTGTCGCCGTCTTTAATGGCCGGCAGATAGTTCTGCGCCATGCAGTAGCGGGTTCCCAGCTCGGTCAGCGTTTCGGCAATCACGCCAATGTTCGGATCGCCCTCTTTCACGCGGAAGATCGACGCGCCACCCATACCGTCCAGCGGCTTCATGATGATGTCGCCGTGCTTCTGCCAGAATTCTTTCAGCTGCGTTTTGCTGCGGGTGACGAGCGTTTCCGGCGTCAGGTCAGAGAACCATGCGGTATAGAGCTTCTCGTTGCAGTCGCGCAGGCTCTGCGGCTTGTTGACGATCAGCGTTCCTTTCTCTTCGGCACGCTCAAGGATATAGGTGGCGTAAATGTATTCGGTGTCGAACGGCGGATCTTTACGCATCAGGATCACGTTAAGGTCGGCCAGGGCAATATCCTGCTCGGTACCGAATTCGTACCATTTTTCGTAGTTCTGCTCGACGTTAACGATGCGGGTGCGTGCGCGGGCTTCACCGTTGATCAGGTAAAGATCGTTCATCTCCATATAGTGGAGTTCATAGCCGCGACGCTGCGCTTCCAGCAGCATAGCGAAGCTGGAGTCTTTCTTGATGTTAATGTTTGCGATGGGGTCCATCACGATGCCGAGCTTAATCATCTTCTTCTCCGGTTATGGGTCAGGCTTTGCTTCAACCCAGATCGCCAAATCGCACCTGTAGCGCGGTAATGGCGGTGAGTGCCGTTGTCTCAGTGCGCAGAACGCGAGGTCCCAACAGAATATCAGTAAACTGGTAACGCGCCGTCATGGCAATTTCGTCAGCCGACAGGCCGCCTTCCGGGCCAATCAGCAGGCGTACACGCTCAACGGGCAGCGGCAGCGTATTGATGCTGGCGCTGGCGCGCGGATGAAGATTGAGCTTAAGCCCGCTTTCCTCTTCTGCACACCAGTCCTCCAGATCCATCGCCGGGCGGATCTCAGGGATACGGTTGCGGCCGCTCTGTTCGCAGGCCGCAATGGCAATTTTTTGCCACTGCTGGATCTTTTTGTTCAGACGTTCCGCATCCAGTTTAACGCCGCAGCGCTCAGAAAAAAGTGGCGTAATGAGGCTTACACCCAGTTCAATGGATTTCTGAATGGTGAACTCCATCTTTTCCCCACGCGACATCACCTGGCCCAGGTGAATGTGCAGCGGGGATTCCCGGTCGTCCACGTCGCCACGCAGCACCTTCACGTGCACGCTTTTTTTATCGGCGCGCGTAATTTCAGCGTCGAAAACCTGATTAGAGCCGTCAAAGAGCTGGATGGCCTGACCTGCCCCCATGCGCAGCACGCGACCTACATGGTTTGCGGCATCATCAGACAGGGCGATTTCGCCGCCTGGGGTAATCAGTTCAGGGTGATAGATGCGAGGGATGCGCATAGTCAGAAATTCCATGTGTCATGCGATATAAGCGAATTGCCGTAGTGTAGGTTAGCTCTTTTGCGCCTGGCAAGCCCGCTGGACGTAAGGGTTGTGATTCCCCTGGACTTTGGCGATACGTTCGTCGCGCTGGCATTCCCAGTCCGTCACCGGGTAGAGCTTGTCCCAGGCATTGAAGAGCTGCGTCTGCTGGCGGGAAAGATTGAGATCGTAGCGGTCGCGCATATAGAAATAAGTGCGGGCGATGCTGCCGCGCGCGCGGGCAGGCGGTTCGGCGACTTTCTCTTTGAAATCGACCTTCATGGCGCACTGACCGTACTGGCCTTCGCCACCGTTCCACTGGCTGTACATGAAGTTTCCGCGGTCGCCATTGACCTCACCCACGGCGGGTTGCAGGTTGTGCATATCGCTTTCCATCTGGCGGTAGACCGGATCTTTTGCGCAATTTTTACGTCCACCGTCCTGCCAGCACTGGCGCTGGTGGCCAAACTGCCAGGCCGGAACAACGTGTTCCCATTCGATTCGGCTGGCGCGATTCTCGTTCTTGCGCACCTTATAGCCGCAGGATCCCAGATCCACGACCCCTTTCTTACCCTGCCAGTTAATTTTACAGCCGCAGTAGAAATCACCCGGTACGTCGGCGTTAATCTTTACGCCCGCGGTTTTTGCCTGAGAGAAACTGTGAATACCGTCGGCCAGAGCATGGCCGGAGAGCGCTGTCGCCAGAAAAGCGATCGCGAGAGAAACATTACGGGACATCTTACACTCCGTGTCAAAACGAGCCCGCAACGTAACGAATGTTGTTCCCGTATGCAATCAGTCAGATCAGGAAAGTTCCTGAAAGTTCGAGTGATTATTCCGCAACCAGCGGTTCGCCGCATTTAACGCAGCGATAGGTCGCCTCGCCGCGCACCACGCGGTTATGGCGGCGGACGGTAAGCTGGTGCTGCTGACACTGGCAGCGGTAGGGGAAGGTATTGCGGCGTACCGATTCCAGCTCGAACTGATGGGTGCGGCGAGCCGGAACCCCGAGCACCGCCTCCATCATCCATTTCCACTCTTTGCCGTGCGGCGTGACGCGGCCAAAGTGTTTCCACACCAGCAGGTGCGCCAGCTCGTGCGGCACCACTTCGTCGATAAACGCCTGCTGGTTTTCCATCATCAGTACCGGATTCAGGCGGATCTCATACGATTCCAGCCAGGCGGTGCCTGCCGCGGTGCCACGCTGCTGATAGACCAGCTTCGGTTCAGGATAATTGCGGCCGAGCTTCAGGTTGGCCTGGGCGAGTTTTTCCCGCAGGCTGCGCATGACGGCTTGCTGAATGGCGATGGGGAGACGGGGAGCTTTCATAGGGGCAGAGCATAAAGCGGGAAGCGGGGAGGCGCAAGAGGCGCCTCCCGCAGGAGGATCAGTCGTGTGCGCCGATTTCGCGCAGAGGACGACCTTTCATCAGGTTACGTTCAATGTGTTCCAGTGAAACATGTTTGGTTTCAGGAACCAGCCAGATAGTGAGAACGATAAAGAACAGGTTCAGACCGGCGTAGACCCAGAAGGTATTGGCGTTACCCAGGGTATTGAGCATGGTCAGGAACGTTGCGCCGACGATCATGTTGGCAATCCAGTTGGTTGCGGTAGAGCAGGTGATGCCAAAATCACGCCCTTTCAACGGCTGGATCTCAGAGCACAGCACCCAAATCAGCGGACCGGCGCTCATCGCAAACCCAATGATAAACATCAGCAGCATCGCCACGGCGAAGTACTGTGCCGTTGGGGAATGAATGCCCATGTGCATCATGGTACCCAGCACGCCCATCCCGACGGCCATCACCAGGAAGCCCAGCGTCAGGGTTGGCTTACGTCCCCAGCGGTCCACCAGACCGATAGCGATAAAGGTCGCCAGCACGTTGGTCAGGCCGACGATCACGGTGCCCCACATCTGCTCGGTGGTGTTGGTGTAGCCCGCCAGTTCGAAGATTTTCGGCGCGTAATACATGATGACGTTCATCCCGGTGAACTGTTGCATGATCTGTAACAGCACACCGAGGAACACCGCGCGACGGAAGTTGCTGTTCTCTTTAAACAGCGCCCAGCCGGACTGTTTGACCTTCAGGCTTTCGCGGATCTCTTCCAGCTCGTTTTTAGCTTCGGCGCTGGTATCACGCAGGCGTAAGAGCACGCGTTCGGCATCATGGAAGCGGCGTTTGGCGGCGAACCAGCGTGGACTGTCCGGCAGGAAGAAGACGCCAATCAGCAGCAGGATGGCAGGAATGATGATTACGCCCAGCATCCAGCGCCATGCGCCGCTGTAGCTGAATGCGGTATCCGAGAGATAAGCCCCCAGAATACCGATGGTGATCATCAGCTGATACATGGAAATCATGCTGCCGCGGATTTTTTCCGGAGCGATTTCAGACAGGTACAGCGGGGCAGTATAAGACGCCACGCCCACTGCCAGACCGAGCAGCACGCGGGAGATGATCAGCACTTCAACGTTAGGCGCAGCGGCAGAGAACAGTGAGCCAGCAACGAACAGGATCGCGCCGATCATCAGGCTCTTTTTACGCCCGAGCTTAAAGGAGAGCCAGCCGCTACCGACCGCGCCGACGGCGGCACCGAACATCATGGAGCTAACCACCCATTCCTGAGTGTGTGCGCTAATCTGGAACTCATCGGTGATGAAAGGTAATGCACCGGCAATTACGCCAATATCCAGGCCAAAGAGTAATCCTGCCAGAGCGGCGAGGAAGCAGACGAAGAACGTCATTGCCTTATTGGACGTATGCCCCTGTTTATTATTGTCAGGCATTATGCCCTCCAGTTGGGTTATCAGTTTTTACGATATTAAGAGTAGGTGAGCGGCTCATAAAAATATGTGAGTCAAATCACAACGGTGTAATCGGTTACACTAGCTTGTAACTGTAAAAATAATTAAAGCTTTGAAAATATAGAGGTAAATTAATTGATATGCATCGCGTTTGCACAAATTTCAGACTTAACTGAAAGGGAATGTAACAGCAGAAGAAATGCGATCATGCAAAGAGAATATTCTGAAAGCGGGGTATAGAGAGTGAGGTGTAAACGGTTCCAAACATTGCCGGGTGGCGGCTGCGCCTTACCCGGCCTACAAAAACTCACTACCCGTAGGTCGGGTAAGGCATAGCCGCCACCCGACATAAAAAAGGCCAGCACAAAGGCTGGCCTGTTTAAGCTACTGGCAGTCGATTATTTCAGACCGGCAGCATCACGCAGCAGGGCGGCTTTGTCGGTTTTTTCCCATGGGAAATGTTCGCGGCCAAAGTGACCGTACGCTGCGGTTTCCTGGTAGATTGGGTGCAGCAGATCCAGCATCTGAATCAGACCGTATGGACGCAGGTCGAAGAACTCACGCACCAGCAGGGTCAGCTGTTCAGAAGGCACTTTTTCAGTACCGAAGGTTTCCACCATGATGGAGGTTGGCTCAGCCACGCCGATAGCGTAGGAAACCTGGATCTCACAGCGGTCAGCCAGACCGGCAGCAACGATGTTTTTCGCCACATAACGTGCAGCGTACGCCGCAGAACGGTCAACTTTAGACGGATCTTTACCGGAGAATGCACCGCCGCCGTGACGTGCCATGCCGCCGTAGGTATCTACGATGATTTTACGACCGGTCAGACCGCAGTCACCCATTGGGCCGCCGATAACAAAGCGTCCGGTTGGGTTGATGAAGAATTTGGTCGCAGAGCTCAGCCATTCAGTTGGCAGAACCGGCTTGATGATCTCTTCCATCACCGCTTCTTGCAGGGATTTCTGGTCAATCTCTTCAGCATGCTGCGTGGAAAGAACCACTGCATCGATACCGACGATTTTCCCGTCGTCATACTGGAAGGTCACCTGGCTTTTCGCATCCGGACGCAGCCACGGCAGGGTGCCGTTTTTACGCACTTCAGCCTGACGCTGCACCAGACGATGGGCGTAGGTTACCGGCGCTGGCATCAGCACGTCGGTTTCGTTGGTTGCGTAGCCGAACATCAGGCCCTGGTCACCCGCGCCCTGTTCCAGCGGATCGGCACGGTCAACGCCCTGGTTGATATCCGGAGACTGTTTGCCAATCGCGCTCAGTACGGCGCAGGAGTTGGCATCAAAGCCCATATCAGAATGTACATAGCCAATCTCACGCACCGTGTTACGGGTGATCTCTTCGATATCAACCCATGCGCTGGTGGTGATCTCACCGCCAACCAGAACCATGCCGGTTTTGACATAGGTTTCACACGCTACGCGCGCCTTTGGATCCTGCGCGAGGATCGCATCCAGCACCGCATCGGAGATTTGGTCAGCAATTTTATCAGGATGTCCTTCTGATACGGACTCGGACGTAAACAGGTGTTTTGCCATGTTTTATTTCACCTAAGAGGAATTTGGTTAGCTCAAGCTGCTGTGTGGAATAGCCATAGGAGATAATTCTACCAAGGCCTACAGGATTTTGACACTGGCAGTCTGAGTGTTAATCGGTATGGATGGATTAACATCTGGACGTCTATTTTAGGTCACTTCTTCACCTGATTTCCAGTTTTTTTTGACTCACCTCTCACTGTGTTGAAAACGCTGCTGGAAATTTTTCCTGACGACGCTGGCAACATGCGCATTTTTGTTTTGCTTTTTAGCGACCTTCTCGGTATAAAACGCGGCGCGCGGCTCATATAAAATAAGCGCTCGATGAACACATCGTGTCGCCACTTCCAGCCGGGTTAAGCAGTGAACTTTTAGCTTTGGCTTGTGGTCCGTTTCAGCAGAGGCGGCCGTGGAGGTGATACGAGATAATGAACCATCGTTTTCCGCTCATTCAGCGCAGCCGTTCTGGCGCGCATTTGATTCCCACCCGCACTTCTGGTCTAAACACCTGCCGATGTTATACCCATCTCGGTGCTTCTCAGGATTCCAGAGCCGGTCACGCTTTGTGAAAACTGAACAAGGGCGCTCTTGTTAATACAGGAGTTTTCTCGTGGTTTCGCCGAACCTTGTCATACAGAGTTCGGATACGTGTTTTACAATGATATGAATAAGAAACCGGTCGCACGGTCTGGATTTCAGCATACTCTGCTGGGAAATGGAGCCGTTAATGGGTTGTTATCGCCGTATAACGCTGCGATAGTAGTCAACTGTTTTACACTTAATACAAAGAGTTGAGGTTCGCTATGTCTGACGACATGTCTTCGCTTTCGCCTTCGTCAGCAGGCGAACAGGGTGTACTACGTTCTATGCAGGAGGTTGCGATGAGCTCCCAGGAAGCCAGCAAGATGCTGCGCACTTACAATATTGCCTGGTGGGGCAATAACTACTACGACGTTAACGAGCTGGGCCACATCAGTGTCTGCCCGGATCCGGACGTCCCGGAAGCGCGCGTGGATCTCGCTAAACTGGTGAAAACCCGTGAAGCGCAGGGTCAGCGCTTGCCTGCACTGTTCTGCTTCCCGCAGATCCTGCAACATCGCCTGCGTTCTATTAATGCCGCGTTCAAACGCGCGCGGGAATCGTATGGTTATAACGGCGACTATTTCCTCGTTTACCCGATCAAGGTCAATCAGCACCGTCGCGTGATTGAGTCCCTGATCCACTCCGGCGAGCCGCTGGGCCTGGAAGCAGGCTCTAAAGCGGAGCTGATGGCGGTTCTGGCGCACGCGGGCATGACCCGGTCGGTGATCGTCTGTAACGGCTATAAAGACCGCGAATACATTCGTCTGGCGCTGATTGGCGAGAAGATGGGCCACAAGGTCTATCTGGTGATCGAGAAGATGACCGAAATCGCGATCGTGCTGGAAGAGGCCGAGCGTCTGAACGTGATCCCACGCCTTGGCGTGCGTGCGCGACTGGCGTCGCAGGGTTCCGGTAAATGGCAGTCTTCCGGCGGTGAAAAATCCAAGTTTGGCCTCGCGGCGAACCAGGTGCTTCAGCTGGTGGAAATTCTGCGCGAGCGCGGTCGTCTGGACAGCATTCAGTTGCTGCACTTCCACCTCGGCTCGCAGATGGCCAATATTCGCGACATCGCCACTGGTGTGCGTGAATCCGCGCGTTTCTACGTTGAGCTGCATAAGCTCGGCGTGAATATTCAGTGCTTTGACGTGGGCGGCGGCCTGGGCGTGGACTACGAAGGGACCCGCTCGCAGTCTGACTGCTCGGTAAACTATGGCCTGAACGAATATGCCAACAACATCATCTGGGCGATTGGCGATGCCTGCGAAGAGCACGGCCTGCCGCACCCGACGGTAATCACCGAATCCGGCCGCGCGGTCACTGCACACCATACGGTGCTGGTCTCTAACATCATCGGCGTTGAGCGTAGCGAAATCACCGAAGCCACGCCTCCGGCAGACGATGCTCCACGTTCCCTGCAAAGCATGTGGGAAACCTGGCAGGAGATGCACGAGCCGGGCACGCGTCGTTCCCTGCGCGAATGGCTGCACGACAGCCAGATGGACCTGCACGATATTCACGTCGGCTACTCGTCAGGCACCTTCAGCCTGCAAGAGCGCGCGTGGGCGGAGCAGCTCTATCTGAATATGTGCCACGAAGTGCAGAAACAGCTCGATCCGAGCAACCGCGCGCACCGTCCAATTATCGACGAGTTGCAGGAGCGTATGGCGGACAAAATGTACGTCAACTTCTCCCTGTTCCAGTCGATGCCGGATGCCTGGGGTATCGACCAGCTGTTCCCGGTTCTGCCGCTGGAAGGGCTGAACCACGCCCCGGAACGCCGCGCCGTGCTGCTGGACATCACCTGTGACTCCGATGGCGCAATTGACCACTACGTCGATGGCGACGGTATCGCAACGACGATGCCAATGCCGGAGTACGATCCGGAGAACCCGCCAATGCTGGGCTTCTTTATGGTGGGGGCGTATCAGGAGATCCTCGGTAACATGCACAACCTGTTCGGTGATACCGAAGCGGTTGACGTGTTTGTCTTCCCTGACGGCAGCGTGGAGGTTGAGCTGTCCGACGAAGGGGACACCGTGGCGGACATGCTCGAATACGTTCAGCTGGATCCGAAAAAACTGCTCACCCAGTTCCGCGATCAGGTGAAAAACACCGGTCTGGACGATGCCTTGCAGCAGCAGTTCCTGGAAGAGTTTGAAGCGGGTCTGTACGGGTATACGTATCTGGAAGACGAGTAAGAAAACCTCCCTCTCCCTGTGGGAGAGGGGCGGGGTGAGGGCATCAGGCCGCTGTGCCGCCGATGCCCGGTGGCGCTGCGCTTACCGGGCCTACGAATGTAGGCCGGAGAAGGCGAAGCCGCCATCCGGCAGAATGCTATACTCACTTGAACCCATATGGATTAACGGCGATAATTCGCCCCAATATGCGATTTACGAATCAATCCCTTCCTCGTCGGGTTTAACGACGCGGAGGGGATTTTTTTTCATCTGTTTTTAATGTATCGACTTTATAAGAGGTCAGGACATGAGCACTTTAGGTCATCAGTACGATAACTCTCTGGTATCTAACGCGTTTGGTTTTTTACGCCTTCCGATGAACTTCCAGCCGTACGACAGCGATGCGGACTGGGTGATCACCGGCGTACCGTTCGACATGGCAACGTCCGGTCGCGCGGGTGGACGTCATGGCCCGGCGGCGATCCGTCAGGTTTCCACCAACCTGGCCTGGGAGCACAACCGCTTCCCGTGGAACTTCGACATGCGCGAGCGCCTGAACGTGGTGGACTGCGGCGATCTGGTGTACGCCTTCGGTGACGCGCGTGAAATGAGCGAAAAATTGCAGGCGCACGCCGAGAAGCTGCTGGCGGCCGGTAAACGCATGCTCTCCTTCGGCGGTGACCACTTCGTGACCCTGCCGCTGCTGCGCGCCCACGCGAAGCACTTCGGCAAAATGGCGCTGGTGCACTTCGATGCGCACACCGACACCTACGCGAACGGCTGTGAATTCGACCACGGCACCATGTTCTATACCGCGCCGAAAGAAGGCCTGATCGATCCAAACCACTCCGTGCAGATCGGCATCCGCACCGAGTTCGACAAAGACAACGGCTTCACCGTACTCGACGCGGGCCAGGTGAACGATCGCGGCGTGGACGATATTCTGTCTCAGGTTAAGCAGATCGTCGGCGATATGCCTGTCTACCTGACCTTCGACATCGACTGCCTTGATCCGGCATTCGCACCGGGTACCGGTACGCCGGTGATCGGCGGCCTGACATCAGACCGCGCCATCAAGCTGGTGCGCGGCCTGAAGGATCTGAACATCGTCGGGATGGACGTGGTGGAAGTAGCTCCGGCCTATGACCAGTCCGAGATCACCGCGCTGGCCGCGGCGACCCTGGCGCTGGAAATGCTCTACATCCAGGCGGCGAAAAAAGGCGAATAAGCCTTACGCGCTGATTGCTGCTGCGCGCCGCATGCGCAGCAGCAACATTCCCCCGGCAAGCAGGGTGACAACCTGCGAGACGACCAGCACCGAAAAGCCTGAACTGACCGACCCCACCGATCTCATCACCATCCCCATCAGCAGCGGAATAAACGCCGCGCAGATATTGCCGATCCCATTGATTATGCCGTAAGCGCTGCCCACGGCGTCCCGGGCGGCGTGATGCTGGATTACCGCAGGAATAGCCGCTCCCTGAAGTCCCCAGAACACGTTGGCAGACAGCATAAAGAGCGCCAGCCATGCGGGTTGATGGCTGAGCATCAGTGCGATCACGGAGAGTGCCGTCAACGTACCGCCCACCACAAACAGTACCGGCGCCTGTTCCGGCCGCATTTTGTCGAGCAGCACGCCACCCAGAAACTTTGACCCCAGGCTGAGCAGGAAGGGGATCGCCGCAAGCCAGCCCGTGGCATGCAGCGAGAAGTGGTGCTCGTCACGCAGCCATGCGGGTAACCAGGCGCTGCTCCCCCAGAGATAGCTCAGGGTGGCGATTTCAACCAGCAGGATCCAGCCCAGCAGCGGCGTCTGCCAGGCCAGCGTGAAGGTGTGGACAAACCCCGGCTTTTTCGTGGTCGGGAGCTTGCGCGGCGCGGGCAGAAAACGCCAGATTAAGCCGCCGCCGAGGAGAAGGTTGATTGCCGCCAGTGCATAAAACGACCCGGCCCAGCCCAGATGCGACATCAGCCAGGTCACCAGCGGAAAGCCCACGGCCAGCCCGAGCGAGACGCCCAGCGCGGTCACGGCGTTGGGTTTGCCGATCTCTTGCGCGCTAAAGTTATCGCTGATAAAGCGCGTTTTCAGTGAAAAAAGCGGTCCCTCCGCGATCCCCAGAATCACGCGGGCGAAGAGCATTCCCGTCAGCGAGCCGAGCAAAGGTGAAGCCGCGCAGACCGCGGCCCAAATCGCAATGCTGCTTAATAATCCCTGCCGATAATGAAGTTTGCTTTCAATAACCGGCGTTAATAATAAAGCGGAAAATCCATAACCCAGAAGAAAGCAGGTCATGAGCAGGCCCTGTAACATTCTGTTTTCATTTAACTGAAAATGTTCGGCAAATTCCGGGTTTAAAATCATTACCGAGATATTTACCCGATCGACGTAGGAAATAATAATGAGTAATAAAAGCGCAATCGTGCCTTGCCATCTTGCCGTCATCATGTCCGCCTTACGTTTTTTGTAACTTATATTTTTCATCAATGTGATTGTCACGGGGCTAAAATGATTCACCTGTGAAACTCTTTGTTTATTAAAGATAAATTAAAAATTCGTTTCACAGGTGAAACGCGAAAGAGGTGACGTTCATTTATTTTTAGAGAGTAAAAAGAAAAGAAGTCAATATCTTTTATTGAAAATAAGAGACCATTAAAAAAACGTATTTCTCACGCTGCAATAATGAAAATTTCATATCGCTGCATTTTTTCGTGATCCCTTGCACACTTAGTTAATTAATTGCCGATCGATTAACAAATTCGTCACATTGTCGCTTGACGAAACATTCATCGCTTTTATATTGACCGTATTAAATAAGAAACAGAGTTTCATATATGAAACAAAAGCCTGGAGGATCGTGATGAGCTGGATAGGCGTATGTGACGCAGAGCAAGTACAGGAAGATTTCCCTTTTAGCGGCAACGTCGACGGTAAAGAGATCGGCGTTTACCTGATCGACGGTGAATATTACGCGCTGGAGGACGTATGCCCGCACGCCTATGCCCTGCTGAGTCAGGGCTTCGTGGAAGACGGCAAGGTGGAATGCCCGCTGCACGAGGCGGTGTTCGACGTCAAAACCGGCCAGTGTCTGCACGGCCCCGGAGGACGCAACCTCAATCGTTACCCGGTTCGGGTCTTTGAAAACCAGATTCAGATTACCTTCGTTGAGGAGACCGTGGCATGAGCGACACGCTGAACTACAACCCGGCGTTGCCGGAAAGCCGCCAGTTTACCCCGCCGGCAGAGGGCGGTAATGGCGCCATTCATAAGCCGGGTGATTACACCAACCTGATCTGGCAGACCCGCAGCCGCGAGCCGGAAAGCTGGGAAGTGAAGCTGATTGCGACGCTGGAAGATCTCTTCGAGCAGGGCGTTGAAACCTTGCCGGAGCTGGTAAGCGGGCTGAACGCAGTGCGTATGCACGACCAGCAGGGCGAGCCGTGGAGCGACGCCAGCTTCCAGGCATTCTTACAGGTTAACGGCTACTGAGGGCAACGCGATGACGACGACCGTACAATATTATCTGGATAAAGGCCTGCGCGGCCTCTGGTATCCGGTGCTGGCGAGCTGGGAAGTGCAGTCTGCGCCGGTGGGCATCACCCGCCTGGGCGAGCAGATTGTGGTCTGGCGCAATAAAGATGGCCAGGTTCAGGCGCTGGAGGACCGCTGTCCGCATCGCGGTGCGCGCCTGTCGATGGGCTGGAACCTCGGGGACCGCATTGCCTGCTGGTATCACGGCGTAGAGGTGGCGGGCAACGGCGAAGTGAAAGACGTGCCCGCCGTGGATAAATGTCCGCTGGTCGGCCAGCAGTGCGTGCGCAGCTATAACGTGCAGGAGGCGCACGGCGCCATCTTCCTGTGGTTTGGCGTCACCGCGGACCAGCAGCCGGACGAACTGACCTTCCCGGATGAACTCGCCGACACGGAAAACTTCAGCAACTTCCTCTGCACCGCCGCGTGGAAATGCAACTACCAGTACGCGCTGGAAAACGTGATGGACCCGATGCACGGCACCTATCTGCACTCCTCGTCGCACTCGATGGCGGAAGGGGATCGCAAGGCCGACATGGTGCTCCAGCCGACCAAAACCGGTTTTATTTTCGAGAAGAAAGGGCAGAGCGGCGTCAATTTTGACTGGGTGGAGCTGGGCAACAGCGGCACCTGCTGGATGCGCCTCTCTATTCCTTACAAGAAGCGCTTCGGACCGGGCGGCCACTTCTTTATCGTCGGCATGGTGGTGCCGGAAGATAACGACAACTGCCGCGTCTTCTTCTGGCGCATCCGCCGCGTGCAGGGCTGGCAGCGCGATATGTGGCGCTTCATGTACCGCAACCGTCTGGAAAAACTGCACTGGGAAGTGCTGGAGCAGGACCGTGTGGTGCTGGAAAGCCTGGCGCCAAACGCGCGCGATCATGAATACCTGTATCAGCACGACGTTGGCCTCTCGCGCCTGCGCCGCATGATGCAAAAGGCCGCCAAAGAGCAGCTGGCGATGCGTGAAGCACAGCAGGGAGCCGCCTGATGAATGGGCTGCTAAGCGGCAAGCGCATCGTGGTGACCGGCGCCGCGCGCGGGCTGGGCTACCACTTTGCCCAGGCCTGCGCGGAGCAGGGTGCGAAGGTAGTGATGTGCGACATCCTTCAGGGCGAGCTGGCCGAAAGCGCCCACGGGCTGAGCGAGCAGGGCTATGCGATCGAATCGCACGCTATCGATCTGGGCGATCCGCATTCTATTGAGCAGGCGTTTAGCGCCATTGGCGAGCAGGGGCCGATTGACGGCCTGGTCAACAACGCGGCGATGGCAACGGGCGTGGGCGGCAAAAACATGCTTGATTACGATCCGGATCTCTGGGATCGGGTGATGAGCGTCAACGTGAAAGGCACCTGGCTGGTGACGCGCGCCGCCGTGCCGCTGCTGCGCGAAGGGGCAGGCATTGTGAACGTGGCGTCCGACACCGCGCTGTGGGGCGCGCCGCGCCTGATGGCCTACGTTGCCAGCAAGGGGGCCGTGATTGCCATGACCCGTTCAATGGCGCGCGAACTGGGGGAAAAACGTATCCGGATCAACGCCATCGCACCGGGGCTAACCCGCGTCGAGGCGACGGAATATGTCCCCGCCGAACGGCATCAGCTTTACGAAAACGGTCGCGCATTAACGGGGGCGCAGCAGCCGGAGGATGTCACCGGCAGCGTGGTCTGGCTGCTTAGCGATCTGTCGCGATTCATCACCGGACAGCTGATCCCGGTCAACGGCGGTTTTGTCTTTAATTGAGGTAGGGCGATGATGGCAAACGATCGGGAAGTGAAGTATCTGGTGCCGGGGCTGGAGCGCGGTTTACAGCTGCTGTTGGCCTTTGGCGAGCAGCATCGCGAACTGTCCTTTGCCGAGCTGCACCGGCTGGTGGATATGCCGAAGGCCACCGCCTATCGCGTGGTACAGACGCTGGAGTACATGGGATTTCTGGAGCGCAACACGCGCACCAATACCTTTTCGCTGGGCATGAACGTGCTGCGTCTTGGCTTTGAGTACATCGCCTCGCTGGACGTGGCGCAGGTCGGCCAGCCGGTGATCGAGCAACTGCGCGACGTGAGCCAGTGCAGCAGCCATCTGGCGATCCGCGACGGGCGCGACATTATCTACATCGCCCGCGTCAGCGCCGCCGGGTCGCGCATCAACCAGGTCAGTATTGGTACCCGTCTGCCGGTGCACTGCACCTCGCTGGGCCGCATGCTGTTGACCGATATTTCCCGCGCTGATTTCGAACAGCTGTTCCCGCATGAGCGTCTGCCGGGCAACACGCCGGGGCAGCTTCACGACCGCGAAGCCCTGTGGCAGATGGTGCAGCAGGACAAAGCCCGCGGGTATGTCATCGGCGAATCCTTCTTCCGCCACGGCATCTCTTCCATCGTCTACCCGGTGTATGACCGAAGTGGCCGCGTGGCGGCGGTGGTCAGCATTTTGGTGCCGTCGGAGGAGATCCCGCAGAGCGACCGCGAGCGCCTGCAAAACGAGGTTCGCCTCGCGGCGGATAAAATTTCTGGCTTCTTAGGGTATTTGTCACAGGCCAGTTAAATCAGTGAGTTAACGTCAGGCGCTTGACTGCGTCGGGCATGTTTTACGCCCAATCTGGGCCAGATGAGGCAACGAACGATGAGTGTAACCGGAATTGAAAAGCTGGAATTTGGTGTGGAAGACCTGACGCACTGCGCCAAATTTATGCGTGATTTTGGCCTGACGGGCGATGCCAGCGGCCAGCGTTTCACCACCCTGAGCGGCGCGCGCGTGGAGCTTAACCCGATCGACAGCCCCGACCTGCCGCCCGCGTTTGAAGCGGGTAACACCCTGCGCCGCATGACCTGGGCGGTTGCCAGCCAGTCTGATCTGGACGCGCTGCGCCCGAAGCTGGCGCAACAGCCAGGTTTTCGTGAAGTGGGCGACGCGCTGGAGTGCCTGGACCCGAACGGCATGACGCTGCGCGTGCAGGTGACCCAGCAAACTGACGTGGAGCTGAACGTCGAGCCGATTAACCAGTGGGGCGATGCCCGCCGTATCGACACCCCCAGCCCGGTTTACGATCGCGCCCAGCCGATCAACGTGGGGCATGTGGTGTTCTTCGTGGAAGAGCTGGCGGCAGTGGAGAAATTCTACCGCGAGGTGCTCGGCTTCCAGGTCTCGGACCGCTATATCAACCGCGCCGTGTTCCTGCGCTGCGGCGTGCGCGGCGGCCATCACAACCTGTTCCTGCTGCAACTGCCGAACCGCAAGCGCGGCCTCAACCACGTGGCCTTCACCGTGCGCGACATCCACGAGGTGATCGGCGGCGGTATCGCGATGAATAAACATGACTGGAGCACCTTTATCGGGCCGGGCCGTCATCCGGTGTCGTCGGCGTACTTCTGGTACGTCAACAGCCCGACCGGCGGGGCGTTTGAGTATTACACCAACGATGATTATCTGACGGAAAACTGGCAGCCGCGTGAGCTGGAGCATTCGCTGGTCTCCTTTACCGAGTGGGCGGTGGAAGGCGGGATTGACCACGACACGCGCCGTCAGCAGAAAAAGCCGGAGGCGGTATGACGTCGCGCATTGTCATTATCGGCGGCGGCCAGGCGGGCGGCTGGGCGGCGAAAACCCTGCGCGATGAGGGTTTCGACGGCGAGATTTGCGTGGTAGCGGAAGAAGAGTGGGATTTCTACGAGCGCCCGCCGCTGTCAAAAGCGTCTTTGCTGGAGCCGGACGCGGCGCTCCCAAGGCTGTTTAGCGACGAGGTGCAGCAGGCGCTGAACCTGGCCTGGTACCGGCCGCTGCGCGCTGAATCTGTCGATCGCGATGAGAAAAAAGTCGTTCTTAGCAACGGCGAGCATCTTAGTTACAACATCCTTTTAATCGCTACCGGCGGTCGGGCGCGCCTGCCTTCGCAGGCGTGGGCCAGCCATCCGCAGGTCTATACCCTGCGCCACTGGCAGGACGCGCAGCGCCTGAAAAGTCGTCTGGCGGAAAGTAAAAAACTGGCGATCGTCGGCGGCGGCTGGATCGGACTGGAGATTGCTGCCTCGGCGCGGAAAAGCGGCGTGGCGGTCACCCTGTTCGAGCAGCAGCCCGCGCTGTGCATGCGCTCGGTGAGCGGCGAGGTGTCGCAGCGCCTGGAGGCCATCCACCGCGAGCAGGGGGTGGAGATCCGTACCGGCTGCGGTGCGCTGGAGCTGGAGGACGACGGCGGCCTGCCGGTCATCCACTGCGACGGCCAGCGTGAAACCTTTGATGCGGTCGTGGTTGGGATCGGCGTCGATCTCAATCTGGAGCTGGCGCGCGATGCGGGGCTGAAAACCGGGCGCGGGATCGTGGTGGATGCCCAGGGACGCACGTCGGATCCGTTCATCTTTGCCGCAGGAGATGTCGCCCAGCACCATCACTACGGGCTGTGCATCCAGTCCTGGGCCTTCGCCCAGAACCAGGCGGTGGCGACGGCGAAAGCGATGCTCAACCCCGATGCGCCGGGCTATGACGACGCGCCGTGGCTATGGTCGGATCAATACCAGCACAACATCCAGATCCTCGGCATTCCGCAGCCGGGCAGCAGAACGGTAGTGCGTGAAGAGACGCTGTACTTCTCGCTGGACGACAACGGGAGGCTGACGCAGCTGGTGGCGTTCGACGATGCGCGTACCGTCAAGCTGGCGAAGCGCTGGATGGCGGCGGGGCGGGATCTGTCCGACGTGCCGCTCGCCGACCCGACCTTTTCACTGATGTCACTGCGATAGCTAACCCGCACCCGTAGGGGGAGAGATGACCACACTAGAGACTAACACCGCACCGGTTGAGGCGAGCGGTGAGGGGACCCGCACGCCCGAAAAAGCGGTGCGCTGGGCCATCCCGCTGTCGCTGCTGGCCTGCGTGCTGCTGGCGTTTTTCGACAAAATCAGCATCGCGGCGCTCTTTTCGGATACCCATTTCCAGCAGGCGATGGGCATTGATTTCGACACCACGCGTCTCGGCATTTTGATGAGCGCTTTCCTGCTGAGCTATGGCTTCTCATCGGTGTTTTTAAGCGGTTTAGGCGACAAAATCGCGCCGCTGCGCCTGCTCACCGGGATGATGGCGGTGTGGTGCGTGCTGATGGTGGCGATGGGCTTTACCCATAACTACACGCTGATGATCGTCCTGCGTATTCTGCTGGGCGTGGCGGAAGGACCGCTGTTCCCGCTGGCCTTCGCCATCGTACGTCACAACTTCCCCCAGCATTTGCAGGCGCGCGCCACCATGCTGTGGCTGCTGGGGACCCCGGTGGGCGCGGCGATTGGTTTCCCGCTTTCCCTCTGGCTGCTGAACACCTTTGGCTGGCAGAGCACTTTCTTTGTGATGGCCATGCTTACCGTGCCGGTGCTTATCTTTGTGCGCATTGGTCTGCGCGGGATCCGCCTGGAGGCAAAACCCGGCACCTCGCAGGCGTCCCGGGACGAGCGGCGCGCGGCGCGGCGTGAGCTGTTCGTCAGCCCGCACTTCTGGATCATCTGCATCTTTAACATCGCTTTCCTGACCTACCTGTGGGGCATCAACGGCTGGCTGCCGGGCTACCTGATCAAAGGCAAAGGCATTCATCTGGAGCACGCGGGCTGGCTGTCGTCGATGCCGTTCATCGCCATGCTGGCAGGGGAAGTGATTGGCGCGTGGCTCTCGGACAGGGTCGATAAGCGCGCGGCGGCATGCTTTATCTCCATGGCGGGGGCGGCCGTCGGGCTGGCGGCGGTGATGCACCTTGATACCCCGCTGGCCGTCATCGCGGCGATGAGCTTCAGCACCTTTATGTGGGGCACCGGCGCGCCCAACATTTTCGCCCTGCTGGCGAAGGCCACCCATCCCCGGGTGAGCGCCACGGCGGGCGGTATCTTCAACGGGCTGGGAAACTTTGCGGGCGCGCTGTCGCCGGCGGTGATGGGTGCGCTTATCGCCTTCACCCACAGCATGGATTCCGGGCTGATTTTTCTGGCGGTGATGGCGGCGGTGGGCTGCGTCCTGTTACTGCCGCTGCTGAGACGTTACTGAGGAGAGTGTCATGACTGATTCAACCGTAACCAACAAAACGGGCATCAAACCTGACCATCTGACGATGGAAGAGTGGGTCGAGTCGCGCATCGCGCGCTTCGAAGGGCGTAAATACGACTGGAACGCGCTGAAGTTCCAGGCCGATTTTGACCCGAAATACCGCCGGGCGCAGATGCGCTACATCGGCACTGGCGCAACCGGCGTGGCGAACGACACCAACACCGTGCAGGCGGACCATTTTACCTTCTCCACCATGGTGCTGCCGTCGAAGTGCGAAGGACCGCTGCACCTGCACGACGACGTGGAAGAGGTGTTCTTCATGCTCAAGGGGCAGATCACGCTGATGATCCAGGACGGCGACAACTACACAGAAACCGTGCTGCGTGAGCGTGACCTGATCTCCGTTCCGCCGGGCATCTATCGCGGCCTGTTTAACCACGGCGAAGAAGAAGCGCTGATGTGCGTCATGCTGGGGACCAACAAGCCGGAAATCCCGACCTATCCGTCCGACCATCCGCTTTCCAAAGTGAAGCGGAACTAAGGGGGGCATGATGACGGGTTTTCGTGAACAGGGAAGCGGCATTCCGCTGATGCTGCTGCACGGGATCAGCTCCGGCGCCGCTTCCTGGCACAAGCAGATGGCGCTGAACGATTTTCGCGTGCTGGCGTGGGACATGCCCGGTTACGGCGAAAGCCCGATGCTGGCCGTAGCGCGGGCAAACGCGGGGGATTACGCCGACGCGCTGGCGGCCATGCTGGATCGCGCCGGTGTCTGGCAGACAGTGCTGGTCGGCCATTCCCTGGGGGCGCTGGTGGCCAGCGCCTTTGCGGCAAAGTTCCCGGATCGCGTCATTCATCTGGTGCTGGCCGACGCCGCGCAGGGGTACGGCAATGCCGCGCCGGAGCAGCGGGAGCAGGTATGGCGCAACCGCGAGCAGCAGATGGCGCTGGGAGGCGACATCCTCGCCCAGACCCGCGCCGCGAAACTGCTGCGCCCCGGCGCGCGCGCGGAAGATATCGCCACCGTCGCGGCGGGCATGCGGGCGCTGCGCCCGGAAGGCTACCTCGCTGCCGCATGGATGCTGGCACATGACGACATTCACGGCTGGCTTAAACGCTACTCCGGCACGTTTGAAGTCTGGTGCGGCGAGCAGGATGCCATCACCCAGCCGGAACTGGTTCAGGGTCTGGCGCTGCGCTACGGCATGCCGTTTATCGCCATTCCGCAGGCCGGGCACGCCAGCTATCTCGATAACGACGCGTTTTTCAACCAACAGCTTTTACGCATTAACGAAGAGGTGCGCGATGAATGCACAAATTGACGGGCGCGTAGCGGTCGTTACCGGCGGTTCTTCCGGCATTGGCTTTGAAACGCTGCGCCTGCTGCTGGGTGAAGGGGCGAAAGTCGCCTTCTGCGGCCGTGACCCGGACCGGCTCGCCAGCGCCCATGCGACGCTGCAAAACGAATTTCCTCACGGGGAGATTTTTGCTTACCGCTGCGACGTGCTGAACGCCGACGAAGTTCAGGCCTTTGCGGATGCGGTACAGGCGCGTTTTGGCGCGGCGGATATGCTGATCAACAACGCCGGGCAGGGCTACGTGGCGCACTTCCATGACACCCCGCGCGAGGCGTGGCTGCACGAAGCCGAACTCAAACTGTTCGGGGTGATTAACCCGGTGCAGGCGTTTCAGCCTCTGCTGGAGCAGTCCGACATTGCCTCTGTTACCTGCGTGAACTCCCTGCTGGCGCTACAGCCGGAGGAGCACATGATCGCCACCTCTGCCGCTCGTGCCGCGCTGCTGAACATGACGCTGACGCTGTCGAAAGAGCTGGTGGGAAAAGGTATTCGCGTCAATTCCATTCTGCTCGGCATGGTGGAATCCGGCCAGTGGCAGCGCCGCTTTGAACACCGGGCGGACAAAAGCCAGAGCTGGCCGGAATGGACGGCGGATATCGCGCGCAAGCGCGGCATTCCGATGGCGCGCCTCGGCAAGCCGCAGGAGCCCGCGCAGGCGCTGCTGTTCCTCGCTTCGCCGCTGGCCTCGTTTACCACCGGCGCGGCGCTGGACGTTTCCGGCGGCTTCTGCCGCCATTTGTAAGGACACATCATGAAAAAGGTAATGTTGATTGGTTTTGGCGCCATGGCGCAGGCGGTGATTGAGCGCCTGCCCGCCGGCGTGGCTATCGGCTGGATCGTGGCGCGCGCGTCTCACCATGCCGCCATTCACGACCAGTTTGGCGATGCGGTTGAGGCGCTGACGTCGCCGATGGCGTGCGCACAAACGCCGGATCTGGTGCTGGAATGCGCCAGCCAGCAGGCGGTGGCCCAGTACGGGGAAGAGATCCTGCGTCGCGGCTGGCATCTGGCCGTCATTTCCACCGGCGCGCTGGCGGACAGCGCGCTGGAGCAGCGTCTGCTCGCTGCGGGCGGAAAAATGACCCTGCTTTCCGGTGCGGTGGCCGGTATCGACGGGCTGGCGGCGGCGAAAGAGGGCGGCCTTGAGCGCGTTACCTATCAGTCGCGCAAAAGCCCGGCCAGCTGGCGCGGCAGCTATGCTGAGCAGCTTATCGATCTGAATGCGGTGACAGAGGAAAAGGTCTTTTTTGAAGGCAGCGCCCGCGAGGCGGCGCGGCTGTTCCCGGCGAACGCCAACGTGGCGGCGACCGTGGCGCTCGGCGGCGTCGGGATGGACGACACCCGCGTGCAGCTGATGGTTGACCCGGCAACGAAACGCAATACCCACACGCTCCACGTGGAAGGATTGTTCGGCGAGTTTCATCTGGAGCTGAGCGGACTGCCGCTGGCTTCTAATCCTAAAACCTCCACCCTGGCGGCACTGAGCGCGGTGCGCGCCTGCCGCGAGCTGGCCCTGAGCTGAGGAGAGACGATGGACGATCTGAAGATTTTTATCGGCGGCCAGTGGCGACACGGCGGCGGCAACCCGATGCAGAGCCACTTCCCGGCAGACGGGTCGATCAACGCGACGCTGAACGCCGCCAGTCTGGATGACCTGGAGGAGGCGGTAGACGCCGGAGAGCGCGCCTGGCGCGATCCCGCATGGCGTAACAGCCTGCCGCATATGCGCGCGAAGATCCTGCATAAGGTTGCCGATCTCATTGAATCCCGCGTCGACGCGCTGGCGCAGATGCAGAGCCGTGATAACGGCAAGCCGCTGGCGGAAGCGCGCGGGCTGGTGATGAGCGCGGCGGGAACGGCGCGCTACTTTGCCGCCGCCTGCGAGCTGCTGGAAGGGGAACTGCCCACGCCGCGCCAGCCGGATCTGCTGACGCTGAGCCGCTATGAGCCGCTCGGCGTGGTGGCGGCCATCACGCCGTGGAACTCGCCGATTGCCAGCGAAATGCAGAAGGTCGCACCGGCGATTGCCGCCGGGAACGCGGTGATCCTCAAGCCGGCCGAAGCCACGCCGCTGATGGCGCTGGAGCTGGCGCGGATTTTTGAACAGGCCGGGCTGCCCGCCGGGCTGCTGAGCGTGCTGCCGGGCAAAGGCTCGGTGATTGGCGATGCGCTGGCGCGTCATCCTCGCGTGCGCAAAATTTCCTTTACCGGCGGTACCACCACGGGCCGTCATCTGGCGCACGTGGCGGCGGAAAAACTGATCCCGGCCTCGCTGGAGCTGGGCGGCAAATCGCCGACCATTGTGCTGGAGGATGCTGATATCGAACAGGCCGCGCGCGGGATCTGCTATGGCATTTTCAGCTCGGCGGGGCAGGCGTGTATCGCCGGATCGCGGCTGTTTATCCACGAGAGCATTTACGCCCCGCTGATGGCGAGGCTGCTGGAATTAACTCGCGGGCTGCGCGTCGGACACCCGTTTACCGACGGCGTGCATGTCGGACCGCTGATCGGCGAAAAACATCGCCAGAGCGTGATCGAGTACGTCGAACTGGCGAAGCGTGAAGGGGGCCGCGTGCTGTGCGGCGGCGAGATCCCCGCCGATCCCGCTCTGGCAAACGGCAGCTTTTTCCAGCCCACGATTATTGAAGGGTTGAGCAACAGCGCCCGCGCCTGTCAGGAAGAGATCTTCGGCCCGGTGCTGGTGGCGATGTCGTTTGCCGATGAAGCCACGCTTATCCGCGAGGCGAACGACTCGGTTTACGGCCTGGCGGCGGGGATCTGGACGCGCGATACCGGGCGCGCCCTGCGTCTCAGCGAGCAGCTGGAGGCTGGCACGGTGTGGATCAACACTTACAAGGTTTTTGCGATTTCGACCCCGTTCGGGGGCTTTAAAGAGAGCGGTCTGGGCCGCGAGAAGGGTATTCAGGGGCTGAAAGCCTGGATGCAACAAAAGAGCATTTATCTGGCGACGGGTAACAGCGTCAACCACTGGTGCGACTGAGAAAGGGTGAGCAATGAGTGAAATGATAACCGTCGGCGACGCCATCGCCAGAACGCTGGAGCAGTATCAGGTTGAGGCCATCTACGGCGTCATCTCTATTCACAACCTGCCGATCGCGGATGCGGTTGGGCAGCGGGGCAATATCCGCTTTGTGCCCGCGCGCGGTGAAGCCGGTTCCGTCACCATGGCCGACGCCCACGGGCGCTTTTCCGGCCTCGGCGTGGCGCTGACCAGCACCGGCGCGGGGGCGGGTAATGCGGTAGGCGCGCTGGTGGAAGCCATGAATGCCTGCACGCCGCTGCTGCATTTAACCGGGCAGGTAGAGAAAGCCTGGCTGGACGCCGACACCGGGTTTATCCATGAAACCCGTGACCAGCTGACCTTCCTGAAGGCCAGCTCAAAACGGGCGTACCGCATCAGCAATGCGAATCAGGCGATAGCCATTCTGCATAAAGCTATCCAGGACGCGCAGACCCCGCCGTGCGGACCGGTCTCGGTGGAAATCCCGATTGATATTCAGGGCGCCAAAATTCCGCTGTCGCTGGTGACTAAACCGGTTAAACCGGCATCGGTTCCAGCCGTGGATACCGGAATGGTTGACGCGCTGTGGGCGCAGCTCCAACAGGCGAAACAGCCGCTGCTGTGGCTGGGGGGCGGGGCGCTGGGCAGCGCTGAGGCGGTTAAAACGCTGGCGGATGCGGGCATCACCGTGATTTCCAGCACCCATGCGCGCGGCGTGCTGCCGGACAGCCACCGCGCCAGCCTGCGGGCGTTTCACAACTCGCCGTCGGTGGAGGCGCTGATCGCGCAGTGCGATTTTACGCTGGTGGCCGGTTCTCGCCTGCGCAGCAACGAAACCCGTTCCTGGACGCTTGAGCTGCCTTCCCCGCGGGTGCAGATCGATATCGACCCGGCGGCAGCAAGCCGTAACTACCTGATGGATAGCACGTTGATAGCCGATTGTTCAGCGGTGCTTGGCGCGCTGGCTGCAAAAGTACAGGGCCGCGAGTGGGGCAACGCACAGTGGGATATGCAGGTGCAGCAGGCGGTCGGGCAAGCCGAACAGGGGCTGCGCGAGCAGTGCGGCGCCTATGCGAAGCTTAACGACGCCATAGCAAAAGCCCTGCCGACAGACGGCCTGCTGGTGCGCGATATCACCGTGTCCGGCAGCCTGTGGGGTAGCCGCCTGTTCAGGGCTAACGGTCCGATGATGAACATTCACTCCCTCGCCGGGGCGATTGGTATGGGGCTGCCGATGGCGATCGGCACCGCGATTGCCAACCCGCAGCGCAAGGTGGTGGGGCTGGTGGGCGACGGCGGCCTTAGCCTCAATTTAGGCGAGCTGGCGACGCTGGCGCAGGAGAAAGCCAACGTGACGCTGCTGGTCATGAACGACGGCGGCTACGGGGTGATGCGCGGTATTCAGGATAAGTATTTCGGCGGGCGTCAGTATTATAACGCGCTGCATACGCCGGACTTTACCCTGCTGGCGCAGGCGATTGGCCTTCAGGCGTGGAGCGTTGAGCGGGCAGAGGATTTTGATGCGGTGATGACGGAGGCGCTGGCGATGCCGGGGCCGTCGGTAGTGGAAGTGCGGATGGGGCAGATTGGCGCCCTTAAGTTTGCGGGGCCGCCGCAGAAGACGCTTTACTAGCAGTGCAGTGCGGTCTGAAGCCCTCACCCCAGCCCTCTCCCAAAGGGAGAGGGTGACAGCGTTCCCTCTCCCTTTGGGAGAGGGTTAGGGTGAGGGGGTAAATCAGAACACGTTAAACGGGTATTCCACGTAAGCGCGGATCTCGTCCCCGCCCACGTTGTACTCGCTGGCGTTGCTGGAGACGCGCAGTACGGAGTAGCGCAGCTTCAGCTTCAGATCTTTCGCCGGGCCATCCTGCACCTGGTACTGGATCTGGTTAAACCACTCGTGCTCTTTGCCATTGCTGGTTTCAGAGGTTTTGATGTTATCGCCGCGCACGTAGGCGGTGGTCCAGCTCAGGCCCGGTAAACCAAGGCCGCCAAAGTCCAGACCGTAGGATGCCTGCCAGGAACGTTCATCTTCGCCGTTGAAATCAGACCAGTAGGAGTTCGCCAGCCAGATGGTGTTACCGCCGTCACCCACGCCGCCTTTGTCGCGATAGCCGCCGTAGTTGTAGCCGGTACTGCCGCTGCTCTGCTGGTACGCCACTTTGAACGTGTGAATGTCCCAGATATAGCTCGCTGCCAGGCTCCAGATGGTGTTGCTGCGGCCCGTGTCGAGGCTGTCCGCGTAATGCTGGTCGAGACGGGAGTTATAGCCGTTGAAGTCGAGCACCAGCTGCTGCCCGGTACTGAACGGCTGTTTGAAGTTCATGCCCAGGTACTGCTTGTTCATCACCTCTTCGTTATGAGAGGCGTACAGCGCGCCGCTGAACTGGTCGTTAAACTGATAGCTCGCACCGCCGAAGGAGAGGCTCTTCAGTCCGCTGTCGTGGCGGTCATCGCTTTTACGCTGCTCGTCTGTGAAGTAACCGGCGTTGACTTCCAGACCGTCGATCTCTTTCGAGGTCAGCAGGGTGCCGGTGTAGCTTTCAAACAGCAGGCGGGAGCTGTCGGATGTAATGATTGGCAGTTCAGGACGCTGGTTCCCGTAGCTCAGCACGGTATTGGAGATGCGCATTTTGGCGGTTGCGCCAAACTTTGCCAGATCGGATTTTGCCCGGCCGTCGTCTTCCTGCTTAAAGAAGTCGATGCCGCCCGCGCCGCTCTTGCCGCGGCCACCGTCCAGACGCACGCCATACTGCGCGATACCGTCCACGCCGAAGCCCACCAGCCCTTCGGTATAGCCGGATGCAAACGTGGCGATGATCCCCTGACCCCATTCGGCTTTGTCCTGCTGGCCCTGATGGTAGTCGCGGCTGATATACGCATTGCGTAAAAACAGATCCAGATGGCTGTCGTCAATAAAACCGTTGCTGTCGGATTGCTGGCTTGCGGCGGCAGGTAATGCGGCAAATAAACTTAAAGCAATTAATGATAATTCTTTTTTCACGGAGGGAACGTCTCTGTCTGGATATATTAATTTGAATAACTGCGGAAAAGATAATTACCGGAAAAAGTTACCTTTGCAATAATTATGTGACCAGACATTTCAGTGTGACAGGGCAGATTTGGCGGGCCTTTCAGGGGTGTTATCGATACGTGCTTTTAAGTTAACAATTCATGCGAAATAAAAAGGAGGCAAAACTGCCTCCTTCTGAAATTATTTAATTCCGTCTGCCGCCATACGGTCGCGAATATGCTGTGCACGCTCTTCCGAAGCCGGGTGATCGTCAAACATGGAGCTTTGACGGCCCTCCTCCAGTTTCGCCAGTTTTTCGAAGCTGGTAGCTAAACCCGATGGATTGATGCCGCGTTTGCGCAACAGATCGTAAGAGTAGTCATCCGCTTCCGACTCCTGACGCTGGGAGAACTGCGAGTTCACCAGTTTTTCGCCCACGTCGCCCAGCTGCGACTGGGACAGGCTGCCGACGATGCCGCCCGCAGAGGCCGCCGCTGCGCGCACGGCATTGGTGCCCAGCGCAACCTGCATCCCTTTCTTCACGTGACCCAGTGCAACGTGACCCATTTCATGGCCGATCACCGCTTCCACTTCGTTGTCGGTCATCATGTCCATCAGGCCGCTGTAAACGCGGATACAGCCGTTCGCCATCGCAAAGGCGTTGACGTCTTTCGCCATATACACCTTGTAGTTCACCGGCTGACCGTTAATGTTGTCGCCCAGCGCGGAAGCAATCTTGTTCAGACGCTGCGTGTAGGTGCTGTTTGCCGGGGCAAGCGTAGCTTTTCCATCCATATCCTTACAGGCCTCGTCGCTCAACGCTTTCACCTGCGCATCGCTCAATGAGTAGGCCTGAAAAGCTTCTGCGCCTGAGGTCATCAGGCCGTTAGAATCCATATTCTGACAGCCGCTTAGCAGGAGCGTTGTTCCCACAGCCAGCCCGATTGCACGCATTTTCATGATGTTGCTTCCGTACTCGTTAATCTGAATTAATTCCGAAAAATGCACCGTCAACGAAGCCGGTGTCGGGCTAAGTATAAGGAATATCGACAGGGGCGGGCGAGCAGATTGCGCAACATGCGAGCATGATCCAGAGATTTCTTAAGCTGCAAAAGAATGGTCCATGTACATGCCCTGCGGCTTGGGTTACATTGTTGGCACTTTTTTCCGGCGTAGCCCAAAACGCGCTGTCGTCAAGGGCATGGCCTTTAACAGTCCGATCTGGAGTTAAAATGTCCTCACGTAAAGAGCTTGCTAATGCTATTCGTGCGCTGAGCATGGACGCAGTACAGAAAGCCAAATCCGGCCACCCGGGCGCCCCTATGGGCATGGCTGACATCGCCGAAGTCCTGTGGCGTGATTTCCTTAACCACAACCCGCAGAACCCGGCATGGGCAGACCGCGACCGTTTCGTGCTGTCTAACGGCCACGGCTCTATGCTGATCTACAGCCTGCTGCACCTCACTGGCTACGATCTGCCAATCGAAGAGCTGAAAAACTTCCGTCAGCTGCACTCCAAAACTCCAGGTCACCCGGAAGTGGGCTACACCGCTGGCGTTGAAACCACTACCGGTCCGCTAGGTCAGGGCATCGCTAACGCCGTAGGGATGGCGATTGCAGAGAAGACCCTGGCGGCGCAGTTTAACCGTCCTGGCCACGACATCGTTGACCACTTCACCTACGCCTTCCTGGGCGACGGCTGCATGATGGAGGGCATTTCTCACGAAGTGTGCTCCCTGGCAGGCACCCTGAAGCTGGGTAAACTGGTTGCGTTCTACGACGACAACGGCATCTCCATCGACGGTCATGTTGAAGGCTGGTTCACTGACGACACCGCCGCACGTTTCGAAGCCTACGGCTGGCACGTTGTGCGCGGCGTTGATGGCCACGATGCTGACTCGATTAAACGTGCCGTAGAAGAAGCGCGCGCCGTGACCGACAAACCGTCCCTGCTGATGTGCAAAACCATCATCGGCTTCGGTTCTCCGAACAAAGCGGGCACTCACGACTCCCACGGCGCACCGCTGGGCGACGCGGAAATTGCACTGACCCGTGAAGCGCTTGGCTGGAAACACCCTGCCTTCGAAATCCCGTCTGAAATCTACGCTCAGTGGGATGCGAAAGAAGTGGGCCAGGCGAAAGAAGCGGCCTGGAACGAGAAGTTCGCGGCATACGCGAAAGCCTTCCCTCAGGAAGCGGCTGAATTCACCCGTCGTATGAAAGGCGACATGCCGTCTGACTTCGACGCGAAAGCGAACGAATTCATCGCGAAGTTGCAGGCGAACCCAGCCAAGATTGCCAGCCGTAAAGCATCTCAGAATGCGATCGAAGCGTTTGGCCCTCTGCTTCCAGAATTCCTCGGCGGCTCCGCTGACCTGGCGCCATCAAACCTGACCCTGTGGTCCGGATCTAAGCCAATCAACGAAGATACTGCCGGTAACTACATCCATTACGGTGTACGTGAATTCGGGATGACCGCGATTGCCAACGGTATCGCTCTGCACGGTGGCTTCCTGCCGTACACCTCTACCTTCCTGATGTTTGTGGAATATGCACGTAACGCCGTGCGTATGGCTGCGCTGATGAAACAGCGTCAGGTGATGGTCTACACCCACGACTCTATCGGTCTGGGCGAAGACGGCCCTACCCACCAGCCAGTAGAGCAGGTGGCTTCTCTGCGCGTGACCCCGAACATGAGCACATGGCGTCCATGTGACCAGGTTGAATCTGCGGTGGCGTGGAAATACGGCGTTGAGCGTCATGATGGCCCGACCGCACTGATCCTCTCCCGTCAGAACCTGGCGCAGCAGGAGCGTACCCCAGAGCAGCTGGCAAACATCGCGCGCGGTGGTTACGTGCTGAAAGATTGCGCAGGCCAGCCTGAGCTGATCTTCATCGCGACCGGTTCTGAAGTTGAACTGGCCGTTGCCGCATGGGAAAAACTGACTGCCGAAGGCGTGAAAGCGCGTGTGATTTCTATGCCATCTACCGATGCGTTCGACAAGCAGGATGCCGCGTACCGCGAATCCGTACTGCCTAAAGCGGTCTCCGCTCGCGTGGCAGTGGAAGCGGGTATCGCTGACTACTGGTTCAAATACGTTGGCCTGAACGGCGCTATCGTCGGTATGACCACGTTTGGTGAGTCTGCGCCGGCTGAACAGCTGTTTGAAGAGTTTGGCTTCACCGTTGAGAACGTTGTCGCTAAGGCGAAAGAACTGCTGTAATTGCCGTTTTGCCCGGTGGCGCTAACGCTTACCGGGCCTACAAATGGCATAAAATGTAGGCCGGGTAAGCGTTAGCGCCACCCGGCTTTTTTGTATGCACGATTCCTCAGACATGTAACTGCTCTGTAAATTATTCCACCGAAAATGTGATGCAAGTCATATAGCTCGCTTATTCATCTGGACAGAGATTCCTTTTATTCCCCGATTCGCTTATTCTTGCTGAAGCGTTTCAGTCGATTAAATGTTCGACAATTGACCAATCAATCGCAGTTTGTGACAGCAAGGATTCCCCTTCGGGCGTCGCTGGATTACTCTTTCAGCCACCTCAAACTCAGGGATAGCTTTGCAGGAGATCTATGACCGTACGCGTAGCGATTAATGGCTTCGGTCGCATCGGACGCAACGTGGTTCGTGCTTTATATGAATCCGGGCGTCGTGCGGAAATCACCGTGGTGGCAATCAATGAACTGGCGGATGCTGCGGGCATGGCGCATTTGTTGAAATATGACACCAGCCACGGTCGCTTTGCCTGGGATGTTCGCCAGGAAAGGGAACAGCTGTTCGTCGGTGACGATGCCATCCGCGTGCTGCATGAGAACAGTATTGAAGGGCTGCCCTGGCGCGAACTGGGTGTGGATGTGGTGCTGGACTGTACCGGCGTGTACGGTAACCGTGAACATGGCGAAGCGCATCTGAATGCTGGCGCGAAAAAAGTGCTGTTCTCCCATCCCGGCAGTAACGACCTCGACGCCACCGTCGTGTTTGGCGTCAACCAGCACGAGCTGCAAGCTGAACACCGCATTGTCTCCAACGCCTCCTGCACCACCAACTGCATTATTCCGGTCATTAAACTGTTAGACGATGCGTATGGCATTGAATCCGGCACCGTGACCACGATTCACTCCGCCATGCACGATCAGCAGGTCATCGACGCCTACCATCCGGATTTACGGCGCACTCGCGCGGCGAGCCAGTCCATCATTCCGGTGGATACGAAACTGGCTGCCGGGATCACCCGTATTTTCCCGCAGTTTAACGACCGTTTCGAAGCGATTGCCGTGCGCGTGCCGACGATAAACGTCACCGCAATCGATCTTAGCGTGACGGTGAAAAAACCGGTAAAAGCCTGTGAAGTCAACCTGTTGCTGCAAAAAGCGGCACAGGGAGCATTTCATGGTATAGTTGACTATACGGAATTACCGTTGGTCTCAGTAGATTTTAACCACGACCCGCACAGCGCCATCGTGGATGGCACGCAGACGCGAGTCAGTGGTGCGCACCTTATTAAGACGCTGGTCTGGTGTGATAACGAATGGGGCTTTGCTAACCGAATGCTCGACACCACGTTAGCCATGGCCGCAAAAGGTTTCAGGTAGAGCGCACCTTGCGCTTGCAAAACTTTAAGAATCAACGAGAGGATTCACCATGTCTGTAATTAAGATGACCGATCTGGATCTGGCAGGTAAACGCGTTTTCATCCGTGCCGATCTGAACGTACCGGTTAAAGATGGCAAAGTGACCAGCGACGCGCGTATCCGTGCATCTCTGCCAACCATTGAACTGGCTCTGAAGCAGGGCGCTAAAGTGATGGTCACCTCCCACCTGGGCCGTCCAACTGAAGGCGAGTACAACGAAGAGTTCTCTCTGCTGCCGGTTGTTAATTACCTGAAAGACAAACTGTCCAGCCCGGTTCGCCTGGTGAAAGATTACCTGGACGGCGTGGAAGTTGCCGAAGGTGAGTTGGTTGTTCTGGAAAACGTTCGCTTCAACAAAGGCGAAAAGAAAGACGACGAAACCCTGTCCAAAAAATACGCTGCGCTGTGCGACGTATTCGTGATGGATGCATTCGGTACGGCTCACCGTGCGCAGGCATCTACCCACGGTATCGGTAAATTCGCAGACGTCGCCTGTGCAGGTCCGCTGCTGGCTGACGAACTGGAAGCGCTGGGTAAAGCTCTGAAAGAACCTGCTCGTCCAATGGTCGCTATCGTTGGTGGTTCTAAAGTTTCTACCAAACTGACCGTACTGGATTCCCTGTCCAAAATCGCTGACCAGCTGATCGTTGGTGGTGGTATCGCGAATACCTTCGTTGCTGCGCAAGGCCACAACGTGGGTAAATCCCTGTACGAAGCGGATCTGGTTGACGAAGCCAAACGTCTGCTGAGCACCTGTGATATTCCGGTTCCAACTGACGTTCGTGTAGCTACCGAGTTCTCCGAAACTGCTACTGCAACCCTGAAGTCTGTTAACGACATCAAAGATGAAGAGCAGATTCTGGACCTGGGCGACGTTTCTGCACAGAAACTGGCTGAAATCCTGAAAAACGCAAAAACTATCCTGTGGAACGGTCCTGTCGGCGTGTTCGAATTCCCGAACTTCCGCAAAGGGACTGAGATCGTGGCTAACGCTATCGCAGACAGCGAAGCGTTCTCTATCGCAGGCGGTGGTGACACCCTGGCAGCTATCGATCTGTTCGGTATCGCTGACAAGATCTCCTACATCTCCACTGGTGGCGGCGCATTCCTCGAATTCGTGGAAGGTAAAGTCCTGCCAGCAGTAGCAATGCTCGAAGAGCGCGCTAAGAAGTAAGCCATTCAGGGGCAGGGAAACCTGCCCAATTTTCAGCGCGCTTATCAGAGCTCGCACCTTTTCTAACGGCCGAAGATACAGGACTAAGCAACATGTCTAAAATTTTTGATTTCGTAAAACCTGGCGTTATCACTGGTGATGACGTACAGAAAGTGTTCCAGGTAGCTAAAGAAAACAACTTCGCACTGCCAGCAGTTAACTGCGTAGGTACCGACTCCATCAACGCCGTACTGGAAACCGCTGCAAAAGTTAAAGCACCGGTTATCGTTCAGTTCTCTAACGGCGGCGCTGCGTTCATCGCAGGTAAAGGCGTGAAAACTGACGTTCCTCAGGGCGCTGCTATCCTGGGTGCTATCTCTGGCGCACATCACGTTCACCAGATGGCTGAGCACTACGGTGTTCCGGTTATCCTGCACACTGACCACTGCGCGAAAAAACTGCTGCCATGGATCGACGGTCTGCTGGACGCAGGTGAAAAACACTTCGCAGCAACCGGTAAGCCACTGTTCTCTTCTCACATGATCGACCTGTCCGAAGAGTCTCTGGAAGAAAACATCGAGATCTGCTCTAAGTACCTGGCGCGTATGTCCAAAATGGGCATGACCCTGGAAATCGAACTGGGTTGCACCGGCGGTGAAGAAGACGGTGTGGACAACAGCCACATGGACGCTTCTGCTCTGTACACTCAGCCAGAAGACGTTGATTACGCTTACACCGAGCTGAGCAAAATCAGCCCACGCTTCACCATCGCAGCGTCCTTCGGTAACGTACACGGCGTATACAAACCAGGTAACGTGGTTCTGACTCCGACCATCCTGCGTGATTCTCAGGAATACGTGTCTAAGAAACACAACCTGCCGCACAACAGCCTGAACTTCGTCTTCCACGGCGGTTCCGGTTCTTCTGCTCAGGAAATCAAAGACTCCGTAAGCTATGGCGTAGTGAAAATGAACATCGATACCGACACCCAATGGGCAACCTGGGACGGTATCCTGCAATACTACAAAACCAACGAAGCTTACCTGCAAGGTCAGCTGGGCAACCCGAAAGGCGAAGACCAGCCGAACAAGAAATACTACGATCCACGCGTATGGCTGCGCGCTGCCCAGACTTCTATGATTACTCGTCTGGAGCAGGCATTCAAAGAACTGAACGCGGTTGACGTTCTGTAATTTGAGCTGTTCATAGCGTCAAGAAGGTCCGCATATGCGGGCCTTTTTTTATGCCTTTTCAATAGCCTGATGCCTCTGTTTTTGTGATCTGTTTGGCAATATCATGGCTTTTTGTTTACCCTTTACTGACCTGCCTGTCTCCGTGTGGGATAGATTTTGTGGTTTTTATGAGCATAAGGAAAGATAAATGGAAGATCTCGGTGTTGTAGATAGCATCAATAACGCTGGCTCCTGGCTGGTGCGCAACCAGGCGCTCCTGATTAGTTACGCTGTGAATATTGCGGCGGCAATCGCCATTATTATTGTGGGGATGATCGTTGCCCGCACGGTTTCCCGGGGCGTTAATCGCGTAATGCTATCCCGTCATATCGATGCAACCGTTGCTGATTTCCTATCTGCGCTGGTGCGTTACGGGATTATTGCGTTTACCCTCATTGCGGCAATGGGGCGGGTCGGTGTACAGACCGCTTCGGTCATTGCTGTACTTGGTGCCGCTGGTCTGGCCGTAGGTCTCGCTCTTCAGGGCTCGCTGGCTAACCTTGCAGCTGGCGTACTGTTAGTGACGTTCCGTCCTTTCCGTGCCGGAGAGTATGTTGATCTCGGTGGCACTGCGGGCACCGTGCTGAACGTGCAGATTTTTTCTACCACGCTGCGTTCGGCAGACGGCAAAATCGTCATTGTGCCAAACAAGAAAGTGATTGATGGCAACATTACTAACTTCTCTCGTGAGCCGGTTCGCCGTAATGAACTCATTATCGGGGTTGGCTATGATTCAGATACTGAGCTGGTGAAAAAGCTGATTACCGATATCATCGAATCAGATGACCGCATTCTTAAAGATCGCGAAATGACCGTTCGCCTGAACGAGCTGGGCGCGTCATCCATTAATTTTGTGGTGCGCATCTGGAGTAAAAGCGGCGATCTGCAAAACGTTTACTGGGACGTGCTGGAGCGCATCAAGCGTGATTTCGATGCCAACGGTATCAGCTTCCCTTATCCGCAGATGGATGTGAACTTCAAAAAAGTGAAAGAAGCTGACTAACGCTCGTCAGTTCAGACAACGCCCGCATTGTATGCGGGCGTTGAGCCTATCGCTTTTGCCGGGCGTTAGCCTCCAGCAATAGGCGTAGCTCGTGCATCAATTTGCCTGCGTCCGTATTACCCTTACTTTCCTGTTGCCGTACCCATTCCTCCTGAACCTCTTGATATCGCGTTGCTTTCTGCCATTCCAATTGCTCATCACGGCTCAGAAGATGAAGCTTAGCGCCTTCGTTTTCCAGACGCGTGGTGAGAGAAGCCAGCCCGCTGTCCAACGCAGCACCGAGTTGTTTCTCCGTGGTTTCGGCTGCACGACGAATAGCAAGACGATCCCGCTCGTCCAATGCGTTTAAGGTGTCCTTATTTATAACCAGAAGGTAGACATGCCCCAGCCAGAGCGCAGGAGAATAATGAATGTAGGGCGCCGCGCGCTGCGCATGTATGTCATCTCCGCTGTCGAGATTCACCATAAGGCCATTCAACTGTCCCGTGCGCAACGCGTCGGTAATCTTGTCATTCCAGGGCATTGCCAGGGTAGCTCCGCCAGCATTGCGCAAAAATGACTGGTGCCAGAAGCTGGCGGTTCGCCATTTTGTTCCC
Organism: Enterobacter cloacae complex sp. P18RS; assembly: GCF_014982105.1. Taxonomy (NCBI): domain Bacteria; kingdom Pseudomonadati; phylum Pseudomonadota; class Gammaproteobacteria; order Enterobacterales; family Enterobacteriaceae; genus Enterobacter; species Enterobacter cloacae complex sp. P18RS. The sequence goes on along the minus strand of NZ_JADCKV010000017.1, from coordinate 121,949 downwards.
TCTAGCTGCTTCAGCTTAACGTCTGGCTGACGGGTAAAGAACCCGACCGGATAACCCAGGAAGAACTGCAAATTCACCAGGTTATTCTGCCCAAGCTCGCGGGCAAACTGTGGGTATTGCTGGAACACGCGATGAAAGAAGCGCACCTGGGCCTCGCCGTTTGCAGGCCCCAGGGGAAAGCTTTTGAATATTTGATGAAGCGGCAGTTGCTCAGCCGTATATTCAGGGACAACGATGCCAATATCAGCTCTGGTTCCCTGGCCAAGCGTACTTAGCGCATTGTAACTACTTGATATATCACCTTTCCAGTGGGCTTCAATTTTCAGGCGGCCTTGCGATTCTTTTTCAATCTCACTAAAGAAAACGTTTTTGATAAATTGCGTACGCATATTGCCGTACGGTTCATGGTCCGTGTAGCGAAGTATCTTTCCTGCACTCGCTATGGCCGGAAATGCAGTTAAGAGCGCAAATATGGCGGAGATGACCATTGCAACGCCTTGATGTTTCATATGATTTCCTGTGAGAATTTTTCGGCCTGGGGCATTACAGCATACGCCGGGTCGCGAGAGGGCAGGTTTTATAAAATCTTAATATTGTATACAGCAGGGTTTTATTAGTGATTCTAATTAACCATTAAAATTTTAAATTTTATCTAATGATGGTCACGCAGTATAGTCTGCACGTAGAGAAAACTGCCTGAGAGTTATCAATGTTAACTTACTATTTTCAAGGGCTTGCATTAGGTGCGGCCATGATCCTTCCCCTTGGTCCACAAAATGCGTTTGTGATGAACCAGGGCATTCGCCGCCAGTATCATCTGATGATTGCCCTGCTGTGCGCGGTGAGCGATTTGCTACTGATTTGCGCCGGGATTTTTGGCGGCAGCGCCTTGCTGATGCAGTCGCCGTGGCTGCTGGCGCTGGTTACCTGGGGCGGCGTAGCGTTTCTGCTGTGGTACGGGTTTGGCGCCCTGAAAACGGCCATGAGCAGCAATCTTGAGCTGGCGAGCGCCGAAGTGATGAAGCAGGGGCGCTGGAAGATTATCGTCACCATGCTCGCCGTGACGTGGCTTAACCCGCACGTTTATCTTGATACGTTCGTGGTGCTCGGCAGCCTGGGTGGACAGCTGGACGTTGAGCCCAAGCGCTGGTTTGCGCTCGGTACGGTCAGCGCCTCCTTCCTCTGGTTCTTTGGTCTTGCGATCCTGGCGGCATGGCTGGCGCCACGTCTGCGCACCGCTAAAGCGCAGCGCATTATCAATACCCTGGTTGGGCTGGTGATGTGGTTTATTGCCTTCCAGCTGGCGAAAGAGGGGATTCATCACGTACAGGGACTGTTCAACTAAGCGTTGTCTTATGGACATCTGAACAAGACCCGCTAAGCTTGCTGGCATGAGCCCTGTTAACAGGGCACTCTTCGCAACATGGAGGAATGACAGTGAAGTTTAAGGTGATGGCCCTGGCGGCATTAGTAAGTTTAGGTACGGTGTCGGTGCAGGCGAATGAACTGCCAAACGGCCCGCACATTGTCACTTCAGGCACGGCAAGCGTGGATGCGGTACCGGATGTTGCAACCCTGGCAATCGAAGTGAACGTGGCGGCGAAAGATGCTGCTTCCGCCAAGAAACAGGCAGACGATCGTGTTGCGCAATACCTCTCTTTCCTGGAACAGAACGGTGTCGCGAAAAAAGACATCAGCTCTGCGAACCTGCGTACCCAACCGGATTACGACTACCAGAACGGCAAAAGCATCCTGAAAGGCTATCGCGCCGTGCGTACTGTGGAAGTGACTGTACGCCAGCTTGATAAGCTCAACGGATTGCTGGATGGTGCGCTGAAGGCTGGGCTGAACGAAATTCGTTCCGTCTCGCTGGGCGTTGCGCAACCGGAGAAATATAAAGACGAAGCGCGTAAAGCGGCGATTGATGATGCCATTCATCAGGCGCAGCAGCTGGCATCCGGCTTCAAGACCAAGCTCGGTCCGGTTTACAGCGTGCGCTACCACGTTTCAAACTACCAGCCAAGCCCGATGGTGCGGATGATGAAGGCGGACGCCGCGCCGGTTTCTGCTCAGGAAACCTACGAGCAGCCAACCATTCAGTTCGACGATCAGGTTGATGTGGTGTTCCAGCTGGAGCCGACTGAAAAGCCCGCTCAGTAACCCGTAGGCCGGGTAAGGCGAAGCCGCCACCCGGCTAGTTTTTCAATCCTGTCTTAACACCTTATGCCCAAACGCCAGCAGCGCGTCAGTGACGTTGCGCATCATGCGGCTTTCCGGCGCAAAACGGTGCCAGTACAGCATCCGGCGCTGATACAGCCCCGGGGTTAAATCAATCAGCTCACCGCTTTTCAACTCTTTCTCAATCTGCAAATGCGGGATCATGCAGCAGGTGGTTCCCTGACGCGCGAGCTGTACGAAGGCTTCGGACGAGTTAACGATATGACACGGTACGCTGCCCGGCGGCAGATCGAAGTTTTGTTGCAGGAAGGCCTGATGCATATCGTCCAGATGGTCGAAAGCGACGGCAGGCGCTTTCAGCAGCGCGGCGCGGGTCACACCGTTCGGGAAGTAGCGCTCGGCAAAGGCTTTTGAACCGACAAACAGGTAATCCAGCGCGCCCAGCTGATCCACCAGACAGCTTGGCAACGCCTGAGGCTGAATACTGACGGCACCAACCACTTCGCCACGGCGCAGGCGCTCCTGGGTGCGGGTTTCGTCTTCAACCTGGAGATTCAGGCGGATAGGGGAGTCGGCCAGCACCGGCGCAAGGGCCGGCAGCAGCCACGTTGCCAGACTGTCGGCGTTCACCGCCAGCGACAGCAGCAGCGGCGTGGAGCCGGTCTGTTCATCGCCCAGCCACTCATCTTCCAGCAGTTCAACCTGACGCAGCAGGGCGAGGAGCTTTTGTCCTTGCTCCGTCGGACGCGGCGGCACGGTACGCACCAGCAGCGGCTGCCCGAACATGTTTTCAAGCTGTTTGATACGCTGTGATACGGCGGACTGGGTGATGCACAGCTTTTGCGCCGCGCGCTCAAAACCGCGTTCACGAATAACTGCATCAAGTGCCTGTAGTGTTCTGTAGTCCGGACGTTTCATTGCTCTGGCTGACTCCTTAATTTTGCTTAATCTGCACTATGACACAATTTTCCCTTCGTGGCAGACGAAATCCATTCGACGTGTTCTATAATGCGCCCTGAGTTTTCACACCACAGGCAAAACGATCATGACGCAGGATGAACTGAAAAAAGCAGTAGGATGGGCCGCTCTCCAGTACGTACAGCCGGGTACCATTGTCGGTGTTGGTACGGGGTCGACGGCGGCGCACTTTATCGATGCGCTGGGCACGATGAAGGGGCAGATCGAGGGCGCGGTTTCCAGCTCCGATGCTTCCACGGAAAAGCTGAAAAGCCTCGGCATTACCGTTTTCGACCTCAACGAAGTGGACCGTCTGGGCATTTACGTTGATGGCGCGGATGAAATCAACGGCCACATGCAGATGATCAAAGGCGGCGGCGCGGCGCTGACCCGCGAAAAAATCATCGCTTCCGTGGCGGATAAGTTCATCTGCATCGCGGACGCCTCCAAGCAGGTCGACATTCTGGGGAATTTCCCGCTGCCGGTCGAAGTGATCCCGATGGCGCGCAGCGCCGTGGCACGTCAACTGGTGAAGCTGGGTGGTCGTCCGGAATACCGTCAGGGTGTGGTGACCGACAACGGCAACGTGATCCTCGACGTTCATGGCCTTGAGATCCTCGATGCCATTGCGCTGGAAAATGCGATCAACGGCATTCCAGGCGTCGTTACCGTAGGGTTATTTGCCAACCGTGGCGCGGACGTGGCGCTGATCGGCACGGCTGACGGTGTAAAAACCATCGTAAAATGATCTGACGGGGGGAGCGCTCCCCCCGCTAAAAAAATTTTGAAAAGCTAAATTCGGTGACTTGTGTCACGTTTTTCCGCCTCTTTTGCCGATCCTGCCACGTTCGTAATTATCCGCAGCATTTTCCTCTGCCATTTTGCTCTGTATGACTTTTCTTCAGAGTGCCGACGCAAACGTTCATATTGCTGCAATAGTTTTTTTTGATATGTTGGCTGCACGGGATTTATATCCAGCACAACATCAGTTCAGATAAAAACAGGGTCGGGTAAATGGCAAAGGTATCACTGGAGAAAGACAAGATTAAATTCCTGCTGGTTGAAGGCGTGCACCAGAAAGCGCTCGATAGCCTTCGCGCAGCAGGCTACACCAACATCGAATTTCACAAAGGCGCGCTGGACACTGAAGAGCTGAAAGCGTCCATCCGTGATGCCCATTTCATTGGCCTGCGATCCCGTACCCAACTGACTGAAGACGTTATTGCTGCGGCGGAAAAGCTGGTGGCGATTGGCTGTTTCTGCATCGGCACCAATCAGGTTGATCTGAATGCCGCCGCAAAACGTGGTATCCCGGTCTTTAACGCGCCGTTCTCTAACACCCGTTCCGTGGCGGAGCTGGTGATTGGCGAGCTGCTGCTGCTCCTTCGCGGCATTCCGGAAGCTAACGCCAAAGCGCACCGCGGCGTGTGGAATAAGCTGGCTGCGGGCTCCTACGAAGCGCGTGGTAAAAAGCTCGGGATTATCGGTTACGGCCACATCGGTACGCAGCTCGGTATTCTGGCGGAATCCCTCGGCATGCACGTGTTTTTCTACGATATCGAAAGCAAGCTGCCGCTGGGTAACGCGACGCAGGTGCAGCATCTTTCAGACCTGCTGAACATGAGCGACGTGGTCAGCCTGCACGTGCCGGAAAATGCGTCCACCAAAAACATGATGGGGGCGGAAGAGCTGGCGCTGATGAAGCCGGGCGCTCTGCTGATCAACGCCGCGCGCGGTACGGTGGTCGATATTCCTGCACTGTGCGATGCGCTGAAGCGTAAGCATCTGGCGGGTGCGGCGATTGACGTATTCCCGACGGAACCGGCCACCAACAGCGATCCGTTCACTTCTCCGTTGTGCGAGTTCGACAACGTGATCCTGACGCCGCACATCGGCGGTTCTACTCAGGAAGCGCAGGAGAATATCGGCCTGGAAGTGGCGGGTAAACTGAGCAAATATTCCGACAACGGTTCAACGCTCTCTGCGGTGAACTTCCCGGAGGTGTCTCTGCCGCTGCACGGTGGGCGTCGTCTGCTGCACATCCACGAAAACCGTCCTGGCGTGCTGACCGCCATCAACCAGATCTTTGCTGAGCAGGGTGTTAACATTGCCGCGCAGTATCTGCAAACTAACTCGCAGATGGGTTATGTGGTGATTGATATCGAAGCGGATGAAGATATCGCCGAGAAAGCATTGCAGAGCATGAAGGCCATTCCGGGGACGATTCGCGCGCGCCTGTTGTACTGATGGTGCGGTCTGTGGTGTCGGGTGGCGGCTGCGCCTTACCCGACCTACAGTTGTCGTGCGGTTTGTATGTCGGGTGGCGCTTACGCTTACCCGACATACAATGTTCGAGGATTTATGTAGGCCGGGTAAGGCGTAGCCGCCACCCGGCTTTGTTCTACCAGGTCCAGGTTTTACTGGGCGTCACCACCGCCGGCAACGGCACATCCCATTTCTCTACGGGTAATGCCTCCACGCCCTGGCAATCATGCGCATACCCCACCGGCTGCAATCCGTACTGCTGCCAGTTTTGTAGCGTCCTGTCATAGAATCCCCCGCCCATGCCCAATCGCTGGCCCTGCTCGTCAAACGCCACCAGCGGCGTAATCAGCACATCCAGCCCGGAAAGCGGGAGCACGTCGCGCACGTCGAGTTTGGGTTCGGTGATTTTCAGACGATTCACCACCAGCTCGCTGTGCGGATGGTAGTGCAGAAACAGCAGATTGCCCGGGCTAAAGGGATGCAGAACCGGCAGGTAAACTTTTTTCCCGGCGCGCCAGAGCTGGTCGATAAGCGGTTGGGTATCCAGCTCACCATCAAACGAGAGAAACAGGGCGACGGTGTTTGCCATCACCACAGGGGGATAGGCCATCATGCGGGCGGCGGCCTGCTGAGCAAACTGTGCCTGTTGCTCGGCGCTTAGAGCGCGACGACGCTGGCGAATAAGCTGACGGATGTCCTGGCGTGAAGCAGAAACTTCAGGGAGTTGAGTCATGGTAGTCGGTAGAAGAAAAGAGAGGGAATCTCCGAGATGCCGCCGCAGGCTGTAACCCTTGAACCCTTGGTTCAAGGTGAATGTGTCGTCATAGTTTTAAGGCTTCTCGGACGAACCGAGCATGCTCACCAACCATGGAGCGCCACATTCTTGTGGTATGAAATATCGGCTCAGGGGACTGGCCCGCTTGCGAACATCTCAGAGAAATTTTGTCTTCACAGTTACTCTACCATAGTCAACTGAGAAGTGTTATTCAAACTTTGGTCCCGGTCTTTCGGGACTGCGACCTTGATCAAGCAATGCCTGTTCTATGGTCTGCTGGAGCATTTTAATGCGCTGCTCCATGCTTGCCGCGTAATCGCGGGTCTTCGCTTTTTCCTGAGTCAGTTCATAGCTGATGTTCAACGCGGCGATGAAAACCAGCTGCTCAGTATTTGTGACTCTAGTGCGTTCTTTTAGATCTTGCAACCGCTGATTCAAATCGTCCGCAGCCTGATTCAAGGCATCCCTTTGTTCAGGCGGACAATTCACTCGCAGTGAACGGCCAAAAATCTGGAGATCGACGGGTTGTGCAGACATGCCACCTTCCTGCTGATTGACTGCGCTGCCTTCGCTTACTGCCCCGGGGGCTGCGAAGGGGCGACACTATAGCTACCCTGATGTGAAGATACAAGCCCTTTTCTGGTATCACCAGGGTCCAAAGTGGTAGCATATCATGAATATCCTCCCTTTGATGACGAATGCGTATGTCTATACAGAACGAAATGCCTGGTTACAAGGATTTAAACCAGTTACTGAACCAGCAGGGAGTCGGTCTGACCCCTGCCGAAATGCACGGTCTGATCAGCGGCATACTGTGCGGCGGAAACAGCGACAGCTCATGGCAGCCGCTGATCCACGACCTCACCAACGAAGGGCTGGCGTTTGGCCACGAACTGGCGGAAGCGCTGCGTAAAATGCACGCCGCAACCAGCGATTCCCTGGAAGACGATGGCTTTCTTTTTCAGCTTTATCTGCCTGAAGGCGACGATGTCAGCGTCTTCGATCGCGCTGATGCGCTCGCGGGTTGGGTAAACCACTATCTGCTTGGCCTGGGCGTAACCCAGCCTAAACTGGATAAAGTGACCGGCGAAGCGGGTGAAGCGATCGACGATCTGCGTAATATCGCCCAGCTCGGCTACGATGAAGACGAAGACCAGGAAGAGCTGGAGATGTCTCTCGAAGAGATTATCGAGTACGTGCGCGTGGCGTCTCTGCTGTGCCACGACCACTTTACGCGCTCGCAGCCGACCGCGCCGGAAGTTCGCAAGCCAACATTACACTAAGAAAAATAACGCACAGGAGGGTGTCATGGTTATCTCCAGTCAAGAGTATTCTCGCCGTCGTCAGGCGCTGCTGGCAAAAATGCAGCCGGGAAGCGCTGCCCTGATTTTCGCCGCGCCGGAAGTGACGCGCAGCGCCGACAGCGAATACCCCTATCGCCAGAGCAGTGATTTCTGGTACTTCACCGGGTTTAACGAGCCGGAAGCGGTACTGGTGCTGATTAAAAGCAATGACACCCACAACCACAGCGTGATTTTTAACCGCGTGCGCGATCTGACCGCGGAAATCTGGTTTGGCCGCCGCTTAGGACAGGAGGCGGCGCCAGAAAAACTGGGCGTGGACCGCGCGCTGGCCTACAGCGAAATCAACCAGCAGCTCTACCAACTGCTGAACGGTCTGGACGTGCTCTATCACGCGCAGGGCGAATACGCGTATGCGGATGACATTGTTTTCACCGCGCTGGATAAGCTGCGTAAAGGCTCACGTCAGAATTTGTCTGCACCCGCCACCCTGACGGACTGGCGACCGATGGTGCATGAGATGCGCCTGTTCAAGTCTGAAGAAGAGCTGAACGTGATGCGCCGCGCGGGCGAAATCAGCGCCCTGGCGCATACCCGCGCCATGGAAAAGTGCCGTCCCGGTATGTTCGAGTACCAGCTTGAAGGGGAAATTCACCATGAATTTAACCGTCACGGCGCGCGCTTCCCGTCCTATAACACCATCGTAGGCGGCGGGGAAAATGGCTGCATTCTGCACTACACCGAAAACGAAAGTGAACTGCGCGACGGCGATCTGGTGCTGATTGACGCCGGCTGTGAATATCAGGGTTACGCGGGCGACATCACCCGTACCTTCCCGGTGAACGGTAAATTCACCTCCGCGCAGCGTGAAATCTATGACATCGTGCTTGAGTCTCTGGAGACCGCGCTGACGCTGTTCCGTCCTGGCACCTCCATCCAGGAGGTTACGGGCGAGGTGGTGCGCATCATGATTACCGGGCTGGTGAAGCTCGGCATTCTGAAAGGCGATGTGGACACCCTTATAACCGAAAACGCCCATCGTCCGTACTTTATGCACGGCCTGAGCCACTGGCTGGGGCTGGATGTGCATGACGTCGGGGCATACGGTCCGGAACGTTCGCGCGTGCTGGAGCCTGGCATGGTGCTGACCGTTGAGCCGGGGCTGTACATCGCGCCGGATGCCGACGTGCCGGAACAGTACCGCGGGATCGGCATTCGTATTGAAGATGATATCGTCATCACCGAAACCGGTAACGAAAACCTGACCGCGACCGTGGTGAAAAAAGCCGACGACATCGAGGCGCTGATGGCGGCGGCACGCGGATGAGCGTAATCATCGTTGGCGGAGGCATGACCGGCGCTACTCTGGCGCTGGCTATTTCGCAGTTAACCCAGGGCCAGCTTCCGGTGCATCTCGTCGAGGCGGTCGCGCCGCAGGCGGCCGATCATCCCGGTTTCGACGCCCGCGCTATCGCGCTGGCGCAGGGAACCTGTCAGCAGCTTGCGCGTATTGGGATCTGGCAGGCGATAGCGGATTGCGCAACGGCGATCGGCACCGTTCACGTCAGCGATCGCGGGCATGCCGGGTTTGTGACGCTGGATGCCCACGATTACCGGATCGAGGCGCTGGGGCAGGTTGTCGAGCTGCATAACGTAGGGCTGCGGCTGTTCCGTCTGTTACAGGACGCGCCTGGCGTCACGCTGCACTGTCCGGCGCGCGTCGCCAGCTTTAGCCGTCGTGACGAGGCCGTCAGCGTGACGCTGGACAACGGCACCACGCTGGAGGGGCAACTGCTGGTGGCGGCAGATGGTTCACGCTCCGCGATCGCCACGCAGTGCGGCGTCGAATGGCGCTCTGGACCCTATGGGCAGGCGGCGGTCATCGCTAACGTCTCTACGGCTGGCGCGCATAACGGCAGGGCATTTGAGCGCTTCACGGAGCACGGCCCGCTGGCCATGCTGCCGATGTCGAACGGGCGCTGCTCGCTGGTATGGTGCCATGCGCAGGATCGGGCCGATGAGGTTCTCTCCTGGTCCGACGAACGTTTTTGTTCCGAGCTGCAAAAAGCCTTCGGCTGGCGGCTTGGGCGCATCACCCATGCCGGAAAACGCGTGGCCTATCCGCTCGCGCTGACGACCGCATCGCAGACTGTCTCCCATCGCGTCGCCCTGGTCGGCAACGCCGCGCAGACGCTGCACCCCATCGCCGGGCAAGGCTTCAACCTTGGCCTCCGTGACGTGATAAGCCTGGCAGAGCTACTGGCCCGGACGTGGAGCGAACAACAGGATTGTGGCGCATACTCGGTGCTGAGCCATTACCAGAAACGACGCCAGGCGGACAAAGCGGCGACCATTGGCGTCACCGACGGTTTAGTCCACCTGTTTGCCAATCGCTGGGCACCGCTGGTTGCGGGTCGCAACCTTGGGCTGATGGCGATGGAACTGTTCATTCCGGCACGTGACGTGCTGGCGCAGCGGACCCTGGGTTGGGTCGCGCGTTAAGGAGTATTGACCGTGCAAAATGTTGATGTCGCCATTGTGGGCGGCGGAATGGTAGGACTGGCGCTGGCCTGTGGTTTACAGGGCAGCGGCCTGCGCGTGGCCGTGCTTGAGCAAAAAGCGCCGCAGCCTGTGGCGCAGGATGCACCGCCGGAGCTGCGCGTCTCGGCGATCAATGCCGCCAGCGAAAAGCTACTGACGCACCTTGGCGTCTGGTCTGAAATCGTGGCGCTGCGTGCCAGCTGTTACCATGGCATGGAAGTGTGGGACAAAGACAGCTTCGGCCATATCGCGTTTGACGATGAAAGCATGGGCTACAGCCACCTTGGACACATCGTTGAAAACGCGGTGATCCACCACGCGCTGTGGCAGAAAGCACAGCAGTGCAGCGACGTCACGCTGATCGCACCGGCGAAACTTCAGCAGGTGGCGTGGGGCGAAAACGACGCGTTTATCACTCTTGAAAGTGGCGACATGCTGACCGCGCGTCTGGTGGTGGGTGCCGACGGCGCCAATTCCTGGCTGCGTAACAAAGCGGATATTCCGCTGACCTTCTGGGATTACCGCCATCACGCGTTGGTGGCCACAATCCGCACCGAAGAGCCGCACGGCGGCGTGGCGCGCCAGATTTTCCATAATGACGGCATTCTGGCCTTCCTGCCGCTTGCCGATCCGCATCTCTGCTCCATCGTCTGGTCCTTAGAGCCGGAGAAAGCGCAGCAGATGCAGGAGGCGACGCCGGATGCCTTCAGTCAGGCGCTATGCGTGGCGTTTGATAACCGTCTGGGCCTGTGCATGCTTGAAAGCGAACGCCAGACGTTTCCGTTAACCGGTCGCTACGCGCGTCAGTTTGCCGCGCACCGTCTGGCGCTGGTGGGGGATGCGGCGCATACCATTCATCCGCTGGCCGGGCAGGGGGTGAACCTCGGCTTTATGGACGCGGCTGAGCTGGTTGAAGAGCTGCGTCGCCTGCATCGGGAAGGCAAAGATATTGGTCAGCATCTGTATCTGCGTCGCTACGAGCGCAGCCGCAAACACAGTGCGGCGATGATGCTGGCGGGTATGCAGGGCTTCCGCGAGCTGTTTGCCGGAGCGAATCCGGCGAAAAAACTGCTGCGCGATATTGGCCTCAAGCTGGCCGACACCCTTCCCGGCGTAAAACCGCAGCTTCTTCGTCAGGCAATGGGCCTCAACGATCTTCCCGACTGGTTACGTTAATCTCGATCCCCGTCACACTTTATTTTCCCGGCCTCCGCGCCGGGGAAATTTCCTCGTTTGAAATAATCTAATTTCACGTCATTTTTCGCATTAGAAAATCTAATCTTACTATTTTTATGTTACGGAAATTCGGCCCGTTTTTCCGCACGAAATATCACCATCTGCTAAATTCTGTTAGAACATTGTTAATTTTATGCGGGTTTAATCGCATTTTCCCAGTGAATAACTCTGTAGGCTTTTCAGCGATTTTTGGTTATAAGCTAATGTGATGACCCGTTTTACCTTATGGTTAACCGCCGGTTTCGGTGGTAAGTTCAGGTAAAAGAGAACGTTTGCGTCGGCCCCCGATCGCGAGGCCGACACCGGGTTTCACGGTGAATTTTTCAACGAGGAAAAGATGGCTCAACAGACTCCTTTGTACGAACAGCACGTGTTGTGCGGCGCCCGCATGGTGGACTTCCACGGCTGGATGATGCCGCTGCACTACGGCTCGCAGATTGATGAGCACCACGCGGTGCGCACCGATGCCGGTATGTTCGACGTGTCTCATATGACGATTGTCGACCTGCGCGGTAGCCGCACCCGGGAGTTTTTGCGTTATCTGCTGGCAAATGACGTCGCCAAACTGAAGACGCCGGGCAAAGCGCTCTATACCGGCATGCTGAATGCCTCGGGCGGCGTGATTGATGACCTTATCGTCTATTACTTCACTGAAGATTTCTTCCGCCTCGTTGTAAACTCCGCCACCCGCGAAAAAGACCTCTCCTGGATCACCCAACACGCCGAACCTTATGCCATCGACATCACCGTCCGTGACGATCTGTCACTGATCGCCGTGCAGGGGCCGAACGCGCAGGCGAAAGCCGCGTCTCTGTTCAGCGACGAGCAGCGCAAAGCCACCGAAGGCATGAAGCCGTTCTTCGGCGTGCAGGCGGGCGATCTGTTTATCGCCACCACCGGCTACACCGGTGAAGCGGGCTACGAAATTGCCATGCCAAACGAGAAGGCCGCTGATTTCTGGCGTGCGCTGGTGGAGGCGGGCGTGAAGCCTGCGGGCCTGGGCGCGCGCGATACGCTGCGTCTGGAAGCGGGGATGAACCTCTACGGTCAGGAGATGGACGAAGGCGTCTCTCCGCTGGCGGCCAACATGGGCTGGACCATCGCGTGGGAACCGGCTGACCGTGATTTTATTGGTCGTGAAGCGCTGGAGATGCAGCGCGAGAAGGGCACTGAACAGCTGGTTGGCCTGGTGATGAAAGAAAAAGGCGTGCTGCGCGGCGAGCTGCCGGTGCGCTTCACCGATGCCGATGGCAATCATCGCGAAGGCGTGATCACCAGCGGAACGTTCTCCCCGACGCTCGGCTACAGTATTGCCCTGGCACGCGTGCCGGCGGGGATTGGCGAAACGGCGGTGGTGCAGATCCGCAACCGCGAAATGCCGGTCAACGTGACCAAACCGATTTTTGTTCGCGCCGGTAAGCCGGTCGCCTAACTATTTTTATCAGGAGAACTTCAATGAGCAATGTGCCAGCAGAACTGAAATACAGCAAAGAACACGAGTGGCTGCGCAAAGAGGCGGACGGCACTTACACCGTTGGGATCACCGAGCACGCGCAGGAGCTGCTGGGCGACATGGTGTTTGTTGACCTGCCGGAAGTGGGCGCAACCGTGAGCGCAGGCGACGACTGTGCGGTGGCGGAATCCGTTAAAGCGGCCTCTGACATCTACGCCCCGGTGAGCGGTGAAATTGTTGCCGTGAACGACGCGCTGAGCGACTCCCCGGAGCTGGTCAACAGCGAACCGTATGAAGGCGGCTGGATCTTCAAGATCAAAGCCAGCGACGAAGCGCAGGTTGCCGCGCTGCTGGATGCGACCGCGTACGAAGCACTACTGGAAGACGAATAACGTTGTGCCGGATGGCGCTGCGCTTATCCGGCCTACAGGTCAACGTAGGCTCGGTAAGCGTTAGCGCCACCGGGCAACAGCGTTACAGATAACTACGATTCACTGCACGTTTCAGGAACCATCGCTCATGACACAGACTTTAAGCCAGCTTGAAAACCGTGGCGCCTTCATTGAACGTCACATTGGGCCGGATGCTCAGCAACAGCAGGAGATGCTGAAGACAGTTGGCGCGGATTCATTAAACGCACTGATCGGCCAGATCGTGCCAAAAGACATCCAGCTTGCTACGCCGCCGCAGGTAGGCGAGTCCACGACGGAGTTCGCCGCGCTGGCGGAGCTGAAGGCCATCGCCGGCCTTAACAAGCGCTATAAGTCTTACATTGGCATGGGCTACACCAACGTGCAGTTACCGCCGGTGATCCTGCGTAACATGCTGGAAAACCCGGGCTGGTACACCGCTTACACCCCGTATCAGCCAGAAGTCTCCCAGGGCCGTCTGGAAGCGCTGCTGAACTTCCAGCAGGTGACGCTGGATCTGACCGGTATGGATATCGCCTCTGCCTCGCTGCTGGATGAAGCGACCGCCGCCGCCGAAGCGATGGCGATGGCGAAGCGCGTGAGCAAGCTGAAAAACGCCAACCGCTTCTTCGTGGCGGCGGACGTGCATCCCCAGACGCTGGACGTGGTGCGCACCCGTGCGGAAACCTTCGGCTTTGAGGTGATTGTCGACGACGCTGAAAAAGTGCTGGATCACCAGGACGTCTTCGGCGTGCTGTTGCAGCAGGTGGGCACCACCGGGGAAGTGCACGACTACGGCGCACTGATCGCCGAGCTGAAATCCCGTAAGGTTATTGTTAGCGTCGCCGCTGATTTTATGGCGCTGGTGCTGCTGACGGCGCCAGGCAAACAGGGCGCGGATATTGTCTTCGGCTCAGCTCAGCGTTTCGGCGTGCCGATGGGCTACGGCGGCCCGCACGCGGCGTTCTTTGGCGCGAAAGATGAATTTAAACGTTCCATGCCAGGCCGTATTATCGGCGTATCGAAAGATGCCGCCGGTAACACCGCGCTGCGCATGGCGATGCAGACCCGCGAGCAGCATATCCGCCGCGAGAAAGCGAACTCCAACATCTGTACCTCGCAGGTGCTGCTGGCTAACATTGCCAGCCTGTACGCGGTGTTCCACGGTCCGGCTGGCCTGAAACGTATTGCCAGCCGCATCCACCGTCTGGCCGATATCCTGGCCTGCGGTCTGCAACAGAAAGGTCTCAGACTGCGTCATGAACACTATTTCGATACCCTGTGCCTCGAGGTGGCAGACAAAGCGGCCGTGCTGGCGCGCGCCGAGGCAGCGCAAATCAACCTGCGCAGCGACATTCACAATGCGGTCGGCATTACGCTGGACGAAAGCACCACCCGTGACGATATCCTGACCCTGTTCAACGTATTGCTGGGTGACGCACACGGTCTGGACGTTGATACGCTCGACAAAGAGGTTGCGCTCGACAGCCGCTCCATTCAGGAAAGCATGCTGCGCGACGACGCGATCCTGACTCACCCGGTGTTCAACCGCTATCACAGCGAAACCGAGATGATGCGTTACATGCACTCTCTGGAACGTAAAGATCTGGCGCTAAACCAGGCGATGATCCCGCTGGGCTCCTGCACCATGAAGCTGAACGCCGCGGCTGAGATGATCCCAATTACCTGGCCTGAATTCTCTGAGCTGCACCCGTTCTGCCCGGCTGAGCAGGCGGAAGGGTATCACATGATGATCAACCAGCTCTCCGACTGGCTGGTGAAGCTGACCGGGTACGACGCGCTCTGCATGCAGCCGAACTCCGGTGCGCAGGGTGAATACGCTGGTCTGCTGGCGATCCGTCACTATCACGAAAGCCGCAACGAAGGCCACCGTGATATCTGCCTGATCCCAAGCTCTGCCCACGGTACCAACCCGGCTTCTGCCCAGATGGCAGGAATGGAAGTGGTGGTTGTGGCGTGCGACAAAAACGGCAACATCGATCTGGCCGACCTGCGCGCCAAAGCCGAGCAGGCGGGCGACAAACTCTCCTGCATCATGGTGACCTACCCGTCCACCCACGGCGTGTACGAAGAAACTATCCGTGAAGTGTGTGAAGTGGTGCATAAGTTCGGCGGCCAGGTTTACCTCGACGGCGCAAACATGAACGCCCAGGTGGGCATCACCTCTCCGGGCTTTATTGGCGCGGATGTGTCGCACCTGAACCTGCATAAAACGTTCTGCATTCCGCACGGCGGTGGCGGCCCGGGGATGGGTCCTATCGGCGTGAAAGCGCACCTGGCACCGTTTGTGCCGGGCCACAGCGTGGTGCAGATTGAAGGCATGCTGACCCGTCAGGGCGCGGTCTCCGCGGCACCGTTCGGCAGCGCCTCTATCCTGCCAATCAGCTGGATGTACATCCGCATGATGGGCGCGGAAGGGCTGAAGCAGGCCAGCCAGGTGGCGATCCTCAACGCCAACTACATCGCAACGCGTCTGAAGGACGCCTATCCGGTGCTCTATACCGGCCGCGACGGTCGCGTGGCGCACGAATGCATCCTCGATATTCGTCCTCTGAAAGAAGAGACGGGCATCAGCGAGCTGGATATCGCCAAGCGTCTGATCGACTACGGCTTCCACGCGCCAACCATGTCGTTCCCGGTAGCGGGTACGCTGATGGTTGAGCCGACCGAATCTGAAAGCAAGGTGGAGCTGGATCGCTTTATCGACGCCATGCTGGCGATCCGCAGCGAAATCGACCGCGTGAAAGGCGCGGAGTGGACGCTGGAAGATAACCCGCTGGTGAACGCGCCGCATACACAGAACGAACTGGTGGCAGAGTGGAACCACGGTTATACCCGCGAGCTGGCTGTCTTCCCGGCAGGTGTGGCAAACAAATACTGGCCAACCGTGAAACGTCTTGATGATGTTTACGGCGACCGTAACCTGTTCTGCTCCTGCGTGCCGATGAGCGAATACCAGTAACGTTGTTCCTGTAGTAACGTAGGCCGGGTAAGGCGAAGCCGCCACCCGGCTTTTTTATTGGGAGAAAAGAATGGCAATTGCACTGGTCACCGGCGCCAGCCGGGGTATTGGTAAAGCCACCGCGCTACAGCTGGCAAGCGAAGGCTACACCGTTGCGGTGAATTTTCATCACAACATCAAAGCCGCGACGGACGTCATTAATCAGATCGTGGACGCGGGCGGTAAAGCCTTTGCCGTACGCGCGGATATCAGCGATGAAGCGCAGGTGATGGCGATGTTCGACAGCATCGATCGCGAAGGTGAGCCGCTCGCCGCGCTGGTGAACAACGCCGGGATTTTGTTTGAACAATCCACCATCGAAAATCTCTCCGCTGAACGTATTAACCGCGTGCTGGCTACCAACGTCACCGGCTATTTTCTCTGCTGCCGTGAAGCGGTTAAGCGCATGTCGCATAAACACGGCGGCAAGGGCGGCGCGATTGTGAATGTCTCCTCGGCGGCATCACGGCTGGGCGCGCCGGGGGAATATGTGGATTATGCCGCCTCAAAAGGGGCGGTGGATTCCCTGACCACCGGCCTCGCGCTGGAGGTGGCGGTGCAGGGCATTCGCGTTAACTGCGTGCGGCCAGGCCTGATTTATACCGATATTCACGCCTCCGGCGGCGAGCCGGGGCGTGTGGATCGGGTGAAGTCGATGTTACCGATGCAGCGTGGCGGTCAGCCGGAGGAGGTCGCCCAGGCCATTGTCTGGCTGCTGAGCGACAAAGCCTCCTATGTCACCGGTAGCTTCCTGGAGCTGGCTGGCGGGAAGTAACGCTACGACGCCAGCCACAGCCGCAGGCGCATTCCCCAGCCGCTGGTCCAGCCGGTGGTGATCGACTTCACCTCACCGTGAGAGATCACCACCAGCGTTGGCGTAGCCTTAACGTCCCACTCACGCGCCAGTTCTCCGCTGGCGTCGTTGACCGTGGGCATCGTCGCCTTCTTCTTCCTCATCCAGGTTTCGAGCGTCGCGTTATCGCCCGAGCGCAGCGCAACCGACATCACGTTACCCCCGTCCGCGGCAAGCGCCGCCACCGACGGCGTGGTGTAGCGGCAGACGCTGCACCATGTCGCCCAGACGTAGACCAGCAGCGGTCGCTCCTTACTCATGGCGATAAGATCGACGGGCTGGCCGTCGAGGGTGTGCAGTGCCGTCGCGGAGAAATTCTGCGGCAGCGCGGGCTGGCGGAAATAGTCCACCGCCAGGCTCACGGCTACGCCAATCAGCAGCCATACGCCCAGCTCGCGCAGCAGGCGCGGAAGCTTACTTGCCACGGGCGTTTGCCAGCTGTTCTTTGACCAGCCCCTCCAGGTCGTCATACGGAATTGCGCCCGCCACCATCTGGTCGCCGATAATGGTCGCCGGGGTACCCTGAATATTCAGCACCTGCGCCAGGATGAGGTTCATCTTTAGGCTGTCCATGGTTTTATCATCCGTTTTAATGCTGTCCGTTCCGGTCTTTACCTTCGCGGCGGCGATGCTGGCGTCATCGTGATAGCCCTTTTTCATCATCAGCCGCTGGTGGAGCGCCCAGAATTTATCCGGCGCCTGCTGCCACGTTGAGAGTGCCGCTTTCGCGGCATTTACCGAGCTTTGTCCCTTGAACGGCAGCAGTTTGACGATGAGCTGCACGTCGGGATTTTCCTGCACGATTTTCTCAAGCATTGGGTCGAACTGCTTGCAATACGGGCAGTTGTAGTCAGTGAAGGAGACGATGGTCAGCTTCGGCGATGTCGCGCCGGTTCGCGGGCTGTTGGGGTCGTTAAACAGCAGTTTTGCCAGCTGGTCGCTGGAAGCGTCATCAGAAGGTGCGGCGAAACCGAACGTTGATAACGACAGCAGAAGTAAGGCAACGAAGGCTCTCATGTTATTTTCCTTTTGCATCGGACAGGGTGCTCAGCACCGCTTCGCGGCTTAACAACGCAGGCAGCACGTGGCCCTGCGGTAATCCCGGTCCGTAGATCTGGTTAAACGGTACGGCGGCGCTGCCGCGCGTGGTTAAGAACTGGCTGATGGTATCTGAGGGGCGGCTCCAGTCGCCGCGCAGGGCGACAACGTCCGGGGAGGAGAGCGCATCCTGCACGTCGTCGCGCAGCAGCACGTTGTATTTATTGGCTTTACAGGTCACGCACCAGTCGGCGGTCACGTCGACGAACACCCGTTTGTTCTCCGCCAGCGCGCGGGCAATGGCCTGCTCGCTGAGCGGCTGCCAGTGAATACGATCGCGGCGGGAACCCTCGCCGCCGGAACCGGATACAAACGCGACCGCCCCGGCCACCACTACAGCTAATACCCCGGCGCGCAGTGCCGTTTGCCAGCGGTAGCGCCAGGCGGTGACCAGCAGCAGCGTAAGGATCAGGAACACGCCCAGCGTGATGACGGGCAGGCTGCCAATGTGCACCGTCAGCAGGCTCAGCAGCCACAGCGATGAGCCGAGCATCATCATCCCCAGCACTACGCGTACGACGTTCATCCAGCGTCCCGGACGCGGCAACCGCTGGGCCAGCCCCGGCCAGGCCGCCACCAGCAGCCACGGCAGGCTCATGCCGATACCCATCGCCAGGAAGATCCCCCACAGCAGGGGAAGCGGCGCCGCCAGCGCGACCGAGACCGCCGTACCCAGGAACGGCGCGGTGCAGGGCGTCGCCAGCAGCGTGGCAAACGCGCCTTGCCAGAAATGACCCGCAAGCCCGTTGCCGCCGCGCGTGGCGAGGAAGGTGCTGGCGCCGGAAGGGAGACGGATTTCAAACAACCCCAGCAGGCTGGCGCTGAAAAGCACCATCACCAGCGCCATCGCGCCAATAAACCACGGATTCTGGAACTGGATCCCCCAGCCGAGCGCCTGATTGCCTAAGCGTAAAACCGTCATCATCAGCGCCAGCGCGAGGAACGAGATCACGATCCCGGCTACCGACGCAAGAAACTGTCGGCGTACCTGACCCCGCGCCTGCCGTTCGGTTTGCATCAGCGTGCCCAGCTTCATGGCCAGCACGGGCAGTACGCAGGGCATGACGTTAAGGATCAGACCGCCCGCCAGCGCCATCAGCAACACCCAGCCTAACGAGAGCGTCGGCGCGGCGTTCCCCGGCTGAATGCTCAGGCTGGACTCCTGTGCCTGCCCGCTATCGGCCAGAACCAGCGACAGGGTTTTGCCGCTGAGGTTGGGCGCGGCCTCGCCCCAGCTGTCCGTCACGGGCACGGTGGCGACCAGCGAGTCACCGCGCACGGTGAGGGCCGGTTTGCCGAAATCAACATCATCCATACCGTCGATAAACAGGGACGGCGCCTGCCAGCCTGTGTCACGCTGCGCCGTTACGGTCAGCTTGCCGGGGGCATAGGTGGCGTTAAGCGTTGAGGTCAACCCGCCGCTGAGCGGAAGGGTGCCCATGGCCCGACTGAAATCGTAATCAAAACCGGCGCCTGCGGATGCGGTCATGTTCAGCGAAAACGGGTAGTCGGTAAGAATACAGACGTTGCTACAGGTGGAGAGCGTCAGTACGCCGCTCAGGATCTTCGGGACGTCGCCCCGCAGAGTGATGGGAAAGCTGACATCGCCGTGGTAGCCCTGCGTGGTGATGCCCGCGACGTCGAAACGCTGCGGCACAGGCCAGCGCCAGATCGCCTCGACGGGCTGATGCCATTTAATCGCGGGGGCGACGCCGCCTTCGCCCGGCGAGCGCCAGTAGGTTTTCCAGCCTTTTTGCAGGGCGACGTCCAGCAGCAGGCGGGTTTCGCCAGTGCTTTCGGGTTGCGCACGCAGCCTGACGCTGGCGTGCTGATTATCGGCGGCGCGCAGCCAGCCGCTGTCGGCAGCCTGGCTGAGGGGCAGCCATAGCCAAAGCAGGCAGACCAGCAGTCGCCTGAATACAGTAAACATAAATTTTCTCCGTAAATGATGAATTAACCTGAAGTAACAGGCGAAGGCTCATTCACGGAAGACGCATAATCGCAGATGCACCCTTAACCGGGGCGGGGAGATAACGCGGGGAGGCCACTGCCGTTCGCGGCGCGGTGGACTGGCTGCCAGCAACGCCAGCAGCAGGGTGACGGCAATCAGGGCGCCTTCAAATAAAACAGGCGGGACCGACATCAGCGACTTGGCGCTAAGCTCACACGGGGTTACCGGTGCGTCGGCACTCTCCTGTCCCTGCTGGACAGACTGGCTCGTGGTGGTGACGTTCATGACAAGCGCGTGCATCCCGGCCATCCGCTGGGCGGTGCATATCAGCACCACCAGGCAGGCCAGGGCTACAAGCAGGATAGCGTTGCGTTGTCGCTTGATCATGTTCGCCTCAAATATTCAGGACGCCTATATTATCGGGCGAACATATTTTGGCAACGCAAAAGCTGTAAAGAAGTGTCTGGAAGATAAGCGGTTTGCCCTCTCCGCTTGCAGAGAGGGCGAGCCATTACAGCGTTTCGCCGTTGCTGGCAATGACGGTTTTATACCACTCAAAGCTCTTCTTACGGGAGCGGGACATGTCACCGTTACCGTCATCGTGCTTGTTGACGTATATAAAGCCGTAGCGCTTACTGTACTGGCCGGTGGTGAAGGAGACGCAGTCGATGCAGCCCCACGGCGTGTAGCCCATCAGATCCACGCCATCCCAGGTCACCGCCTTCATCATCTCTTCCACGTGGGCGCGCAGGTAGTCGATGCGATAGTCATCGTTGATGCTGCCGTCCTCTTCCACGGTGTCGTAGGCGCCGAAACCATTTTCCACGATAAACAGCGGCTTCTGATAACGCTCGTACAGTTCACACAGCGAATAGCGCAGGCCTACCGGATCAATCTGCCAGCCCCAGTCGGACGCCTTGACGTGTGGGTTCGGCACGCTGCCCTCGAAGCCGGAAATGGCGTCACCGGTACCGCCTTCCGCTTTGACCGCGTTGGTCATGTAGTAGCTGAAACCTAAGTAATCGCAGGTGCCTTCACGCAGGATCTGCTCGTCGCCCGCTTCCATTTTGATGGAGAAGCCACGGCGTTCCCACTCGTTCAGCACGTAAGACGGGTAGTAGCCGCGCAGCTGTACGTCGGTAAAGACGTAGCGCTCGCGCATGGATTCCTGAGCGAACATGACATCTTCTGGCTTGCAGGAGTACGGATAGAGCGCCACCATCGCCAGCATGCAGCCGACTTTCATTTCCGGGTTAATGCGGCGTGCGGCTTTCACCGCCAGCGCGCTGGCCACGAACTGGTGGTGCAGCACCTGGTACATGGTCTCTTCCGGGTTGTCGTGCTCGGTATAGACCACGCCAGAGCAGCAGTAGCCGAACAGCGGCGCACGCCAGTTGCGCTGGTTGTTGATTTCGTTGAAGGTCATCCAGTATTTGACCTTATTTTTGTAGCGCTCAAATACCACTTCCGAGAAGCGCACAAAGAAATCTACCACTTTACGGTTGGTCCATCCGCCATATTCCTGAACGAGGTGCAGCGGCATTTCAAAGTGGGAGAGGGTGATCACCGGCTCGATGTTGTACTTCAGCAGTTCATCGAACATGTCGTCGTAAAACTTCAGCCCCTCTTCATTTGGCTGAGTTTCGTCGCCTTTCGGGAAGATGCGCGTCCAGGCGATGGAGGTACGGAAACATTTGAAGCCCATCTCGGCAAACAGCCTGATGTCTTCTTTGTAATGGCCGTAGAAGTCGACGGCTTCGTGGTTGGGGTAATATTTGCCTTCAATCACTTCCTGCGTGATTTCTCGCGGAACGCCGTGTGCGCCGCCGGTGAGCACGTCGCAGATGCTTGGCCCTTTGCCGCCTTTGTTCCAGCCGCCTTCAACCTGGTGCGCCGCTACCGCGCCGCCCCATAAAAAATCTTTCGGTAAGGTGAGTTTTTTCATCTTTGCTATTCTCAATTCAGGACTTATTGATTTCGAGTCTAGCAAAGCGGAATTAAATGTCACGATATAACATTTTGCGGAAATTGTAATTTGTCACATCAAAAAAACAGGATGTTTTATTCTGTTAATTTCTTCGCCAGTTTCCGGCCTAATGATTCCAGAATATAGATGACGGGAATTTGCGTGGTGATATCGTAAACGCCGCCAATGCGCGTTTGCGGGACATGCCAGGAGAGGTTAAAGTCCGCCAGCTTTGCGAGACGTGAATGTTCGTGGCTGGTGACTGAGAGCACCTTGCAGTGGTGCAGGCTGAACTGGCTGGCGAAGCGCAGGATCTCCTCGGTTTCGCCGGAGACGGAGAGTACAATAGCCAGCGCATTTTTAGCCATGTCGTTAGTGACCGGGAAATAAGGATCGTCGATATGGTTGCTGAATTTCCCGATATTTGAAAAGAAACGTGCGCCATATTTTGCCAGCGATCCGGAGGTGCCCGCACCGACAAAAATAATTCGTTCAGATGATAAAATAATATCGACCGCGTTATCTAATAGCGCATCAAACTCTTCGTTATTTACGCTTTTAAAGAAGCTGATGATTTCACTGGCACCAAAATTCGCCTGCTGCGGCTCGTTCTGCTCCAGATAGAGTTTAAAGCGCACCCGAAATTCCGAGTAACCATCGCAGTTGAGCTTGCGGCAGAAGCGCAGGATAGTGGTAGTGGAAACGCCCGCCGCATCCGCCAGCTCGCGGATGGTCATGTACATCACTTTATCGCGGTTCTTAATGACATAGTTGTAGACCATCATTTCCAGATTGTTGAGGCTGGCAATGGCGGAATGGCTGAACATACTCACAATGGCTAAACTCGCTGTCGGACACTATTCCTGAAGCATACCATGATGACGAAGGACGGGAGACGGATTTATCTCCTTGATTACTTAGATGTTAATGAAATCATTTACACCTGTGCGGTGGATTGTTTTTATATTATGCTGATTTATAAGGATAAATCTTGAATGTGGATTTATTTTAGCTAACAGGTGTTCACTGGAATCATTCTCAGTTAGCATGGACTGGCGATGAATAATCATCTTTTGTTTTCCCGGAGTTAAGTATGGTGAGCAGACCATTAATCGCACAGGGATATTCGCTGGCTGAGGAAGTAGCCAACAGTATAAGCCACGGCATTGGCCTGGTTTTTGGGATTGTCGGCTTAGTGTTATTGCTGGTACAGGCAGTGGATACCAACGCCAGCGCGATGGCCATTACCAGCTACAGTCTGTATGGCGGGAGTATGATCCTGCTTTTCCTGGCCTCAACGCTGTATCACGCTATTCCGCATCAACGGGCGAAGATATGGCTCAAGAAATTTGACCACTGCGCTATCTATCTTCTTATTGCGGGTACCTATACGCCGTTTTTGCTGGTGGGGCTCAACTCACCGCTGTCGCGTGGTCTGATGATTGTGATCTGGAGCCTGGCGCTGCTGGGGATCCTGTTTAAGCTGACTATTGCGCACCGGTTTAAAGTGTTGTCGCTGGTTACCTATCTGACAATGGGCTGGCTGTCGCTGATTGTGGTGTATCAGTTAGCTATTAAGCTGGCGGTGGGGGGCGTGACGCTTCTGGCGGTGGGCGGGGTGGTCTACTCGCTGGGCGTGATTTTCTACGTCTGCAAGCGTATTCCGTACAACCATGCCATCTGGCACGGCTTTGTGCTGGGCGGCAGCGTGTGCCACTTCCTGGCAATTTATCTGTATGTTGGGCAGGTGTAGTTTTTTTGTAAGGTGCGGTCTGATGCCCTCACCCCGACCCTCTCCCACAGGGAGAGGGAGAATATCAACACCGTAGGCCCGGTAAGCGCAGCGCCACCGGGCGATACAGCATCAATCTTCCAGAGAATACGGCAGCGGCTCAATGCTGAGCGTGTTTGCATCATCCCGCACGCGGAACACGCTGTCGGGCTCCATATCATTATTCATGACAACCTGCACCAGCAGGCGGCCATCATCGAGCTGGACGGCGGCTAACACGGTGCCGGTACGGCGCCAGTTTTCGCCCATCTTCATCTCAAGATCTTCACCCGCTTCCGGCACACGGCTGGCGTGACCAGCCAGCGTCCACAGGGCGCGTTTGTTCGCGCCGCGGAATTTCGCACGCGCCACCATTTCCTGACCGGTGTAGCAGCCCTTCTTAAAGCTGATACCGCCCAGCGCCTGGATGTTTGTCGCCTGCGGGATAAACTGCGCGCTGTTTGCCGCGTCAATCACCGGCAGGCCCGCTTCGATGTTCAGCGCCAGCCACTGCTGGCTGTTGTTGAGCTGTGCTTCACCGCGCAGGGCATCAGTGACGCGTTCCGCCGTTGCTTCGTCGGTTACCAGCAGGAAGCGCTCCGCCGGGTGTTCGAACCACAGAATGGAGGTCGCTCCCTCGCTGACCAGCTGTTTTTTAGCATCCGGCAGCTCGGCAAACAGGTTTTTCAGCGCTGCACGCGCCTGGAAACCCGCGACCCCCAGCAGAACGTGTTCATCGTCCGGGGCGATGGTGACTTTAGAAAAGACCGCGTATTTTTTCAGCTCTTTAAGCTGGGCGTCACGCAGGCTGCGGCGCTCAATAAAGGCGAATCCGTCCTGACGGCGGAACAGACGCAGGTTGCTCCACATTTTGCCTTTTGGATCGCAATGCGCGGCCAGCAGATGCTGGTGCTCAGTCAACTGCGCCACGTCCGCCGTGACCTGGCCTTGCAGGTATTTTTCACTGTCCGCACCAGTCAGTGTCGCCAGTGCCCAGTCATCAAGAGTAATCAGCGTCAGCGGCAGACGCGCAGAGGCGGCGGGCTGGCGAGGAGAAAATGGTGTAAATGCCATAGTGATGTCCTGAATTGCTTAACGCTTTGATAATACCTAATGGTAAAAGAGACTGTATTCAATGCAAGCGCTTTCAGCAGGCCATTCGTGCCATTACGCGGTTATGCGTGGCGCTACGCAAAATAGTGTAATCCGCTGTCTTTATAAGGATTATTCAGGGAGCCTGCTCGAGGTTCGCAATATTCCAGTAAAGAAACGGTCAAAAACACGTTACACTAGCAGGTGTTCCCGGAGAGCAATAATGAATACCAAACGGGATACCGACTGTGCCAAACGTAATGCAGGAAACAGAACATGGATATTAACAACAAGGCCCGTATTCACTGGGCGTGCCGTCGCGGCATGCGTGAACTTGATATCTCCATCATGCCTTTCTTCGAGTATGAGTACGACAGCTTAAGCGATGACGATAAGCGCCTGTTTGTCCGTCTGCTTGAGTCTGACGATCCGGATTTATTCAACTGGCTGATGAATCACGGCAAGCCCGCCGACACCGAGTTGCAACGGATGGTGCAATTAATTCAAACACGGAATCAGGAACGTGGTCCTGTGGCAATCTGATCTTCGCGTCTCGTGGCGCTCACAGTGGATGTCCTTACTGCTCCACGGGCTGGTGGCGGCACTGGTGTTATTGGTGCCGTGGCCGCTTAGCTATACCCCTCTGTGGTTGCTATTGCTGTCGTTTGTGGTGTTTGACAGCGTGCGCAGCCAGCGTCGAATCAACGCCCGTCAGGGTGAAATTAAGCTGCTGATGGATTCTCGCCTGCGCTGGCAGGGAAAAGAGTGGGAGATGATGGGGACGCCGTGGATGCTTAATACCGGGATGATGCTACGGCTGCGTCGGGTCGAGGATAACCGTCGCCAGCACCTGTGGCTGGCCGCAGACAGTATGGATCCTGCGGAGTGGCGAGATCTGCGCCGGTTGATCGTGCAACAGCCGACGCAGGAGTAAATCAGCTGAACTGCTCGGCCATCTCACCCAGAATCTGCTCGCACCAGCTCTGGAGGCGCTCGTCGCTAAGATCGTACTGGTTGGTTTCATCCAGCGCGAGCCCGACAAACAGCTGACCGTCGGCAATAATCGGTTTTTGACTGGTGAACTCATAGCCTTCCGTAGGCCAGTAGCCGATAAAGGTCGCGCCCTTTGGCGCCAGTTTGTCGTGCAGCATGCCGAGTGCGTCAAGGAACCACTCCCCGTAGCCCAACTGGTCGCCCATGCCGTACATCGCAATGATTTTGCCTTCAAAATTGACTGAATCGAGCTGATCCCAGATGGCTTCCCAGTCTTCCTGAATCTCACCAAAGTCCCAGGTAGGGATACCCAGAATCAGCACATCGTACTGCTCCATCAAGGCAACCGCGTCATCTTTCAGGTTATGCAGCGTCACCAGTTCCGGGCCAATGATGTCACGAATTTTCTCCGCCGCCATTTCGGTGTAGCAGGTGCTGGAACCATAGAACAGACCAATATTCATCGCGTAACTATCTCAATTCTTGCTATGACTTTGCGCGTAGTGTACCAGAAACCGATGGCATTCAGGCATAATGGCCAGATTGCAGAACCAAAGGGGCTGATGTGGAAAAGGATCTCGCACTCATCGAACAGTTTCTCGACGCGCTGTGGCTGGAGAAAAACCTCGCTGAAAATACGCTCAGCGCCTATCGTCGGGATCTCACGCTGCTGGTCGAGTGGCTGGCACATCGTGGGCTGACGCTTGAAAGCGCGCAAAGCGATGACCTGCAAGGGTTACTGGCTGAGCGGATGGAAGGGGGGTACAAAGCCACCAGCTCTGCACGTCTGCTGAGCGCCATGCGCCGCCTGTTCCAGCACCTGTACCGCGAGAAGATCCGCGCGGATGACCCCAGCGCACTGCTGGCATCGCCTAAACTGCCTCAGCGGCTGCCAAAAGATCTCAGCGAAGCACAAGTTGAGAGATTATTACAGTCGCCCGCAGTTGACCTTCCGCTGGAGTTACGCGATAAAGCCATGCTTGAACTATTGTATGCCACGGGCTTGCGCGTTTCCGAGCTGGTGGGCCTGACGATGAGCGATATCAGCCTGCGTCAGGGCGTGGTGCGCGTTATCGGTAAAGGGAACAAAGAACGGCTGGTGCCGCTGGGTGAAGAGGCGGTCTACTGGCTGGAGACGTATCTGGAACACGGGCGTCCGTGGCTGCTGAACGGCGTCTCCATAGATGTATTGTTCCCGAGCCAGCGCGCGCAGCAGATGACGCGACAAACGTTCTGGCATCGCATTAAACATTACGCCACACTGGCGGGTATTGACAGTGAGAAGCTGTCGCCGCACGTTTTGCGTCACGCCTTCGCGACTCATCTGTTAAACCACGGCGCTGATTTACGCGTGGTGCAGATGTTGCTTGGACACAGCGATCTTTCAACGACGCAAATATACACCCATGTCGCGACGGAACGCCTGCGGCAGCTACACCAACAGCACCACCCTCGCGCGTGAGTGCCGACGAATTGTTACAGGAACAAATATGAAAAAGTCTTTAGCGCTGCTCACCCTGCTGGCAGCTTCGATTTCCGGTATTGCCCATGCGGACGATGCCGCCATTAAACAGTCTCTGACGAAACTCGGCGTCGCCAGCAGCGAGATCCAGCCAGCGCCGGTGGCTGGCATGAAAACGGTGCTGACCAACAGCGGCGTGCTGTACGTGACCGAAGACGGCAAGCACATCATTCAGGGGCCTATGTACGACGTGAGCGGCGCGCAGCCGGTGAACGTCACTAACCAGCTGCTGATGAAAAACCTGAACGCGCTCGAAAAAGAGATGATTGTCTACAAAGCGGCGCAGGAAAAGCACGTTATTACCGTCTTCACCGACATCACCTGCGGCTACTGCCACAAGCTGCATGAAGAGATGAAAGACTACAACGCGCTGGGCATTACCGTGCGTTACCTGGCTTTCCCACGCGCCGGCGTGCAGAGCCAGCCTGAGCAGGATATGAAAGCGATCTGGTGTGCGAAAGACCGCAACAAGGCCTTTGATGACGCGATGAACGGCAAAGGCGTGAAGCCCGCGTCCTGCGATATCGACATCGCTAACCACTACGCGCTGGGCGTACAGTTTGGCGTGAGCGGTACGCCAGCCATTGTGCTGAGTAACGGCTACGTGGTGCCGGGCTACCAGGGGCCAAAAGAGATGAAGGCGTTCCTCGACGAGCACCAGAAACAGATGGGTGGTAAATAATTCGCGTGAAAGCCCCGATAAAACTGCGCCGCCGCGATGCGGGTGAAACCGCGGATTTACCAGACACGCTTCCGCTGCTGTTAAAGCGGCTGTACGCCAGCCGTGGCGTGCGTACGGCAAGCGATCTTGAGCGCAGCGTCAAAGGCATGCTGCCCTGGCAAGCGCTGAGTGGCATCGAAAAAGCGACTGAAATGCTCTACGACGCGTTCCGGGAAGGCACGCGGATTGTCGTGGTGGGCGATTTCGATGCCGACGGCGCAACCAGTACCGCGCTGAGCGTGCTCAGCCTGCGTGCGCTGGGCTGCGATAATGTGACTTACCTGGTGCCGAACCGGTTTGAAGACGGCTACGGCCTCAGCCCGGAAGTGGTCGATCAGGCCCACGCCCGTGGCGCACAGATGATCATGACCGTGGATAACGGGATCTCTTCTCATGCGGGGGTCGATCATGCCCATGCGCTGGGGATCCCGGTACTGGTCACCGATCACCACCTGCCAGGCGAAACTCTGCCTGCCGCCGAAGCCATCATTAACCCGAACCTGCGCGACTGCGATTTCCCGTCGAAATCGCTGGCCGGAGTAGGGGTGGCGTTTTATCTGATGCTGGCGTTACGCACGTTGCTGCGAGATAAGGGCTGGTTCGAATCGCGCGGGATTGCCGTGCCGAACCTCGCGGAGTATCTCGATCTGGTGGCGCTGGGAACCGTGGCGGACGTGGTGCCGCTCGATACCAATAACCGTATTCTCACCTGGCAGGGCTTAAGCCGCATTCGGGCAGGTAAATGCCGTCCGGGGATTAAGGCGCTGCTGGAAATTGCCAACCGCGATCCGCTGAAGCTTGCGGCAAGCGATTTAGGCTTTGCCCTCGGCCCGCGCCTGAACGCGGCGGGGCGGCTGGATGATATGTCGGTTGGCGTTGCGCTGCTGCTGTGCGACAACATCGGCGAAGCGCGCGTGCTGGCCAGTGAGCTGGACGCACTCAACCAGACCCGTAAAGAGATTGAGCAGGGCATGCAGGCCGAAGCGCTGACCCTGTGCGAAAAGCTGGAGCGCAGCGGCGATACCCTGCCGGGCGGGCTGGCGATGTATCACCCCGAATGGCACCAGGGCGTGGTGGGCATTCTGGCGTCGCGCATTAAAGAGCGTTTCCACCGCCCGGTGATCGCGTTCGCCCCCGCCGGGGACGGCACGCTGAAAGGCTCCGGTCGTTCCATTCAGGGTCTGCATATGCGCGATGCGCTGGAGCGTCTGGATACGCTGCATCCGAACCTGATGATTAAGTTCGGCGGTCACGCGATGGCGGCAGGCCTGTCGCTGGAAGAGGCGAAGTTCGACGAATTCCAGCGTCTGTTTGGCGAACTGGTCACCGAGTGGATCGATCCGGCTCTGTTGCAGGGTGAAGTGGTTTCTGACGGTGAGCTTTCACCGGCTGAAATGACCATGGAGGTGGCGCAGATGCTGCGCGATGCCGGCCCGTGGGGGCAGATGTTCCCGGAGCCGCTTTTCGACGGACGTTTTCGTTTGCTGCAACAGCGCATCGTGGGCGAACGCCATCTCAAAGTGATGGTGGAACCGGTCGGCGGCGGACCGCTGCTCGACGGCATCGCCTTTAACGTTGATACCTCCATCTGGCCGGACAACGGCGTGCGCGAGGTTGAGCTGGCCTATAAGCTGGATATTAACGAGTTCCGCGGTAACCGCTCCCTTCAGATCATCATCGACAATATCTGGCCAATTTAGCGTCAGTAATCTCTATAAAAAAGGGCGTGGATTCGGTACAATCCCGCTCTTATCACCGCATTTTGACAAGCTCATAAAAGAAAACAGACCATGTTTGAAATTAATCCGGTAAAAAACCGCATTCAGGACCTCACGGAGCGCTCTGACGTTCTTAGGGGGTATCTTTGACTACGATGCCAAGAAAGAGCGTCTCGAAGAAGTAAACGCCGAGCTGGAACAGCCGGACGTCTGGAACGAACCTGAGCGCGCTCAGGCGCTGGGTAAAGAGCGTTCCTCCCTCGAAGCCATCGTAGATACGCTGGATCAAATGGCGCAGGGTCTGGAAGATGTTTCTGGGCTGCTGGAGCTGGCTGTCGAAGCCGACGACGAAGAAACCTTTAACGAAGCCGTGGCAGAGCTCGACGTGCTGGAAGAGAAGCTGGCGCAGCTGGAATTCCGTCGCATGTTCTCCGGCGAATACGATAGCGCTGACTGCTATCTCGATATTCAGGCAGGTTCTGGCGGTACCGAAGCGCAGGACTGGGCGAGCATGCTGATGCGCATGTACCTGCGCTGGGCGGAAGCGCGCGGTTTCAAAACCGAGATTATCGAAGAGTCC
Organism: Enterobacter cloacae complex sp. P18RS; assembly: GCF_014982105.1. Taxonomy (NCBI): domain Bacteria; kingdom Pseudomonadati; phylum Pseudomonadota; class Gammaproteobacteria; order Enterobacterales; family Enterobacteriaceae; genus Enterobacter; species Enterobacter cloacae complex sp. P18RS. Next base: position 91,546 of record NZ_JADCKV010000017.1, on the reverse strand, counting down.
GAAGGTGAAGTGGCGGGTATCAAATCCGTCACCATCAAGATTATTGGCGATTACGCTTACGGCTGGCTGCGTACCGAGACCGGCGTTCACCGCCTGGTGCGTAAGAGCCCGTTCGATTCCGGCGGCCGTCGTCACACCTCCTTCAGCTCCGCGTTTGTCTACCCGGAAGTCGATGAAGATATCGATATCGACATCAACCCGGCGGACCTGCGTATCGACGTTTACCGCGCATCCGGCGCGGGTGGTCAGCACGTTAACCGTACGGAATCTGCGGTGCGTATTACCCACATTCCAACCGGGCTGGTAACACAGTGCCAGAACGACCGTTCCCAGCATAAGAACAAAGACCAGGCCATGAAGCAGATGAAAGCGAAGCTTTATGAGCTGGAGATGCAGAAGAAAAATGCTGAGAAGCAGGCGATGGAAGACAACAAGTCCGATATCGGCTGGGGCAGCCAGATCCGTTCTTACGTCCTTGATGACTCCCGCATCAAAGACCTGCGTACCGGGGTTGAAACCCGCAACACGCAGGCGGTGCTGGACGGCAGCCTGGACCAATTTATTGAAGCAAGTTTGAAAGCAGGGTTATGAGGAACCAACATGTCTGAACAACAAGCACAGGGCGCTGACGCGGTAGTCGATCTTAACAACGAACTGAAAACCCGCCGCGAGAAGCTGGCAGCGCTGCGCGAGCAGGGCGTGCCTTTCCCGAACGATTTTCGTCGTGACCACACCTCAGACCAACTGCACGCAGACTTCGACGGTAAAGAGAACGAAGAGCTGGAAGCGCTGAACGTTGAAGTGTCCGTGGCGGGCCGCATGATGACCCGTCGTATCATGGGCAAAGCGTCCTTCGTGACCTTACAGGACGTTGGCGGCCGCATTCAGCTATACGTCTCTCGTGACGACCTGCCGGAAGGCATCTACAACGAGCAGTTCAAAAAGTGGGACCTCGGCGATATCCTGGGCGCGAAAGGTAAACTGTTCAAAACCAAGACCGGTGAACTGTCTATCCACTGCACCGAACTGCGTCTGCTGACCAAAGCCCTGCGCCCGCTGCCGGACAAGTTCCACGGTTTGCAGGATCAGGAAGCGCGCTATCGTCAGCGTTACCTGGATCTCATCTCTAACGATGAATCCCGTAAGACCTTCAAAATTCGCTCCCAGATCATGGCCGGTATTCGCCAGTTCATGGTTAACCGCGACTTTATGGAAGTAGAAACCCCGATGATGCAGGTGATCCCAGGCGGTGCCTCTGCCCGTCCGTTCATCACCCATCACAACGCCCTGGACCTGGACATGTACCTGCGTATCGCGCCGGAACTGTACCTGAAGCGTCTGGTGGTTGGCGGTTTCGACCGCGTGTTTGAGATCAACCGTAACTTCCGTAACGAAGGTATCTCCGTACGTCATAACCCAGAGTTCACCATGATGGAACTCTATATGGCGTATGCGGATTACAAAGATCTGATCGAGCTGACCGAATCTCTGTTCCGCACACTGGCGCAGGACATTCTGGGCACCACCCAGGTGCCTTACGGTGAAGAGGTGTTCGACTTCGGCAAGCCGTTCGAAAAACTGACCATGCGCGAAGCGATCAAGAAATACCGTCCGGAAACCAACATGGCGGATCTGGATAACTTCGACTCTGCGAAAGCGATCGCTGAAAGCATCGGTATCAAGGTTGAGAAGAGCTGGGGCCTGGGTCGTATCGTGACCGAGATCTTCGAAGAAGTGGCCGAAGCGCACCTGATTCAGCCGACCTTCATCACCGAATACCCGGCGGAGGTGTCTCCCCTGGCGCGTCGTAATGACGAGAACCCGGAAATCACTGACCGCTTCGAATTCTTCATCGGTGGCCGCGAAATCGGTAACGGCTTTAGCGAGCTGAACGATGCAGAAGATCAGGCGCAGCGCTTCCAGGATCAGGTTAACGCGAAAGCGGCAGGCGACGACGAAGCGATGTTCTTCGACGAAGACTACGTGACCGCGCTGGAGCACGGCCTGCCGCCGACGGCTGGCCTGGGTATTGGTATCGACCGTATGGTGATGCTGTTCACCAACAGCCACACCATCCGCGACGTGATCCTGTTCCCGGCGATGCGTCCGGTGAAATAAGCCGTTAAGACGTAAAAAAAGCCCCGTGCGTTTATCGCCGGGGCTTTTTTATTGCGCCGCGAAGGCGCTGAGTTTTTCACGCGCGGTGTTCGCTTCCTGCACCATCCACGGGCTAAATGCCCACGGTGTGGCGTCCAGCGCGCGGAATAGCGCGTCCAGCTCCACCCACTGATACTCCATCACTTCATCGTCATTGATTGCGAGGGTATTCGTTACGCGGGCGGCATAGACCGGGCAGATTTCGTTTTCAACGATCCCTGACGGGTCGGCTTCACGGTAGCGGAACTCCGGGGCAATGGGGGTGATGTCTGTGATTTCGGCGCCGACTTCAAAGCGGCAGCGGCGGATAATCGCTTGCTCTGTCGCTTCGTCGGCCTGTGGATGACCGCAAACGGAGTTGGTCCATACGCCGGGCCAGGCTTTTTTACTTAAGGCGCGACGGGTGATCAGACATTCTCCGTTAGCGTTAAACAGCCATGAAGAGAAGGCCAGGTGTAGCGGGGTGTGTGACGTGTGAGCGGCGTACTTCTCCTGAGTGCCAATCACTTTTCCCTGGTCATTTACCAAAATAACGTGTTCTTGAATACTCATTGATGCTCCAGTGCCAAAATGCTTAATGGTTCAGCACCATCAGCGGAATTATTATACTGCATTCTTATGCGAACGGTTTGGCCCACAGAGCGGAAAAGGGCATGACCCGCATCAGTTTGGGCTGCTATCATAGTGCGCCATTCACGCTGACCGAGGAGCTGTTTTGTTTGCAGGAAGCCTGACGAGAAACCCGATCATTGCCGTTTTCTGCCTGACGCTGACGCTACTTGTAGCAGGATGCTCGGGGAGTAAATCTTCGGATATGGGCAGTTATTCCGGTGCAGTCTATACCGTTAAGCGCGGGGACACGCTCTACCGCATCTCACGCGCCACGGGAACCAGCGTGAAGGAGCTGGCGCGCCTGAATAATATTTCTCCACCGTATACTATTGAGGTAGGGCAGAAGCTCAAGGTTAACGGCGGTTCCTCCTCAGGGAAAAAGTCCTCAACGCGTAAAACAGCCAAAGTCACGCCATCCTATCAGGTGCCTAAATCATCCTGGCCGCCGGTCGGTCAGCGCTGCTGGATCTGGCCTGCAAGCGGAAAAGTGGTTGCGCCGTACTCGCTCTCGGAAGGTGGCAATAAAGGTATTGATATCGCTGCCGCACGCGGCACACCGGTTTACGCTTCAGGGGCCGGGAAGGTGGTCTATGTCGGTAACCAGCTTCGTGGATACGGTAACCTGATCATGATTAAGCATGGTGAGGACTACATTACGGCGTATGCGCATAACGACACGATGTTGGTCAATAACGGGCAGAACGTGAAGGCGGGGCAGAAGATTGCGACCATGGGCAGTACCGGGACGGATACGGTCAAGCTGCACTTCCAGATCCGCTATAAGGCCACGGCCATCGATCCGCAGCGTTATCTTCCGGCGCAGGGCAGTAAGCCGAAGTGCTAAGTGATTATTTAATCGCCACTTAGTGGGGTAAAGGCTTGTATGAAGAGGCGTAAGGTCTATAATGCCTTACGCACCTCAAAGCGGGCGTAGTTCAATGGTAGAACGAGAGCTTCCCAAGCTCTATACGAGGGTTCGATTCCCTTCGCCCGCTCCAATCTCCTGATAAATCAACAAGTTATGATTTATCAGTTAGTTACGTTGCCCCGCTTTAGCAGGTACAACTTAAACTACCCATTGTTCTACGCCCGCACCTGTCGCGTGATTGGTCTGTGGTACAAGGGAGCATATCATCACGCTGGCGGTGGTTCCAAGTTCTTACCGCGACAGTACAACAACGAACAAAAAGCCGCATACCCGGCATATCTCCCGAAACAGATTGATCACACGCATTTAAGCCCGATGTGTGGCCGTATGAACCACGTAAACAGGTGAAAAGTGGTAAACGTACCTGCACACGACATGCAGGCTCTGCCAGCGCTTCGCTCACGCTCCGAAAGGTACACGAGCATCCTGATAAGGTGTGATCCCTCTGACAATCTGATGATGTCGCTACGCTCCGTTTATCTCCTTACCACTAACGGGGCTTTATGGATTCTATTGTATAAAATCATATGGTTGCGTAAAATCTTTAAAAATTTCTCATACAGAGTGTCTATGAAAAAGCTTGAATGGGGTAAATACGCGCTGATCTACATTGCGGGGTTTCTGACCAGTTTCAGCGGCGCTTTAGATAGCCTAGTGAAAATTCCTTCGTCATATAAGGAATTGAAGAAGACATATATTTACGATAGCGAATTTTTAACAGGTCAATGGTCTACAAATGCTGAATACTTAGCGGACAGTGGGGAATTAGGATTAGATCCTTCACAACCAAAAATGACTTTGAGTATGGAGGCATCTGAGGACGGAAGCGCGAGCGGTGAATTGATGAGTGAAAAAATCTGTGACGCTCTACCGCTTACATGGGATATCAGGCTTGAAGCCGACGCACCAACATTCCGTGATTTCTTCTTTAACCGGAAGTTTTATTTGAAGCAGTTGCATGAAGGCAGAATGCAAACTGTTGCAGCATTGGAATTAATTAACGAGGATAGAAAGCGTGGTGCAATGACGTTTAAAGTTATTGGTGATGGTACAGGTGCATTACCTAAGCAAATAACATTGGCTAAAAATCTCCCTCAGTTTAAGTCTGATTACAAAGAGTTGTCCGATTATTGCGCAGAATCACCGATGAAATTCTGGAAAGATTATTACCATAAACAAGGCAAAAAATCCCCCTAATTATAGGGGACTACCCTTACTTTTTATTTTTCGTTGTCTTCAGTCTGGAACGTCTTCGAGTACGGGCAGGATTGCGAGCGAGTCACCAGCGTAAACAGATAAATGCTGTTTTCGTAAATACATAGCAGTTTCCCGCCCTTTAACTCTTGTTTGTCAGGGTTGCTCATGGTGATTTTTCCTGCATGAGCCGATAGCGGCAGCAGGGCCACAACACATAGTAAAATCTTCTTCATTTTCACAATCCCCCTCGTGGATTGCACCTAAACCTAATTTGTTCAATCTAATTTAATGACATGGTTCAAAATTAATTAACTCTGAGATGAGTTATTCCAAAGCCTTAACCAGTGCTTTAGGCTATAATCATCGTTATAGCCGATTAATGATGACACCATTTCTTCTATCATTTTTTCTACGTCAGCAGAGACTGAACCACCAAGCAAGGTAGTAATAATCGTTCCACCTGTCCCTGGTCCATCTGGTTCAAGCTGCGCACGATGCCAACGATAGCGGTTAGAAATTATCTCTGAGAAAAACTCATGAGGTTCTTGATTGTCGAATGCGTTTGGGGAGTAGAATTTCGCTAATCCTACAAGGATCCCTTGTAAACCATCGATATAGTCATAATTTGCTTGATTCATCACAGCGGTAATCCCAGTGTCCCAATCTGGCTGAGCCTGGGACAATAGTTCACGGCGAATTGCTGGAAGTGAGTCCAAATATGCGTAGAGGTCATTATCGGAAGGGGAAATAAGCATTGGAGGTTCCTCAGTAAAACTCTCGCCAATTACCTTACTTATGGCAAAACTATCAGCTTTTTCTCGACGTTGCTTAACCCGTACTAACCAGTCATCACGATATTTTTTAACTACCGATGCTGTCAAATGTTTCCCAAAACCTCCTCTTATTTGTGTTTCGTCATGGCAATCGAAACAGAGCACACTTAGATTCTCGAAGGCATTGTTGCTTGGGTCTTCATCGATATGATGAATTTGTACCCTTTTACCCCTGATGTTACAGACACAACATGTTCTATCAGATGCGAATAAGATTTGTGCTGACAAATCCGATGATATTGGTGTTCTTTTTTTGGTCATGTCTAATTCAGCTAAAGAAATGAGCAATGATGGCACATTACATCATTATGAGAATGTTGGAAATGTGCCAAGCTGAAAAAGTATAAGGTGATCCAAAAAGTTATTTTTTTCCCTAAATATCATAGGGCCGCCACACACAGCGTCGTACTACACCACGCTACCCCGTTGAGCATCATCTCAGGGAAAACTTGACACAGCAGGGCCTTTTGCTGTTCATCTTATGCTCTATTTAACATAATGGTCCTTACGCGTACTTGACTAAAATAGTCAGGTATTGCTTTTCGGAGCGTTGATGCGAAGCGGGGTACACAACAGCGATTTCATCAACAGAAGGAAAGCATTCGGGAGGATGTGAGGGGAGTTCTCTTGTTCAAGGATTTTGGATGAGTTTGGCTGGTCACCACATAATTTCAGGTTTCAGGCCTTTGAAGTCGCCAGTGCATCAAATTCCATAAAAGCACATCTTTCTATTCGCCAGCAGAAACAGGGCTACAACGGCGACGTTACCACAACGGGGTGAAGGACTATCATCACCTGGCGATATTCACCGAGCCAGGCCGCCACTGTTTCGTACCATTTCCCACAACAATGTAAACAGCCCACCCACCAATCCCTTCTACGCTTCACCAGAAGCCCGTAGCGGCGTTATCTTCACACAATCGTGACTGAATCACCCATATCACAGCACCCCGCTGAGAGGCTCTCACAGGCCCAGGAATGGACGATTTTTCATTGATTTTGCACGAGAAATTATTATTTTTCGGTCTGGAGAGCGGATCGGTGATTGTGTTTAGCTGCGCCACAGATGACAGATCTGCCTAGGCCGCACCATTACTGGCTTCGCTGCATTCACCACACCATAACGCTCATAGGTACAGACTTGTGTTTTGTACGCTTAGCGACCACTTCAGCATGATTAACTACGGATTATAGGCTATTTGAGGTGCATTTAATCTATTTTGTTCGCAGGATAGCCTATGTTAAAGATCATCCACCAAATTTTCACAGAAAACCAGTATAGGGTTGCCAATCTTCAGCCAGCGCGGAGAATGGTCGGTACTTTCAGATGAAAGCGGGGGAGGGAGATGATCAATTCTCGGAGCGGATCAGGTGTCTGGACCGCCTCAGGTGTTGCCGTTGGTTGTGCCATTGAAGCATGACGCGGACATATCAAACCAGAAGTTTTCATCGGTGCGTTCGTCGCGTGGATGACTTGGAAAATTCTCACCCGGTGATACCTGCACGATTTTCGAGTAGGGATAGCATAGTGTCTCGGGTAGATCCTTTAGCAAAGTTTGTACATGGCTTTTAGCAAAATTTGTACACTAATCATATAAATTAAAATCAAAACAAGGTCTTTAAAACCTAAAAGACCTATGTACAAAGTTAGTACATTAATAAAATAAAGAAGAAAACCAGAAGATAGATTGAACCTGCGTTCAATTGTTGGGTGTTAAAGAGTGATGCTTCTGCATCGCTACGCTCTGTGACTCGGGTAACCTGACAGGCTACGCCAGAGAGCTACGCTCTCACTCTGTGTGGAAGCTGCGAACTTGTTCGCCTTATGTGGATCGGAGCACGGCGTAGAGGACTGCTTTGCATCTGTCCGGTTCACTCCGGGGCGGCGCGGATTAACTAACTGACCTCCTCAACGCCTCTCTACGGCGTTTAAATGGTGGTGGTGATGAGTATGTACTCCTATGGTGACAAGTCCCGCAGAACTCGTTACAGAGCGATTTAGCCCTATTGACAAAGACTTCGGGAATTGATAAGTTGATGATGAGGTATTATAAAGTTTGCTAAAATAAAGCTTTCTTTTTGAAGTGAAAACTGATATAATAGATAGGTAGGGTAATGATTTTCCTACGAATCCTCGAATAATTCTGCCGTCATCACGACATCCCTTGTCAATCTCACGGCAATACAAAATTGGTACAAAAAGACCTCCGCTAATAATTTTAACAAAAACGGAGAACCCAATGAATAAACCGAAATCCCAACGTCTCGACCTGACCACTATGACAGGCGAGCAGATCGCTGATCTCATCCTGAACGGCAAATACACCAAGTCCGCGTTATGGGCCTTCATTAGTAGGAACGGTGGCGCGGATGCTGTTCATGCTCGCTTCCCACAGATCGCCGTCTGCTTGCAAATTCTGAAACAGGAACGGAAGAAGGCGAAGCAGGCGCGAGCGTTTAAAACTGTGCTTAAGCCGCTAAGCGAGAAATACGCCGAGGGTTACAGCCTGACTGAAATCCTGGCACCAGTACTCCAGGGTTACCGCACTCTATATCGTGAAAAACTCAATCTGGACCTGACACCGGAGCAGGTGATCCTACTCTTGATCGCCACTGATGGTGTGGAACGTCTGGAATCCTACGGTTACACCTGTGCGGGTGAATTCCCGACCGCAACCGCAGCCTAACAACACTGAACAAAACATGAGCCGGTTCGCCTTCTGGGCGACCACTGGCGAGGTTTCTTTTGTACCCAAATCGAGGAGGACAACTTGCATGAATATCAAATTCCAGCAGCACGTTTATCAAGCTCTACTGGCTGAGGCCATCCGTCAAGATAAGCCACTCGCGCGGCTCTGCAACGAGATTTTGGAGAAGGCCGCAAACATTTTCGACAACATACCAGACATCAAACCAGCATTAGCCAGCAAGGCGAAACCTAACGGAGAAACGAATGAGTACAAACGATACTGAGTTTTATTTCACAAATTTTAAACGTCTTCAGTTCGCAACGCATATTGTGCGCCTGGATACTGGGGAAGAAATCAAAAGTTTCAAAGAGATAGCAGGTATTTACGGGTACATGCGTGATCAGTACGAGAGCTATAGCAATAAAAAACTGGAGTTTTTCGAATCCCTCGAGAGTATAGGCCTCCATTTTCATGGAATGGATCGACGCACCGTTAAAAAATTTATAGATGTGCTGAACGCCATCGGCCTTGTCAACTCAGTGAAACAAAAACAAAAGGATTATGGATACGACCGTTATCACCACACTGTGATCCCCTTGGAGAAGATCGCGGATAACCTCATTTTCTATGGTCCAGAGAAGATGAGTGGCGGGCCACTTGCTGAAGGGATGCTCATCCGTGAGTTGGAGAAGAAGAAGCCGCGCGGAACGCCTAAAAAGAAAAAAACAGCACAGCCAAAAAACGAGGAGAAAAAAGGCGATGACGAATCTGATCAGGGCAATGCTGAACAACGAGACGGTGTACCTGACATTCATAGCGATCGGCATGATGATGTTTCCGCTAATGATGCGGTGAACGAACGGTACTATGCCGATCTTGATACCCTCAACAACTGGGTAGAAGGTTACGACGATGAAGGATTTATGGCCTATGGTGCGATGTGGGGGATAGCAAAACCTGGTGCGATAACAGATCTGATAAAGAGCCATATCAGAATCATCCAGAGCGATGGATACAAAGGATCGAGGTCTGCCGCTAACGATACTTCATCCGGTCCTGATGCTTATTACAAACAGCAGCAGGCGCGAAGAGCAACCGAAGCGAAACAGGCTACTAATACCCCGCAGCAGCAAGAGGATGAGCAGCTTGAATTTAATGATCACGAACCGTTTTAGCAATTGGAGGAATAATTGTGTGATGTTGCCAACGGCCTGAGCGCCGAAGAAGAAATCCAGCTATCCCGCCTGTTCTCCATTCTGGAGAAACCGACATATAAATCCCGATCCAAACTTTCCGATCCGGAAACACAACGCAAAGCACGTTTATTGCTTAATCGTGGATTTTCACCGCATATTGTCGCAAATACCCTAGATCTGCCGTTCGCTGAAGTCTGGCGGCTCGCACGTCAAAAACAAGCGGTGACCTGGGCGATGATGACACCGACAGCCCGGACAGAATTTGTCTGTGAAATGTGGTCACATCGGATGCACCCGGAACAGATCCGCAAGCGTTGCGATGGTCTGTCATACGTCAGCCTGAGATATTACCTGCATAACGCCGGGATCACTGACGCTGAAATGTTGGGTTACTACCCAGACGTGTTCGCGAATATCTGCAAGCTGCCGACAGTGAAGAAGAAGCGCACTAAGCGTAAGGCCCGTTAGGGTGAGCGTTAACGTTCATCACTTTGTGACCGGATCGCCAATCCAAATAATCCCACATCGGGAGCCAATGAACTTTGAAGCAATCCTTTCTTACCTGCCCGTTGTCTGGCTGGCGTATCGCTGCGTCCGTGATGGGCTGATCCTACTTTGGAGACACCATAAAAATGACATTGAACTGCATTAAAAATGCTCTGTTTGCCGCCATGCACGGCATGACACCGGAGGAATACGAACTCCAAAAGGCGCGGGACAATCTGAAGAGCGTCACCGACAACTTTCTGGATCAACATCCGGAGTTGCTCAAATCAGCCTCGTCTGACACCCCCACGGATAAACGGGGCGAAGCCCTCTCACCAATGCGAGACACCTTTGGTGCTGAACAACAGATTAAAAAATCTTTGGGTGCTGATAGCCGTCCGGTTGTCTCACATACCGCTGACCACATCGATCCTGAAATGCTGGCGAAAGCTAAAGCAGCGGCTGCTGCACTCGCAAAATCCGATCCTAGTCGATACGGCAATATCATCAAGCAGCAGGGGGTGTAATGAGTGGGACCAATAAGATTGTTACCAGCACCGTTAATGAAATCTCCTGGATCACAGACGATGCCTCATATCAAAAAGCCAAAAAGAAGATAATTTCGCTTAAGGCTGCTCATGAGAAACCAGCTAAAGCGCTTGAGAAGGCCCAGAAGCGGACCGCTAAGAGTGAAGGCAAATCAGCACTAGCCGCAGCGAAAGCCCAGACAGCGAAGCTACGCCAGGCTGAACAACTGTCAAAACAGCAGCAGAAACAAGCTCAGATTCAAGCCAAAATGGAACGGGATGCAGTTGCTCATGCCAATAAAATGACCTCATTACAGGCTCGCCAGTTATCCCAACAGGAACAGGCAGCACGTCAAAATGCCCGTTTAGCAGCAATATCTGCAAAAGTGCAGGCCGCAGCCAGATCACGAGCGATGATCTACAACCCAAACTTGGGCGGTCAACATTACGATCCTGGTCTTGTTTCCCGTCAGACTGACGCAATGAACCGTGGTCACGGCGCTGTTGCTGCTGACATCGCAGCCACCAAAAAGGCGATGGCCCTGGAGGAGAAGCGCCAGCGTGAGAAAGAGGCGGCTTTTAAACGACAAATCACCGCTCACGATACACTCCGCAGGGCAAGCTTGACGATCAGCCATATCGAAGCTGCATCCCTGGCTGACAAAATGAAAGCGGTGCAGGCCATTAAAGAGGCCACTAAGGGGTACGCCGAGCAGCGTTATACCATCGCAGAAATGCGCCATGAACTTGCTAAAGCGACTCTGGAAACCAGACGCCAGGCGCGTATTAACCGCCAGATTGTTAAAGATAAAGCGAAAGCCGAGCGAGCAGGGCGCATCAATGCTCAACGTCTGACCCGTGAACGTAGCGAACGTGGTTATGGTGGCCTTGCTGCCACTGGTGTAATTGCAGGTGGTGCCCTGATTGGCTCAATGGGTGTTGCTCGTGTTGGTCAGACCTTACAAGGGAGTTTAGAACGCAACCAACAGATGAAGGCTCTACAGTCGCAGGGTATTTCACGTCTGGAATATGAAGCCGTGCGTGATGTTGTCGCTAACAAAACCGGCTTTAATGTCTCGCCTGACAAGATGCTGGATTTCCAAGCCGACTTTAGAGATAAGGTGGGCCAGTTAACGGCTAACGGAGTCTGGAAGACCGACAAGAGCGGCAAGGCGACGTTGTCCGGTGGTGGTGAACTAGGCGACCTTATCAATGCCATCGATGGCAAATCCAATGCAGCGACGGCGAAGCGCGTTGTTAAGGAACTGGACCGGCTCGATTTCAATACGTTCCTTGTGTACCTCAAAGATCTCCAAAAAACGTTCAGATTTTCCGATAAAGAATTAGCTGCATTCGGCGAGAGTATCAACGACGCGAGCAAGGTTTTACCCGCCTTTGCTGATGGTGGTGATGCTGTTCAGAAACGCATGGATGACCTCGCCCGTAATGGTTACGCCCTGTCAGACGCGCAGCAGGAACAGTTAAACCGTTTGGGTGCTCTCTCTGTTGAATATTCCAGGATCAGTAATTCGTTGAGTGATATTTTTTCCAGCGGTTTCACATCTGGCCTTGGAGAATACGCAACCAATACCGACAACCTAAGTAAAGGTATGGCGGGCCTCGTTCCTATTATGGATAGTTTTGGGAAAGCCATAGGCCAAGCGACTGCTGATATGTTGTCATTTGCCGGAAGGGTGGGCCAACGTGTCAACGAGGGTGCAACACTGCCGGATGCAGTCTACAACACCGTTGTGGATGACTCTGCAAATAGCACCGCCGATTGGATTAAGGAAAAGACAGGATTTGATCCACGTAGCATCGGTCAAACGCTTAAGCAGATTTACCCGTGGCTGGATAGTTCCGCTCCGAGCAATATCGGCTCAGGCACGGCGTATTACGATCCAGCGCTAGCGTTGAATGTTCCTGGCCTGAACTATCTGACACCCCAGAAACCAACATTCACGGTTCCGACAATTGATAGCATGACGCAGCGACAACCGATCCCTGTCAGTGTGACCGGACAGGCTGAGATTAAACTCTCACCGCTTGATGTTAACGTTAATGATGGTGCGATTAATGGTCTGATTGATACAAAGCTGAGGAGCTATGAGCAGGCACAGAACAACATGATCCTTGGTATTGCTCAATGATGAAACAGAGGGCGGCGAATTCGTCGCCCCTATCTCAACACCGCAATGCGCATGTATCAAATTTAGCGATAAATCAAAGAGCTCTCGTGAAATTTGTTGTAAATGATAATTATTCGTGATAAAATAATTGCATAGGGTGATGATTTGAATTGTATGTGCGTACAACAGCCGTTGTCATTCCTTCTCCTTACGAAATATAAAGCAGGCTCTGTGACACCGTTCAGAGCCTCTTTTCTAAAGTACATCCAATGACCTGCACTCTCACAGAAAGGCTACGCCATAGCCGCTGGGTGTACTCCAGAAAAGATTTCCACCCAAGGTGGATTTGCCAAAAGTCCTGTCCTCCTCGACAGGCTGTCAGCCGGACACTAACGGCATCAGGTGGCAACGTTTTTGGGCTTCCTTACCCATTCTTTGGAGCGTTGCCGCCTCCTTATTCCTACCAGTGAAATCCACACCGGACCTCTTTCCGTCCGGTCACTTTTTTCATCGGAACAATTCGAAAGGCTGGCCCTGTCGCCGTTTACGGCTCAAGCAGGCGCTGGCCTTTTGTTTACATAGCTATGTGAAATTTAACGGGAGTTAATTATATGAAAATGGGAAGCCTTGAGCGCTCTTACAATGACGTGATCGCGTATGCAGCCGATCCGAATTTTGACCGCAAGACTATTACTGTCGATCTAGCTGTAGAAGTCCAGCCGGGTAGTTGCATTACCAGCACTGGAGCTGCTTATGTCTCTGGTGATGACTGCCTGCTGGTCCTGAGCCACCACAGGGCGGAAGATGCTGCTCATATCATCGTTGCTGATCGCGGGATTTACATCAAACAAGACACCATCACCGCTGTTATGGGCGCTACCGCTGGCGCTAATGCTATTGCCGCACTCACCAAAACGGGCGCAATCCGTACTAGCGCACCGGACGCAGAATAATAATAAGGAGAAGACAACATGGGACTATCAACCAATTTCAGCTACGCGGATTACACCAATACTTTTATTAACATGGATGCAAAGAACACTTTGCTGTCCACGCTTAATGTTTTCAATGATCGACAGACTTCGGCTAGTCCAAAGGTGAGCCTTGATATCATTGATGAAGTCGCCCAGAAGGTGGCAAGCTCTGTAAACCGTTACGGCTCAGAGTGGTCCAGCATTCCTAAGCGTAGCTCTAGCAATCACCTGATCGAAGCTCCGCTTTATGCTTATCAGGACCGTATTACAGCGGCAGACGTGCAACCATACCGCAAACCAGGTTCCGACCTGCAAATGTCTGTAATGGATGCGGTCACTTCTTCTGCTGTCGCAATGCACGATAAGTACATGCGTACCCGTGAGCGGATTTTTGCTGATGCGCTTTTTCGTAATACCGTCGAAGCGACCTACACCCAGCAGCCGATCATTTCCTGGGAAGATGAATTTGGATACCAACAGGCAACCGGAACGATCAAAACCAGCGTTAGCGCTGGTGACCCACTTCGCAGCCTCGATGATGCTGTAACCGCTGCTAAAGTGCGCATGGGGGGGCCTTGCTGGTCAGCTTGACGGCTTTATCCTGTTTGCAGGTAGCAATGTTTATCGTGGCATTAAGTATCACCCAGACGTGCGCCAGAATGTTCAGTTCGGTGTGCTTGATCGTGATGTTCTGTTTAATAAAGAAGTGCTTCCGGCATTCTCAACATTCATCATTGAAAATGTTCGAGTAGTGGAGGTCACGGATCAGGCACTTTACGGAATTGGTCCGGATGAATCCTTCCTGGTTCCACGTTTCAGCCGCCCACTGTCCTCTGATATTGCTCTACCTTTCGGTTATGTAGCAACGGCTACCAGCCGCAATCTTGATCTGGCATTTGCTGATCCGGTTGATTTCCGTATCTGGAGCGTACAGGACAAGTTTAAGAACGTGGAGCTATTCGCGGAAAGTTCCATCTTGCCTGTTGTGTACCGTCCGGATTTCGTTACAAAACTGACGAACGACGCAGCGTAACACAGCGGATTTTGGGGCTGACCAATTGGCCCCGCCGTGAAGAATGGCCTGAAAAGGCGAGGCAAAGAAGAGGTGATTACTATGAAAATTCAATTCCAGACGAATAACGGTTTCCCATTGCTGACTGTCGCAGACGAGCGCGTTTTAGATTTTCTGAACGTTAGCGCTGTGTGTCGGTTCCTGAAGGTTCCGCGCTCTTCGTTCATGATGGACGTTGAGCAATACGGGCTTGAGAAGGCAATCAGTGAAGCCCTGTTGAAGTTAAGAAAGAATAAAAATTGTTAATAATCAATATGTTGATTTTTGTTGTCAAAAGAATCATTGTGTTTGTTTTTCGCGCATTTACTTGACACTCTGGCGTGGGTTGCTTAATCTGTGCTCATAAACAAATAAGTTGCAAAGACACGTACCAGAAAGCAGGAGGTACAAAATGACAAAAGCAAAAGTAAGACCCGTATCTACTGGTATGGACAGGGCTGCAATGCTCGCTCTTGTTAAGACCACAAGAGATGTTGCTCGTAATAGCTCTGAAAAAACTGATGCTCGCTTAGCGGAGTTTAGCAAAGTTCATGCCGCTTGCAATTGATGTAAAATGTTGTGAAAAACTCGCCAATGACGGCGATTTTTTGCCTTTTTATCAAGAGTTTGAAGATTACAAGCGCAAAAGCGACGACTCAGAACAACCCCGCCCAAGTAACAAGATGCAACAAAGCTATGCTTCAATCTCCGGATTGTTTGGACGCGACAGGGCAAATGTTGACGAGACAAGCCCTTTCTATCAAAGGCAAGAAGGGCTAAGCCATCTCCATGTGCGTCAAGAAGACAGCATTTGGGAAGATGATGCTGGTGATCCTCTCATCCAGTGGAAGTGTACTAGCAACAGTTACATTATATATTCATACTTTGTCCATAACTTGGTTCGCTATTACTTTGTCGTCGACTTTATTGATGATGAAGCGCACGCGAATTGGGATAATCAAGAAGCGATTCAAATGTGGATTGCTGACGCTAAAGCCTATCGTTTATCTATAAAAGAAATCGCAGCCTAGAGAGCCGGGTAGCCCCCGGCTTTTTTGTATCTGCGTTTTATAATCCCTCGTAACTCACTAACTCCACATACTCTGATAGTTCCTTCATCCCCGCGCCTTTGCTGTAGGTTCTGAATGCTTCGGTTTTCGCTTTCTGTTCGGTGTGTCCGGTTATGGCCCCGATACGTTGTTCTGGCACCCCTGCACGGTCTAAGCAGGTGATGAACATTCCCCGTAAGCTGTGGAAACATTGCCGATCTGTAGCGGTTGGCAATGTGCTGTCACGTAGCCGGGTAAACTTTTGGCTGTACCACGGACCCCGCTTACCATCCTTCCGAATGATGTTATTAGACTGAGCCAGAAGATATTCACCGCTGTTATTTGCCAGATGCTTATCAACAATCCCCATCAGCAGCGAGTGGATCGGAACATACCGCACCCCGGCTACAGTCTTGGACTTGCTGACAAAGAAACATCTGACACCCTCCAACATTACAATTTCATCCCGCTTGATGCTGGCGATCTCATCAAGTCGCATTCCTGAATACAGCCCAATCAGTATGACATCGCGTAGAACGTCATCCGCTTCTCTGACAAGTGTTTGCAATTGTTCAGGTTCAAACGGCTGATAACTTTCTATCGTGCGACGTGCTTCGAGGTTATGACCGTGAAACGGGTTACTGTCTGGTATCGCGTCGTAGCGGCGTTTGGCGAACTCGTACAGACTCCCCAAAGAGGTTAACCAGTTTTGCACGGTCTGCGGAGCTGCCTTTTTCTGTTGGTCTTCGATGAAGTCTGTAACCGTTCTGCGTCCTATCTTGTTCAGACTAATATCAACTTTACCGATACTCTGGAGAAACACTTCCACCGCTCGGGCTGATTTGCTGAGTGTGGAAAATGCCCGGCGCTCACTGTAGACCGTCATGTATTCATCACGGATGACTGCCAACGTTGGGATAGGGGAGATTGCTACAGGTGCACTCTTGGCCTGTTTGATTGTGGTATGGAGAGTGCTGATCGCATTCTGGATGCGAATGTCTTCGCGATCAGGATTCAACAGGGCTTTCAGGTTGTTGAACTCAATCAACATGTGATTTCTGAAGTGGCGAGCCTTAAGTATGTCCTTTGTCCCTGTGGATTTTCGCCATGCCCGTTTATTGTCGAACAGGTGACGCATATATGCAGGTACAAAGACCTGAAAGATCCATACGCCCGAATGACTTTGAAAAAGATACTGATTGTTCTTGATAGACATGATTTCGATCCTCTAAAATCACGCCATCAGGTACAGCCATATGTACAATGTCGGGATGGAGTAACGAGAGCTTCCCAAGCTCTATACGAGGGTTCGATTCCCTTCGCCCGCTCCAGATCTCTCCCCTCGTACGAACGCCTTAAAATCATTCTCTATCAGCAGCTTAAATAATTATCTGTTTTAGCCGCCTATGAGTTATGCCATCGTGATCCGCCCTTGGTAACTGTCACGCTAAGTTACATGGTGAGAAGACAAGATAACTCAGCGTTGGTGTCAGTTGCATCCTCACACCGCGATAGCAAAACGTGAAGAAAAAGCCACACTGGTATTGTTATGTCATCGACAGATTGCTCAGACGCATTTAAGCCCGATGTGCGCCTTATGAGCCACGTAATAACCATAACTACAAACGACCTGTAGGCTTTATTAACGTTTCAGCCACGCTCCCGCAAGGGTACACGGTTATCCTGATAAGGTGTGATCCCTCTGACGGTCTGATGTTGTCGCCTAACGGCTCCGCTTGTTGCTGTATCACCAACGGGGAGTAGTGTTTGCACCGTCACTGTGTTTAATAAATGGCTAATGTTCGCGTATAGACTATTTCGACTTATGATTTTACGATGTAGATAAATCATACAAGGAGGATAGTTTATGAGCGCATATGCAGAGGAAGGAACATTGCGCCGGATGACCTTAGGCGAGATTGCAATGGCTCGCAGAGTGTTCGGTGATTCGATAGTGTATAGCCGTGTCTGGATTCATTGCGACAGCTATTTACCGTTCGGCCTCCAGAAACAGAGCTACGCGATGACTCCCAACGGGGAGTTGTGGTACAGAAAACAGATGTACAGGGAAGACTTTTCCGCAAACTCGGTTTTTGTTGAAGATAAATATGTTTTCATCCATGAATTGGGGCATGTCTGGCAACACCAACACGGGCAATGGGTGAGAATGCGGGGTGCGTTTAGCTGGGCTGCTGAATATACCTACAGGCTGGATAAAGAAAAGCTCACTGATTACTCTCTTGAGCAGCAAGCCTCTATTTTAGCTGATTACTGGTTACTGCTGGTTTATGGGATTAGTAAGTGGTCTTATTATCAAAGGCCTGGGCGCATGGGGATGTACAGAGGCGTAGATAAGTTGCAGGATGTCCCTTCGCTTTACCAAAAAATCGTAACAGGGAAGGGGTGTTAAACATGAAGAACAAAATGTTGCTGGGTGTTGTATTCCTCTTGACGGGATGCCCTGGGCCTGGTGATCGAATGGTAGATCGTGAATCTACAACGGCATTTATCAAAGATAATCAAGTTTGTGTGGTGTCACCACTGGAGCCACAGGAACGGATCACTGCTATCCAAATCAACAGTGATAATAGCGACTCTCTTCACAAGATTTTTGATGACAAGCCCGTGTATGTTCAAAAGGGCGGGTGTCTTCCTGTGTTCGGATTTAAGTTTGCACCTGGAGAGCGGTATAACTTCGCGTATGACGTCCAATCTGATAAATCAGGGTCACATTTAGTCACTGCTGAATTTTCTTATCCCAAAGAATAAGGGGCTGAACGCCCCATATTCTTAACGGCGTGTAAACGCCAACCTGAGCCCTAATCCAATGAATGTTACACCAACAATTCTATCCAGTATTTTCTGCAACCTTCTGTTTTGCGAAACGGTTCCAGCTGCACTACCTGCAAGTACGGCGAACGTTAAATCAGTCATAAAAGCGATCAATGCGTAGGTCATACCCAGGAGTAGAAAAGAAGCTGTCTGGTGCTCGCTTCCAGGCGCAACGAATTGAGGGAAAAAGGAGATGAAGAATAACAGTACCTTCGGGTTGGTTAAGGTAGTTATGAAACCTTTAGTAAGTAGACTCGTCAGAGTTGCTTTTGCCTTAACGCGTTCAGCTTCGTTGTGATTAGTGGTTTGCTTTGTCAGCGTTCCCCAAATCATCTTACTACCGAGATACATCAGATAAGCCGCACCGAGAGACTTAATGATGGTGAACATCATCGGAGATGCTGTTATCAACGCGGTTAATCCCACAGCGCTTGCAATTGCATGTGTGCAACTACCTAATGCTACTCCAGCGGCAGAGATAATTCCCGCTCGTCTTCCATTAACCACGCTTTGACCTACCACGTAGGCTATATCAGGCCCAGGTGTAACGGAAAGGAGAAATACAGACAGGGCGAAAAGCCCAAAATGAGTTATGTCCAGCATAGCTATCTCCGGAAAAAATTAAGCACCTCCATGCTAACACTGAATTTTTATGCGTAAAGGGTGATTTGCTATGCTTTTAATCTTCTTCTGCTAAACGACGAATCACCCATGGCATAACACGCTAAGTTGCACATTTCCTGTACCCTGGATACCCTGAGATTAATCCTAATAACTCAAGGGTGAGTATGGCTACCGGGAAGAGAAAGAACCAAAAGGAATCACCTGAAGAAGAGTTAGATCGCTTGCTGGATGAGCTTGAACTCACAGAGGAGCAACGGGAGTTTATCGAATCCATGCGGGAGGATAAGGGCGATCCCAGTAGTGAGTAACGCTTGCCTTCAGCCGAACGAATACGAATGGCCGCATAACGGCATTGTAAAGATCTCTTCTCCTCACGAGGGCTTTCCGTCAGCGTCGATGGCTCAGCGTACCGTGCCAGAAATTGTCCTGAAATGATGCGGTATTCAGACCGGATCGGACTACTATTCATTATGATTTATCAATGCATTATACCCTGACCATGTGCATGTAAAATCGCGGAGCCGGGAGAGTTGACGGCAATGTAAAAGAAATCATGAGGAAAGAAATATGGCTGCTACAAACGGTATGATTGATACTGATGACGCTGTAATTTTACTCATCGACCATCAGAGTGGCTTATTTAACACGGTACGTGATGTGCCTGTACCAGACCTTCGTAATTATGTGACAGCGATAGCCAAAGTTGCCACGCTTTTAAATATCCCGGTGATCACCACGGCCTCTGTTCCTGACGGTCCCAATGGCCCGCTCATCCCGGAAATTCACAAATATGCACCCCATGCCGTGTATGTTCCACGCACCGGGCAGATTAATACCTGGGATAATCCGGCGTTTGTGAAGGAAGTGGAAAAGACGGGCAGAAAGACCCTGATTATTGCCGGCACGCTCACCAGCGTCTGCATGGCGTTCCCTGCGGTTAGCGCTGTCCAGGAGGGGTATAAGGTTTACTGTGTTGTGGATGCCTCGGGGAACTGGTCCAAAATCGCGACCGATACCACCATCGCGCGCGTGGCTCAGGCGGGGGCGATCCCTACCGATACGTTTGCCATTGTCGCTGAATTAATGAGAACCTGGAACCGCGCGGAAGGTTCTCGCTTTGCTGAGATCCTGGCAGAGCATGTCTGTCCGGAATATAAGTGCCTGATTGAAAGTTTCGGCAAAGCTCAGGAAATTGCCAGAACGGGCCCGGAAACCAATCTGGAGCATTATAAGTAAGGCCGGATAAACCTGAACAAAATTCCTGGATTTTATCGTCCTGTACCTGAGCGTATTACAGGTGCAGGACGTAGCGGCGTCGTATTCCGGACGTCGCTGAATTGTCAGAGATATTAAGAGGGGCTGAACCACGCATAATTTAAAATTAAACCCTCTTCCTTTTTACGTCATCAGGCGCCCCTGTTATATCTGTCGGCAAATTTTTTATTTCCCGGATCGCAGATGAAAACACGACTCCTCCTGTGCGCGGGCTTATTTGCCGCCTCCAGTGCCCATGCCAGCGCCCTCTATTTTTATGAAGCCGGCACCGAAGATACCGCGCTTGCCGGAGCAGGGCAGGCGGCTCGTGCGCAGGACGCCTCGACAATCATGACCAACCCTGCTGGCATGACGCGCCTGCCGGATCATATGGTCACCGGTGGGTTACAGGTTATGGATGGCTCCATCGACAACCAGCTGGATAACCATGCCCATCAAAGCCCCGGCGACGTGATGAAAACCATCCCGAATGCCAGCGCCTTTTATAGCCAGAAGATAAACGATGATCTTTATGCCGGGATCGGGCTTTACGGTAATTACGGTCTGGGGATCGATTACGGTAGCTGGGCTGGCGACAGGCTGATTAAAAAGAGTACCCTGGTTGCAATGACGCTCAGTCCGTCACTGGCATACAAGCTCAACGACCGACTCTCAATAGGGGCGTCCGCCAACGTTAATTACGGTTATTTCTCGCTGACCCGCAACGTTAATGATGATGACTATCGGCAGCATGATGAGGACTGGGCCATGAGCTATCGGCTTGGGCTACTCATGCAACTGACCGACCAGACGCGAGCCGGTATTACATGGAACAGCGAGACGAACTATCGCTACTCTGTTAACGGCAAAGCTCGAGTACAGAATGGTGCCTACGACCTCCCGGTGTCGGCACAAATCAGCGCGCCGCAGCAAATCATGCTCAGTTTTGTGCATGATATTAACCCTCGGTGGTCGGTTATGGGCGATCTCGGCTGGCAGGACTGGAGCCAGTTCGGTGCCCCGCAAATCGTCGTTGGGGATCGGCAACTGAACAACGTCAGCCGCATGAAGGATACGTGGCACGGCGCGGTGGGCGTGCAGTATCGTCCAACACCTCAGTGGCGACTGAATACCGGTGTGGCGTTCGACAGCTCTCCGTATGAGAGTCAGAGTGATGTGGCCTTAACTTTACCCACCGGGGATGAGTGGCGATTTGGCACGGGAGCCCAGTATCAGATCACCCCGGCCAGCAATATTGGTATTGCCGTGTCGTATCTTCATATGCAGTCGTCGCACGTGAAATCCCCGACGGCGTTTGCCGGAAGTTACGATCATCCTTATCTTTGGTTTGCCAGCGTCAACTACAGCTATCAGTTTTGATCGGCTAACCGCTTAAAATATATGGTCTATAATGGCAGATATTGAATGTCAGAAGGTTGTACCATGCATATTTTACCGCCTGTTCGACCCGAAAAATCCATCGAAAGACTGACTGCCATCCTTGAGCCGATAGCGGAGAAAGTGCACGTTGTTCCGCGTAAGCGACTCACCTGGTTACGGAAGGGGAAACAGCAGATGTACCTCTTTCTGGAAGGAGAGCTGTCCCTGCTGCGGGCTTCGGATGGACTGGTGGTAGTGACCGTTTACGAGCCGCATTTGTTTGGTATTGCAGAGATGATCCAGCCTACGCAGGGGCACCTTCTCCGTGCTGAAAGAGAGTCGACTATTTTACGTCTCGATGCGGACAAGGCGGCTGAGTTGTTTCGTGCCGAGGGCGTCTGGGAGGATGTCGCCGCGCTGCTCTCATACCATACGGCCTATTTAATATTCCGTGATGCCCAGGTACTCCAGCAGCGTACCTATTCCGTTATTCGTAACCACCTTCAGGAAATGATTTTGCTCCCGGAAGAGACGCGTTTGCGTACCACGATTCTGGAATATATCCAGGATCGTACGCTGCTCTCTCGCAGCAGTATACTCAATGTATTATCTGCCCTTAAGCAGGGGGAATATATCGCCTTTAAGCGCGGTGGATATCTGCTTGAGGTCAGACATTTACCCGAGTCATTCTAGCGGAAGTTTAAAATTAAACAGAAATGCAATTAACGCTACCGTTAATTTTCTATATCGTTTGCTTTCTCAGATTTAACATTATCAAGTAAACGGTATATTTATGAAAAAGACAGTTATCGCATTGATTATGGCTAATGCATTTACCGCCACTTCCGCGTTCGCCGCCGCTGATGCGGGCACCTGGTATAGCGGGGCGAAATTCGGCTGGTCTCACTATTTTGATACCAATATGGGTTCAAAAGCGTTTGAGAACACGCATTCCGATCACTTCGATTTTAACCATGATAATGTCGGCGGGGGTGTTTATACGGGTTATCAGATTACCCCATGGCTTGCGGTAGAAGGTGGTTATGATTATTTAGGTAACATGCAGATTAAAGGTCAGCATGGCGCCGGGGCGCAAATGAAGACGCAGGGGCTGCAAATGTCTCTGAAGGCCAGTTATGCCCTGTCCAGTGACTGGGATATTTACGGCCGTGCCGGCGCAATGGGCTATCGCGCTGAATCCGATGTAAGTGGTCACAATCGTTTTGAAACCGGTGTGCGCCCGCTTGCAGCCGTGGGTACTGAATACGCTTTCAATAAAAACTGGGCGGGCCGCCTGGAATATCAGTGGGTAAGCAACGTGGGCAATGTTAACCAGATCGGCGTGAGCAGCGACCTGAGTTCCGTCACCGCAGGGCTTAGCTATCGCTTTGGTCAGTACGACTGATGCCCGTGATATGCCCATTAATAAAAACCCGGCTGCTTATGTTGCCGGGTTTTTTATTTTCAGCTGGTGAATAACGGTTCAAGAATGATATGAATATTTTGCAGGCCCGTGACATTATTATCTTTCAGGTATTGCTGATTAACCATATCTAACTGTTCCAGTTTGGTCAGCGAGGCATAGACGCGTTGAACGTCACTGTCCGCAACAAAAATTTCTTTTGCGGTGGTGTCTTGTAGATACTGTGATTTTACGCTGCGCGTTAAGGTCTCGATCTGCTGTTTATTTTCCTGATAAAGAGATGCGATATGCGATATCTGTACCTGCGGCGGTTTTTCCCCCGGTAACACCAGTGGAATTTGCAGATGATTAATTTTTTCAACATTGTCTGGTTGGGGAGAACTACAGGCTGTTAATGTGCTGAGGGTTAATACAGCGAAAAAGAACGGCAGGCTCTTCATCGAATCACTCCGGGGAAATAACTGGACTCAGCATTATCCCTTAAGGACGCAGCGACGAAAGAATAAACTAATTTATTTATAAACGTTATTTCCATAGGTTAAAGATAAGCCTGGTGATAGCCTCCTTTCCCCCCATGTACCGCCAGCGTGAATATAACTCCTCGAGGAAGTATGAAATTTAAAACTCTCGTTAGTGCGATAGCCGTTGCTGGTCTGCTATTAGTGTCGTTGACCTCATTGCCTGTCCTGGCACAAAAGGAAGGGAAGGGAGCCACTGCCCATACGAAAGAGATGAATGATGCACTTTATGGTCAACTGCCCTTCTTTGATAAGACCGATTTCCGAAATGCGCACAAAGGCTTTATTGTCCCGCTGCCACCCGCGGTGATTAAAGGCGAAAAAGGCGCCGTTATCTGGAACCCCCAGAAATACGCTTTTATCAAAGAAGGGCAAAAAGCGCCGGATACCGTCAACCCGAGCCTGTGGCGTCAGGCGCAGCTGAATACTATTGGCGGTCTGTTTGAGGTCACGGAAGGCGTCTACCAGATCCGTAACCTCGATCTGTCGAATATGACGATTATAGAGGGCAAAGAGGGGATCACGGTTATCGATCCGCTGGTGTCTGCGGAAACGGCCAAAGCGGGCATGGATCTTTACGTTCAACATCGTGGCAAACGCCCGGTTGTTGCCGTTATTTATACCCATAGTCATGTCGATCATTATGGCGGCGTGCGTGGTGTAGTCGATGAAGCGGGAGTGATAACCGGCAAAGTGAAAGTCTATGCTCCAGCAGGTTTTATGGAAGAGGCGGTATCGGAAAATATCATGGCCGGAAATGCCATGAGCCGCCGTGCCAGTTATATCTACGGAAACCTGTTAAAGGCCAATGTAAAAGGTCAGGTAGGGGCGGGTCTGGGGACGACCACCTCAGCCGGGACGGTCACGCTTATCGCGCCCACCCACGCCATTACCAAAGACGGGCAGAAAGAGATCATCGACGGTCTCACCTATGATTTTATGCTGGCGCCGGGGTCGGAAGCGCCGTCTGAAATGCTCTGGTATGTGGAAGAGAAAAAGCTGATTGAAGCAGCAGAGAACGTCACTCACACTCTGCACAATACTTACTCGCTGCGCGGGGCGAAAATACACGATCCGCTGGCATGGTCAAAATACATCAATAACGCCCTCGATCGTTGGGGGATAAAGCGGAAATTATTATCGCGCAGCACCACTGGCCCACATGGGGTAATAAGAAAGTGGTGAAGCTGATGAAAAGCCAGCGTGATATCTATCGCTATATCAACGACCAGACGCTGAGGCTGGCGAATAAAGGGCTGACGAGGGATGAGATAGCCGCTAATTTCGCCCTGCCTTACGGGCTGGCGAAATCCTGGGCAGGCCGTGGCTATTACGGCTCGGTAAGCAACAATGTCAAAGCCACCTATGTCTACTATCTTGGCTGGTTCGACGGCAATCCGGCGACGCTCAATGAACTGCCTCCGGTCGAGGCGGCGAAAAAATATGTCGATTACATGGGCGGAGCCCGCGCGATCCTTGAAAAAGCCCGGGTTGATTATGCCCGGGGAAATTACCGCTGGGTGGCGCAGGTAGTGAGTAAAGTCGTTTTTGCCGATCCCAATAATAAGGCGGCGCGCGAACTGGAAGCGGACGCGTTTGAACAGCTGGGATACCAGGCTGAGTCAGGACCCTGGCGTAACGCCTACCTCACCGGTGCGCAGGCGTTGCGTAACGGCGTGAAGAGGATGCCGACGCCCAATACCGCCAGCCCGGATGCGGTCCGTGCCATGTCGACTGAGATGATTTTTGACTACTTCGGCGTTCACCTTAACGGCGTCAGAGCCGCGAATGCCAGAGGGATTTTTAACGTTGATCTGGGCCGCGAGGGCGGCAGGTACAAGCTGGAGCTGGAGAATGGCGTGCTGAACCATAGCGCCAACGCTCAGGCACAAGATCCGGATGCAACCATCACGCTCAGCCGCGAAACGCTGAATAAAATCATCCTCAAAGAGACCACGTTGAAAAAGGCGCAACAGGCAGGAGAGGTGACGATCGTCGGCAATGCCGCGAAGGTAAACGAAATGCTGCGCTGCATGGAGAGCTTCAGCTTCTGGTTTCCTGTCGTCACCCCTTAAACGTAAAAAAGGCTGCTTTCGCAGCCCTTTAGCTTTCGCCTGCAACAATTTGCCGGGTGGCAGCTTCGCCTTACCCGGCCTACACTCTGCGCGCCTTGAGCGCTAGATGACGCCATCCCCGCCGTCTGAACACCACACCTGCCCGGAGGTGTATGAACACTCATCCGAGGCCAGGGTGACATACAGCGGTGCGATCTCCACGGGCTGTCCCGGGCGTCCCAGAGGGGTACTCTCGCCAAAATGTTTCACTTTTTCCTGTGGCTGCCCACCGCTGGGCTGAAGCACGGTCCAGTAGGGTCCCGGCGCGACCGCATTCACGCGGATCCCCTTCGGTCCCAGCTGTTTCGCCAGCGCTTTGGTGAACACCGCGAGACAGGCTTTGGTCTGCGCATAGTCAAGCAGTACGGCGCTCGGTTTCACCGCCTGTACAGATGAGGTGTTAATGATGGAAGCGGGGGCTTTCATGTGGCGCAACGCCGCCTTTGTGATCCAGAAAGGCGCATAGACGTTGGTCTTAAAGGTCGCGTCAAAATCTTCCGTGGTCAGTTCTTCCAGCGACTCACGGTACTGCTGGCGGCCTGCGTTATTCACCAGGATATCCAGCCCGCCCAGTTTTGAGACGGCCTGCTCCACCAGGTTCTGACAAAAAGTTTCGTCCCGCACATCGCCCGGAAGCGCGACGGCATTCCGTCCTTCCGCTTTAATCAGGGCGATGACTTCCGCTGCGTCTTCTTCCTCTTCCGGCAAATAGTTAATCGCGACATCTGCCCCTTCGCGGGCATAGGCAATGGCTACCGCGCGTCCTATGCCGGAATCGCCCCCGGTAATTAGCGCCTTCTTACCGGCAAGACGACCATGCCCTTTGTAGCTCTTCTCGCCGTGGTCGGGTACGGGTTCCATCTCTGAGGCCAGGCCCGGTGGCGTCTGAGGCTGCTCCGGGAAAGGTGGCGTTGGGTAAGCGTTCGTACGTTGTTCATTATCACTCATAGCTAACTCCTTGTTAGGGGTGAGATTTGATGGATAGTTACAGCGTTAACGCTTCGCTGAATTATTTTTGCAAGTGGCTGACCCGCACTACGGGTGGGGATGATTTTTTATCGAGCGAGCCGCTAATACTGATCATGTTGTCAGGTTCCACGGTTCTGTCGTCAAATACGGCTTTCGGGATAATAACGTCGATTTTCCCAGTTTTATCCTGGAAAACGTATTTATCGCCATTGCCATCAATAAGATTGCCGCGCAATGAAATAGAGGCACCATCATGCATCTCTTTCGCCTGAGTAATGGTCATAATGCGCGCATCATCGGTACCACGATAACCGCTGTCCAGCGCATGCGGCGGTGGCGGCGCGTCACCCTTTTGTAACCCGCCGTTATTATCTGCCCATGCAGTAGGGATAATTAATATTAACAAGGCTGAAATCACTGATAATTTCATCTGATATCCTTCATTTTGGATGTCTTGACTTATTAAGTATTGTTGCTATTCCTTTATGTGGCAAATGTGATAAGTCTTAAAAGCATTTGCACAGGAAAATCATAAATTTCGGCAATTAAGCGAAACGGTGACCACAGCCATGGAACCAAAAAATGAAAAAGTGCCTGGGATAAAAGAGAGTAGCCGTTTACTGACGTTTGAGTATGCATTTCGCCAGGTGGGTTTTATTGTGCTGTTAGCTATTATCGTGGCCGCGATAGCCGGCCTGTTTTCCAGCGGTGCGGTCAGCGACGTGGAGAAAACAAACGAAGCAAAATCCCTGACCCTGAGCTATGAGCGCTTCGGTCGCCGCCAGACCGAATCGCGGATGGCACTGACGTTTCCGGTGACGTCTGAGGGGAAATATACCCTCAGCATGACCAGCGAAAGCAGCGACGCGTATGAGCCAGGCAGCGTCTGGCCACAGCCGGACAGCATGTACAGCCGGGGGAATACCCTGTTTCTCGTCTACGATCGTTTACAACAGACCGATAAATTTACCGTTTTGTTATTTATCACGCCGTCAAAAGCAGGGAAGTGGACAAACAGTATCCGCGTAAACAACGAGCCAGATATCCATTTCTGGCAGTTTATTTACCCCTAGGAGTCAAATATGGACATGGTTTTTCGTGCCCTGGCAATTTACCTGTTTCTGGTCATTGTGTTTAAAGTTGCCGGGCGACGCGCTCTGCTACAAATGACCAGTTTTGACCTTATTTTGCTCTTAATTATCAGTGAGGCGACACAACAGGCGCTGCTTGGCGAAGATTTCTCCGTCACCGGAGCAATGATTACAATAACGACGCTGGTGGTTGTGGATATTATTTTTGGCCTGCTGAAAAAATATTTTTCCACTGTTGAGAATATTCTTGATGGCACGCCGGTGATATTGGTGGAGAACGGTGTTCCCCTTGCCGATAAACTGAAAAAGGTCGATGTGTCCTGTGATGATATATTGGTATCAGCCCGCCAGAATCACGGTATTACAGAATTGAAGGAGATTAAATACGCTATTCTTGAGCGTAATGGTCATATTTCTATTATTCCTGACGAAAATTAAGGGGCAATGCGATGAGCAACCTTATTCACGACAGCAACAGCACCATCAGCGAGCTGACGAAAAAGCTCGCCACTCAGCTTACGGACAGAGGTTTGCGGTTAACCACCGCAGAGTCCTGTACCGGCGGCAATCTCGCGGTTGCGCTTTGTGCCGAAGAGAACACGGCGGAATTTTATGACGTTGGCATGGTGGTGTTCAGCGATGCGGCGAAGGAGAGGATCCTCGGCGTGCGGCACGAAACCATTGAGCGCTTCACCGCCGTCAGTGAACAAACGGTGACCGAGATGGCCGCTAAAATTCGCGAAATTGCCGAGGCGGATATCGGCCTTGCCATCAGCGGCTATGCGGGACCGGAAGGCGGAGACGATGGCACCGCAGCCGGTACGGTCTGCTTCGGCTGGAATATTCGCGGAAAGACGGAAACCCGCACCGTGCTGTTTTCCGGTGAATGTCAGGATGTGGTGGATAAAGCGGTGCGTTATTCCCTGTCTGAACTGATCGAAATACTCTCCGGCTGGGATAACGTCTGAAACAAGGGGAAAGGCTATGGCTGTGATCGTTATTACCGGCGGTACGGCGGGCGTGGGGAAAGCCACGGCGCTGCACTTTGCCAAAGCGGGCTACGATGTGGGCATCATTGCCCGCGACGAGCAGAGCCTGCGCTCCACAGAAGAGGAGTTGCGCCGTTTTGGGATCAACGCCCGTGCCGTTCAGGCCGACGTGGCCGACAGCAAGGCGGTGACCGATGCTGCTAACGAGATTGAATACCGGCTTGGGGCCATCGATGTCTGGGTGAATAACGCTATGGGCGGGATGCTGGCGCCGTTTCGCACCATGTCGCCTGAGGAGTTTCGCCGCGTCACCGAGGTGACCTATCTGGGCTATGTTAACGGCACCCGCGCCGCGCTGGAGTTAATGACCCCACGCGATCGCGGAACGATTATTCAGGTTGGCTCCGCGCTGGCCTACCGTTCCATTCCCTTGCAGTCAGCCTACTGCGGGGCGAAAGCCGCAATCCGCGGATTTACCGATGCTGTGCGCACCGAACTGATGCATGAAAACAGCCGGGTGCAGATCGCAATGGTACAGATGCCGGGCCTCAATACGCCGCAGTTCGAGTGGGCGAGGAATAAATTTGCCTGGGCGATGCGCCCGGTTCCTCCCGTTTTTCAGCCGGAAGTAGCTGCCAGCGCTATTTTTAAGGTGGCGCAGAAACCGGTGCGGGAACTGTGGGTGGGCAGCAGCACCGTCCAGTCGATTGTCGGGCAATTTCTTTTCCCCGGCTTTCTGGATCGGCTGATGGTTAAAAAGGCCTGGGAAGGGCAGATGACCGATACGTTAAATGCGGATGACCGTCAGGACTATCTGGATCAGCCGGTTAACGACCTGCATAAAATCCACGGGCACTTCACCGACGAAGCAAAAGAGCGCGCTATCAGCGTCACCTCCGGCATGCCGGGGAAAGTGCTGCTCGGCTCCCTTGCCGTCACGGGCGCGATCGTGGCCCGTCTGCTGCTCTCGCGGAGACGATAATCAGCGCAGTGCGGTACGATCGGTCCAGAACCAGCGGTAGCCATAGCCGCTGAGGTTAAGCGCGACGGTTTTGCCGCACACCAGCGCGTCGTCGTAACGTTTGTCCGCCAGGCAGGCGGTCCAGGTCGCATGCCGGATCCCTCTGGCGGTAAAATTAACGGGCTTATCGCTGAAGTTAACGAAGGTCAGAATGCTGCGCGTGTCGGTTTCGTAATAGATCCCCAGTACCGCATCGCTGTCGATATTAATAAGACGAAACGGCGCGACGCCGATCTCAGGGAATTCCGAGCGCGTATTGGCGATATCGATAATGCAGTGCAGGAGTGAGTTGCGGTGCAACAGCGAATCCGCCACGTTGATTTTTTGATAGCGGTACGGGCCGTGGTCAATCATCGGGGCGACAAAAGTTTCCGGGTCGGCATCTGAGAAACCGCCGCCTTGCGATCCGGCCCACTGCATCGGGGTGCGTACGGCGTAACGCTCCTCAAGATCCAAATCATCCCCCATGCCAATCTCATCCCCGTAGCGCATGACCGGTACGCCCGGTAGCGAAAACAAGACCGCATGGCAAAAGGCCAGCCGCTTTCGATCGCCATTAAGCATCGGCGCCAGACGGCGGCGGATACCTCGCTGATACACACTCATCTCTTCGTCAGGGGCAAAGGTATCGATGACGGTCTGCTTCGCTTTTTTTCCTATCCCTTCCAGATCCAGCTCATCATGATTGCGCAGCCAGTTGGCGAAGCAGCAGGAGTCCGGCGGCACAATCATCTTCTTCACCGCGTTGCGCAGCGGTCGTGCGCTCTTCTCTGCCAGGCTGACGTAAAAGTACTTATTGAGCCAGAAATTCAGCACCAGGTTGAGCCGGTCGTTCTGACCAAAATAATCTTTGTAGGCCTCGACCTCCACGTCGACTTCGCCGAGCAGGATCGCGTCCGGGTTACGCTGCCCGATAAGACGGCGCAGATGCTCCAGGATCCACAGGCCGCGTTTTTCATCCCCACGTCCGGCCTGTTTTGTCAGGTGCGATGCCGCATCCAGGCGAAAGCCCGACACCCCGAGCTTTAGCCAGAAGATGATGATGTTCTCAATCTCCTTTAGCACCGCAGGGGAGGCGAGATTGAGATCCGGCTCGTGGTGATAAAACATATGCCGGTAGTATTGCCCCGCCTCGTAGTCCCATGTCCAGATGCTCTTCTCCACGCCGGGGAACATCGGTGGCGTATCGTCGTCGTCCGTGTCGGACCACAGGTAATAGTCACGGTAGGGTGACTGGGGGTTGCGGCGGGCCTGTTGAAACCAGGGATGCGCATCCGAGGTATGCTGTATCAGCAGCTCAATAATGACCTGCATCCCCAGCTCCCGCGCCTGTTCAATAAAGGCGATGATATCGTTGAGCTTGCCGAAGCGGGGATCGACCTGCAAATGGTCGCTCACGTCATAGCCTTCATCGAGAAAAGGCGTGAGGTAAAACGGGGTGATCCAGATAACCGTCGCGCCCATCCGGCGGATGTAGCGCAGCTTCGCGGTGATTCCGGCGATGTCGCCACAGCCATCGCCGTTAAGATCGTAAAACAGGGCGGTATCAATCTGGTAAATAATGGCGCGTGTATGCCAGCCTGCCATAGCAATCCTTAATGATAACCTTCGGTATCAGACACTTTGCCCCGGAAGACGTAGTAGCTCCAGGCGGTATAAACCAGGATCACCGGGATGATTAACAGCGTACCAATCAGCATAAACAGCTGGCTGGCAGGCGGCGCGGCGGCTTCCCACAGGGTGATGTGCGGCGGAATAATGTGTGGCCACAGGCTGATGCCCAGGCCGCTAAAGCCGAGGAAGATCAGGCCCAGCGTTAACAGGAACGGACGGGCATGGCTGTCGGGATTGCGCGTCAGCCGCCAGATCCACAGGCTGAATACCGCCACCAGAACCGGAACTGGCAGGAACCAGAAGAAGTTAGGCAGAGTAAACCAGCGCTCGGCGACAAACTGCCAGCCGAGCGGGGTCCAGATACTTACCACCGCAATAACGGCAATCAGCGCCAGCAGCACGTGGCGGGTCAGCTCGCGCATCCGGTTTTGCAGCGCGCCTTCGCTTTTCATGATCAGCCACGTGGTAGCCAGCAGGGTATAGGCGACAATTAAGCCCAGCCCGCAGAACAGATTAAACGGGGTGAACCAGTCCAGCGAGGAGCCCACAAAGCGACGCCCTTCCACGTCAAAGCCGTTGATCATCGCGCCAACCACGATCCCCTGGCTGAAGGTTGCCAGCAGGGAACCGCCGGCAAAGGAGTAGTCCCAGAATTTGCGGTGTGAAGGGGTCGCCTTAAAGCGAAACTCAAACGCCACCCCGCGGAAAATAAGCCCGATCAGCATGGCTGTCAGCGGGATGGTCAGGGCATCGATAATCACTGCGTAGGCCAGCGGAAACGCGCCGAACAACCCTGCACCGCCGAGAACCAGCCAGGTTTCATTTCCGTCCCAGACCGGGGCGACGCTGTTCACCATCACGTCGCGCTCTTTGGCATCGCCCACAAAGCTGAACAGCATGCCGATACCGAGATCGAAACCGTCCATGATGATGTACATCAGCGTGGCGAAGACAATAATGGCAAACCAGATGACCGGGATATCGACGCCCATCAGATCTTCTCCTCTTCCGGAACGGACTCGGCGGCGGACAGCGGACGGGCAGGAGTGCCCGACGTATTAGACGTTAGCGTGCCCACAGGCTGCGGACCTTTTTTAATCAACCGGGCGAGATACACATAACCCACGCCAAACACCGAACAGTAGACCACGATAAAGGCCAGCAGGCTGATGCTCATCTGCAACGTGCTGTGCAGAGACACCGCATCTATCGTGCGCAGATAGCCGTAAACGACCCACGGCTGGCGGCCCACTTCGGTGGTGACCCACCCGGCGAGCAGCGCGAGCAGTCCGGCAGGCCCCATACAGAGGGCTAACCAGTGGAATGGCCGCGAGTGATAGAGTCGACGGCGATAGCGCAGCCAGACACTCAGCACGCCAAGGGTAATCATCAGCAGCCCCATGCCGACCATAATGCGGAAGGACCAGAAGACGATGAGCGAGTTAGGGCGGTCCTCTTTCGGGAAATCCTTCAGCGCCGGGACCTGTTTATCCAGGCTGTGCGTCAGGATCAGGCTGCCGAGCGCGGGAATTTCAAGCCCGTATTTGGTGCGCTCCTCTTCCATATCCGGTACGCCAAACAGCAGCAGCGGGGTGGCCTCGCCGGGCGGGTTTTCCCAGTGGCCTTCAATCGCGGCGATTTTGGCAGGCTGGTGCTCAAGCGTATTCAGGCCGTGCATATCCCCAACCACGGCCTGAATGGGCGCGACCAGCAGCGCCATCCACATGGCCATGGAGAACATTGTGCGAATAGCGGGCGTATCGTTACCGCGCAGCAGATGCCATGCCCCGGATGCGCCCACAAACAAGGCGCTGCACAGGAAGGCGGCGATGGACATATGGATCAGGCGGTAAGGGAATGAAGGGTTAAAGATAATGGCCAGCCAGTCTTCGGGAATGACCTGACCGTTCTGAATACTGAAGCCCTGCGGGGTGTGCATCCAGCTGTTAGAGGCGAGGATCCAGAAGGTGGACATCAGCGTGCCCAGCGCCACCATGCAGGTGGCAAAGAAGTGCAGGCCGGGGCCGACCTTGTTCCAGCCGAACAGCATCACGCCTAAGAAACCAGCTTCCAGGAAGAAGGCGGTTAAGACTTCATAGGTGAGCAGAGGGCCGGTTATGCTGCCTGCGAACTGGGAAAAGCCGCTCCAGTTAGTCCCAAACTGGTAAGCCATGACCAGCCCGGAAACCACGCCCATACCAAAGTTGACGGCGAAAATTTTCAGCCAGAAATGGTATAGCGAGCGCCAGACATCATTTTTGGTGCGAAGCCACATGCCTTCGAGAACCACCAGATAGCTCGCAAGCCCGATGGTGATCGCCGGGAAGAGAATATGAAAAGAGACGGTAAAGGCGAACTGTATCCTGGCCAGATGAAACGCATCAAGCTCGAACATGCTCCGTACCTCTGGAACTGATAGCGCACAAGGCATTGCCAGACAGCCTCAGGCTGCCTGGCAAAACCGGTTACGGTTTTTTCTTACCTGCACCAAGCTCGGCACCGGTAAGCGGATCGGCATTAGGGTCGGATTTCGTGCGTGCGCACATCGCTTTGACCAGCGTTTCCTGCTCTGTAGTGAGCGTTACGCTTGCGCCGCCGTCACCGCCATCGACCGCTGGCTGAGGAGATTCCACGTAGTCGAAGTGCTTATCGCTGTTCCAGCTGCCGCGAACTTCTCCCCCCTCAGACATATTGTAGTACTTGTTGGTGTACTCTTCGATTGGCGGCAATTTACCCGGTGGGAAATTGTTACGGATCGACTGGAGCGCCTTCTCAAACGAGAGCTGGTGTGCTGCCTCACGCGTCATTAAAAACGCCAGCGCATCTTTAACACCCGGATCGTCCGTTACGTTAATAAGCCGTTCGTAGATAATTTTGGCGCGCGCCTCGGCCGCTATGTTAGAGCGCAGATCCGCGGTCGGTTCGCCAATGGTATCCACGTACGCCGCCGTCCACGGTACGCCTGCGGAGTTAGTAAGCGGAGTACCGCCGCCGTAGAGCAGGGAGGTGATATGACTGTCGTTGCCGTTCTCGGTCATGGAGCGGTACAGTTCCGCTTCATTTTCAACGCCTTCTGCCAGTTCGCCTTTCGCACCCTTATTGAGCATACCCACCAGGGTGCCGATAATTTCCAGGTGACTTAACTCCTCGGTCGCGATATCCATCAGCATATCTTTACGACCGGGATCGTCGTCGCTTAATCCTTGCGTAAAGTAACGACATGCCGCGGCAAGTTCGCCCTGTGGCCCGCCAAACTGCTCAAGCAGAAGATTGGCCAGGCCCGGATTCGGTTCGGCTACGCGTACCGTGTATTGCAGCTGTTTTACGTGTCGAAACATACATTCTCCCTATTTCGTTATTTTTTCGCTTCAACGCCGTCCGCGTCGGAGCGCAGCAGGAACTGTTCCGTCGTTTGTGGAATATGCTGGAGCAGCCAGTCTGCCATCTGGCGCTCTTCTTCCAGAATGGATTCAAGGGCTGGAATGGAGGCGGTATCGCCTGCTTGTTTGGCCGCAGCCAGCAGAGAGGTGTAGCAGGCAATTTCAAACTGCTCAAAAACGTAGCCGCTGATGGAGCCTTTAACAATTTCGTCGGAAGGGAACATGCCGCCAATGGACTGGCCGAGCGCCGCCATTTTGCTCATGGAATCTTTTATGACCGAACGGGAAATATCATTGCGGTCGAGAATTTCTTCCAGCACGGTAATTTGGTGTTTAGTTTCATTAACGTGTTGTTCAATTCGTGCACGTAAGTCGGGATAATTATCAATACGGCTGGCCATTGATTCCAGCATGGATTCGGCTTGCTTTTCCATCGCATGGGCATCGCGTAGCCAATCATGGTAGTGTTCTACATGATTCATAATTAACTCCTGTGATTTATTTTCTGGTTAATTTTTGGTGCTGATGCTCATCAGATATTAATTATCCTTTCTGGGCTTTTTGATTAATATTACCGACAGCCAGATCGGTTAATTTGAGATCGGTTTCTTTTTCTTCTTCCAGCGTTTCGGCAAGAAGTTTAACGGCTTTTTTATAGCCTAATTGTTCAGCCAGGGTGGCCAGGGTGCCGTAGCTGGCAATTTCGTAATGTTCAACTTTCTGAGCTGCGGCAATTAATGCAGCGTCACGCACTTCATTTTTCTCAGTGCTCTCAATAACTTCGTTGGCTTCTTCAATTAAGCCTTCCATCGCAACGCATTTCATGCGCTTCAGTTTGAGACCGGATTCCTGC
This sequence comes from Enterobacter cloacae complex sp. P18RS, assembly GCF_014982105.1. Lineage (NCBI taxonomy): Bacteria > Pseudomonadati > Pseudomonadota > Gammaproteobacteria > Enterobacterales > Enterobacteriaceae > Enterobacter > Enterobacter cloacae complex sp. P18RS. Next base: position 55,655 of record NZ_JADCKV010000017.1, on the reverse strand, counting down.
TCAATAATCTGATCGATACGTTCGATCTGTCCCTGCGTCTCTTCGAGGTGAGCCGTGAACGCGGCACTCAGCTTCTCGCTGGATGCGGCGCGAGCTAATTTGCTTAGCGCGCGGGTCAGCTGCTTCTCAGCGCTGTAGGTGTCGGATAACAGGTGAATAAATACATCTTCAACAGTTTTCATATTCATATTTTCGCTCCAGTGAAATAAAGGGAAGGTACTGCGAGCCGACGGGCCCGCAGCATGCTCTCGGTATATTTATAAGAGCTTTAAATAAGATCAGGAGTTATCAGATTTACGGCCTCCGCCATGACTACTCTGACCCCCTTTCTTACCCGCTTCAGATGCACGTTGCGGATCGTTTTTGAAATTACCGCCGCTGTGCTGGCCGCCTTTACGTCCAGCTTCTGATGCCTTTTCACGGTCTTCAGCGAAATTACCGGAACCACCACGATGTTGCTCTGCCATATATCAACCCTCATGTTGCGTTTATGTCAGGAGATACGATAAGTAATTCGTATCAGTTGTCGTTCAGAAATTAACATTAGTCGTTATGTGAGAAGAGTCAAATTTCTTGTCTGGGTTGTTTTGCGGTAATTTCGCAGGGAGTGAAGAAATACCGCTTCGTTACGAGTTTTAAAAACGGATGGGAAATCCATCAGTTAGATGAAAATAAATCCGGAGGTTAAGATTGCGCTTAGCTAATAATCCTAATGTGAACGTGGCGTGAATTATTACAAGAATTGACACAGCGCAAAAATATATCTTCGCAACGGGTGTTCTTGTATTCGGAATAATCCTATGAACGTGAAGAAGTCATGCGCTGAAAAGAGTGTGGCTAAACCTCGTTTTTGACGTGGTCAGGCGGATCGGGTGAGGGTATGCTTCTTTTGTCACCACAATAATTACAGAGGCAATGTCATGGATCAGGAGCTACTGGATGCGGGGTACCGGGCCTATACCGGTGAGAAAATCGATGTCTACTTCAACACCGGGATCTGCAAACACTCGGGCAACTGCGTGCGCGGCAGCGCGAAGCTGTTCGATCTGAAGCGTAAACCATGGATCGCGCCGGATGAAGTAGATGCAGAAACGGTTATGCGCGTAATTGATACCTGCCCGAGCGGTGCGCTGAAGTACCGCCAAAAATAAGCGAGGAACCATGGAAATTCTTGAAGGCCATAACAAGTTTTACGTCAACGACGCCGAAGGCAATCAGGTAGCGGAGATCGTCTTTGTCCCGACCGGCGAGCATCTGAGCATCATTGAGCACACCGATGTGGATCCGAGCCTGAAAGGGCAGGGTGTGGGTAAACAGCTGGTGGCGAAGGTGGTAGAGAAGATGCGCGGTGAGAATCGTAAAATTATCCCGCTGTGTCCATTTGCGAAGCATGAGTTTGATAATACGCGGGAGTATGACGATATTCGGGCGTAAAACAGATGCCCGGCATTGCGCCGGGCAGCATACTCAACCCACAAACATCACCGACACACACAGCACACCCACAATCAGCGTCAGCAGGTTACCGATGGAGCGGTACGGTTTTAATGACGGGATCAGGTACGTCGACAGCGTCGGCATGATGAACAGGATCATGGCGATAAGCGGACCGCTGATGGCATAAATCATTGAGATCGCATTCGGGTTGATGCAGCAGACCGCAAAGGTAATCAGCGACACGCCGAGAATCGAAATCGCGCGGTTAAAGGCGCGGCTTTTCTTCACACCCACCTGATTCAGCGACGATTTCACAATTTCCGTTGCCCCTTCAATCACGCCAAAATAGGTGCCGAGGAACGATTTCGACATCGCAATAATTGCCACGATAATGCCGGAAATGCCCAGCCATGCCGGGGACGATGGCATCATCGACAGAGCGGACAGGATCGTCACCCCTTCCTCTTTTGCCGCCACGATATACGACGGTGGAATCGAAAGCAGGCAGCTGAACACAAAGAACAGCACGCTGAGGCAGATGATCAGGTACGCCACTTTCATGATTTTTTTGCATTTACCCATCGCCTCTTCACCGTATTTCTCGCGACGGTCTACGGCGAAGGTCGAGATGATCGGAGTATGGCTAAAAGCGAAAACCATCACCGGGATCGAAATCCACACCTGGTGCAGCGTATGCTGGTCGAAGGCCATCTGGCTGGTCAGCAGTGACGGCTGCCAGCTGCCCGTCAGATACAGCGAGACAAACAGGAAATAGGCGATCAGCGGAAAGACAAGGAAACCCATCACCTTAATGGTGATGTGCCGCCCCATCAGGAAGATCAGATTCAAAATCAGCACTACGCCAAAGCTCACCAGCATCCGCATGCCGGTATCCACCGTCATCCGTTTCGCCAGCTGTTCAGTGAGTGAGTTGGTTATCGCCACCGCGTAAATCAGAACTACCACAAAGAAGGCCACAAAATAGAGCGTGGTGATCAGGTTGCCGATCTTTTTGCCGTAGTAATGGGAAACGGCACCGGTGATCCCTTCGTTGCCTTTCGTCTTCGACGACAGAATAAATTGCGCCAGCGCTTTATGCGGCCAGTAGGTTAAGGGATACGCCACAAGGGCGGTGATCAGCAGGACAATCGCGCCAGCAGAGCCGAGCTGAATGGGCAAGAACAGGGTTCCTGCGCCCACGGCAGTGCCGTAGAGGGCGAAACTCCAGAGAGTCTCTTCTTTTGACCAAATTTTCGACATTAGAGCAACGTATCAACTATAAAACGAACAAAAAGGAGTGCAATTTACCATAATTATGCGTTGAGGTCGCCGTTGCTTCGCAGGGGGTGGGCCGGAGCAGGTCTCCGGCCGGAAGGTTATTCGCTTGCCAGGGCGCGTCGTTGCTGGCGGCGCTTGATGATTTTCTCCCGCAGGGTGTCGTACGCCCAGTTGTAGAGCATGGTGTACGGCAGGAAGAACAGAAAGAAACCAATTTCCAGGGTAAAAGCCTGGAGCAGCGTCACGCCCAGCACGGCGGCAACGATGGTTACGCCAATCACAATAAAGCCGCATTCAAAACCCAGGGCATGCAGGGCGCGCACTTTCGCCGTGCGCTTCACCCGCTGGACGGGCCAGAAACGGTCGAAGCCAAAGTTATAGATAATGTTCCAGAGCATTGCCGTGGTCGCCAGAATAATGGTGAGACCCCCCATTTCAACCACCGAGCGCTGCATTAGCCACGCGGCCGTCGGGGCGAGGATCGCCGTAGCAATGCCTTCAAAACAGACGGCATGGAAGATCCGCTCCGGCAATTTACGTTGGAGTGCATCCTGATGTTGCATATTTACCTCATATAGACGCCAGTATGGGCGTTGATGCCGCCTATTCTTATCGTTTAAGGTGATATATAAAAGATGGTATCCATCGATAAAGTAGATACATCATGCGTTACTCTCCCGAAGCACTGACCGCGTTTGTTGAAACTGTCGCCGCAGGTTCGTTTTCTGCTGCGGCACGGCGGCTGCGTAAAAGCCAGTCCACCATCAGCACCTCCATTGCCAACCTTGAAGCTGACCTTGGCTTTGAGCTGTTCGATCGCTCGGCGCGTCATCCGGTATTAACCGCCCAGGGTGAACAGGTGCTGGGCTATGTCCAGTCGATACTCGCCGCCAGCGCGCGCCTGGATGAGCTGGCCGTATCGTTAACCGCGCAAACGGAGGCGCGTTTTACCTTTGTTCTCTCCGATACGCTTAACCCGGCCGTGCTGGAAGAGATGATGAGCCAGTTCGACCAGCGTTTTCCGCACACGGAATTTGAGTGCCTGATTGGAGAAGAGGAGGACGTGATCGATCTGCTGCAAAAGGAGCGGGCGCAAATTGGCCTGACGGAAGCGCGCGACAGCTACCCGACCGATATTGGCGCGACCCGTCTGCCCATGCAGACGCGGATGGCCATCTACGTTTCTGCCGGACATCCTCTGGCAGGGCAACATGAGACGCAGGCGGACGAGCTGCATGGCTGGCGCGAGCTGCGGTTGAGCACCTATCTTGAACGGGAAGCGCCCCTTGCGCGCGGGCCGGTCTGGTCTGCGCCGAATTACCTATTACTGCTGAGTATGGCGGTACAGGGCTTTGGCTGGTGCGCGTTACCCTGCGCGCTGGTCGACGAATTTGCCGCGTCGAAATCGCTGGTGCAGCTGAACGTGCCGGGCTGGCCGAGGTCGATTGCCATCGATCTGGTATGGAACAAACGAACCCCGCCCGGCGTCGCCGGAAGCTGGCTGCGCCAGTACTTGCAGGACGCACGATAATCCTGTGACTAAACTCACTATTTTTAAACATTTGCGTCAATTGTTGATAACAATCCTCTACTATCGTCATGTCATTTTGCACAGAGGTCGTGATGAAAGATGTCGTTATAGTGGGTGCGTTACGTACGGCTATCGGCTGTTTTCAGGGAGCGCTTGCGCGTCACTCTGCGGTTGATCTCGGCAGCGTGGTGGTAAGAGCGCTGGTGGAACGCAGCGGGGTTGCCGCACATGAAATTGATGAGGTGATCCTGGGCCAGGTGCTGACCGCTGGCGCGGGACAAAACCCTGCGCGTCAGGCGGCGCTGAAGGGCGGCCTGCCTAATACCGTTTCGGCAATTACCATCAACGATGTCTGTGGTTCAGGTTTGAAAGCGCTCCATCTTGCGACGCAGGCCATCCAGTGTGGTGAAGCGGATGTGGTCATTGCTGGCGGGCAGGAGAATATGAGCCGCGCCCCGCATGTCCTGACCGACAGCCGGACCGGCGCGCAGCTCGGGAACAGTCAGCTGCTTGACAGCCTGGTTCACGACGGGCTGTGGGACGCCTTCAACGACTACCATATGGGCGTAACGGCGGAAAACCTGGCGCGGGAATACGGTATCAGCCGCGAGCTTCAGGATGCATATGCCCTCAGCTCACAGCAAAAAGCGCGTGCAGCGATCGACTCCGGGCGTTTTCGCGATGAAATTGTCCCGGTCAGTACCCAGCGCCAGAACGGTGAAGCGCTCATCGTCGATACCGACGAGCAGCCGCGCACCGATGCCAGCGCAGAAGGGCTGGCAAAACTCGATCCGGCCTTTGAAACGCTCGGTTCCGTAACGGCAGGCAACGCCTCATCCATTAACGACGGTGCGGCGGCGGTGATGATGATGAGTGAAAGCAAAGCCCAGGAGCTGGCGCTGCCGGTGCTGGCGCGGATTAAAGCGTTTGCCAGCGTGGGCGTTGATCCCGCGTTAATGGGGATCGCCCCGGTCTATGCCACGCGCCGCTGCCTGGAGCGGGCGGGCTGGGAGCTGAACGATGTGGATCTGATTGAGGTCAACGAAGCTTTTGCTGCACAGGCGATCTCGGTCGGGAAAATGCTGGAATGGGATCCGCTGCGGGTCAACGTCAACGGCGGAGCCATCGCGCTGGGCCATCCCATTGGCGCCTCCGGCTGCCGCATTCTGGTGTCGCTGGTCCACGAAATGAAAAAGCGTAACGCCCGAAAAGGGATCGCAACGCTCTGTATTGGCGGGGGGCAGGGGGTGGCCCTGGCTATCGAACGGTAATTTCTCCCTCTGCGCACAGAAAACCTCCCACGGGAGGTTTTTTTGTGTCCGCAGAATCCTTTTTTAACACTTATGCGTTCTTTCTGAAGCCCGCAATAAATATTGCGCGGTTAATTATTGGCTTTGTGAAGTGCTTAATGTGATCTCACGCCTGAAATTTACGGTTAATACCCTTTTTTTGTTGATGGGGTTCACGTCGATCTTTGCCAAAAAAAATGAAACAAATAATTTCGATCCTTGTCACTAAAATAACGGTGCATAAAAAATAAACTCAAGTTTCATAAAAACGAAACGTTATTTTAATTGAGGGTTTTTTCATGTTTAAGAAATCTCTGCTCCTTGCTTCCCTTATTAGTGCCTCTTTTGCGGCTAGCGCCGTTACCGTCGATCTGCGTCACGAATATATTGACAGCGGCTCGAATGCCGACCGTGTTGCCGTCTCGCACCGCTTTGATAATGGCTTTGGTTTTTCAGTCGAGGCGAAGTGGAAATCAGGCGGGGACAAGGCAGATCAGCCATTCGCGGATGTAGTGGGGAACGGTCACGAAGATCAGATTAGCTGGCGCTGGAAAGCGACAGACAATATCGCCCTGACCCCTGCGTTTACGATTGAAAGCACAGACAGTCGCACCATTTATAAACCGAATCTGCATGTGCAATATAGCTTCGATAATGGCTTCTACGTGGCTGCGCGTTACCGTTACGAATATACCCGCTACCCGTCAAGCTCAAATAAGGACGATGATAAAGTTAACCGTGGCGATGCGTGGGTCGGTTGGGTATTAGGTGACTGGCGTACCGAGCTGAACTATGTTTACGCGAAAAGTTCTGAAGGCGTGGCCCGAAATAACAATAAAGATTATTCCAACGAATATAACGCCAAGCTGGCCTACAAATGGGATAAAAACTGGGCGCCGTATGTGGAGGTGGGCAACGTGGGGGTTAAAGACACGGACGAACGCCAGACCCGGTTCCGTTTAGGCGTGGCGTACTCCTTCTGATAATTTATCTTCTTCGCTAAAACCGCCGGGTGGCGCTTCGCTTACCCGGCCTACACCTTCCTTCCACTCCGTCGTTTCGTATGTCGCGTAATCACTCAAAAAAAAGCCCTCCGAAACGGAGGGCAAGGCCAGTTACAGAAACACTAACTCAAATCAGACATGCAACATTTCAGGTTGCTCGGGGAGTTTCGCGATATAGAGGGCCGGTTTGCCGTCTTTATCGGAACTGTACAGCACCGCTTTTTCGTCCGGCGTGAAGGACGGATGCGGGTGGGTTACCTGGCGGCTGTTCGCCACCGTAGCCCATGAGGTGTCATGACGGGCGATGCGGTAACAGGCTTTCTTCGCCACGTCAAAGGCATACAGATAAGGATCGTTATCAATGGTGTAGCCGCCGGTGTCTTTCACATCGACAGGCGTACCGGAGCCGTCGCCAACCAGCAGGGTGCCGTCGACGTTGCTCATCAGGTGCGAACAGGCGGGCATATTCATTACCGCTTCATTCACGCCGGTGTCCGGGTTGAAGCGGGAGATGGTGCGCCCTTGCTGACCTTTCAGGTAAGAAACGTAGATCAGCGCGGACCCGTCCGGCACCCAAAATTCATGTGTACAGCTTTCACCTTCCGCGTGCGTTTTCACTTTCCGCACGTTGCTGCCATCTTCGTTCACCAGCCACATGCGGGCGTCGACCAGGTCGTGCGGCCCTTCATGACAGAAGGCCACGGTATTGTCATCGAACGGGCGATATATCGGATGTCCCAGCCAGATCTTCTCGTCATGAATGGTGGTGCTTTCACCCGTTTTCAGATCAACGCGCAGCAGGCGGCAGTGCGGCCCTTTGTGGAAGAAGTCGTGGAAAATTTTCCAGTCGTTGAGTGGCGTCCAGTCACGTCTGGCAATCTCAATACCCACCAGTTTGGTGCAGTCGCTGTTCGCGACCCAGGTGCCGTAGCCGACCCACTCTTCCGGTACGCGGTACACTTCGCGCTCTGCCAGCGTCTGTAAATCCACCTCCAGCAGGGTGCGATCGTTCTTCACATAGTAGAGGGATTTATCGTCCGGAGAGAGAAACCCGCCAAAGGTGTTATCGCCCGCGCCTTCGGTCAACTGTACCGCTTCGGCGTTTTTCAGATCCAACAGGTAATAGTTCCAGTGACCGTCGAACTCCCCGGCGAACAGCAGGTGGCTGCCATCGTTAAAGAAGCACTTCTGATAAAAGTAGTTGCGATGACAGGTTACTTCCGGTGGGGTCAGGCGGGTGACTTCCACGCCTGTATCCGGATCGCGGCTGACCTCATAGTTCAGCTTGACCCGCATACCTTTAGCCATAATGCACTCCTTTGAACGCGTAATGTAGGTTGAAAACTAGGTGATAAATTATCAAAACGTTGTTTTATTATGTGTGACTGACAGCGCACTTTCTCAGTTTCATTAACCAGATTGAGGGTCTTAAAGATTTATCGTGATCGAAACACCATTTCTGGCATAAACAAGCAGAAAAAATGAAACGTTGTTTTAAATTCAATTGAAAACCCCGTGGTCAGGGGATAATATGTGTTCATCACGAAAACGGAACGTTGTTTCGTTAATTATCTTTGCCTTCGGGCACGATCAATTCTGGAGGTTTACGTGGACGTCAGACAAAGCATCCACAGTGCGCACGCTAAAACGCTGGATACTCAGGGGCTGCGCAGTGAGTTTTTAGTTGAGCAAGTGTTCGAAGCCGACAAGTACACCATGCTCTACAGCCATATTGACCGCATTATTGTGGGCGGGATTATGCCGGTGGCGAAAACCGTCTCCGTGGGCGGTGAAGTGGGCAAACAGCTGGGCGTGAGCTACTTCCTCGAACGCCGTGAACTGGGCGTGATTAACATCGGCGGGCCGGGCACCATTACCGTCGATGGCCAGTGCTACGAAATTGGTCACCGCGATGCGCTGTACGTCGGCAAAGGCGCGAAAGAAGTGGTGTTCGCCAGCATTGATGGCAGCAAACCGGCGAAGTTTTACTACAACTGCGCCCCGGCTCATACGACTTACCCCACCAAAAAAGTCACGCCAGCGGACGTTGCCCCGGTGACCCTTGGCGATAACCTCACCAGCAACCGTCGCACCATCAACAAATACTTTGTTCCGGATGTGCTGGAAACCTGCCAGCTCAGCATGGGGCTGACCGAGCTTGCGCCGGGCAACCTGTGGAACACCATGCCGTGCCATACCCACGAGCGCCGCATGGAGGTCTACTTCTATTTCAACATGGATGAAGACGCCTGCGTGTTCCACATGATGGGGCAGCCGCAGGAGACGCGCCATATCGTTATGCACAACGAGCAGGCGGTCATTTCGCCGAGCTGGTCCATCCACTCTGGCGTGGGAACGAAAGCCTATACCTTTATCTGGGGTATGGTCGGTGAAAACCAGGTCTTCGATGACATGGACCACGTCGCTGTTAAGGATCTGCGCTAGTCGCAGGCAGTTAAGTATATATCTGCCTGTTGCTGACAGGCGCTGAACGATTAAGGAACAAACATGATTCTGGATGCATTTTCTCTGCAAGGTAAAGTGGCTGTGGTTTCCGGTTGTGACACCGGGCTGGGGCAGGGTATGGCGTTAGGTCTGGCGGAAGCGGGCTGCGATATCGTCGGGATTAACATCGTTGAGCCAACGGAAACCATCGAGCGCGTCACCGCACTGGGCCGCCGTTTCCTGAGCCTGACCGCGGACCTGCGCAAAATCGATGCGATCCCTGAGCTGCTGGATCGCGCGGTGGCGGAGTTTGGGCATATCGATATTCTGGTCAACAACGCCGGCCTGATCCGTCGTGAAGACGCGATTAACTTCAGCGAAACGGACTGGGACGACGTGATGAATCTGAACATCAAGAGCGTGTTCTTTATGTCCCAGGCGGCTGCGAAGCACTTCATCGCCCAGGGGAAAGGGGGCAAGATCATCAATATTGCCTCCATGCTCTCTTTCCAGGGCGGCATCCGCGTGCCGTCTTACACCGCATCGAAGAGCGCCGTGATGGGCGTGACCCGTCTGCTGGCGAACGAGTGGGCGCAGCACAACATTAACGTCAACGCGATTGCGCCGGGCTACATGGCCACCAACAATACCCAGCAGCTGCGTGCGGATGAAGAGCGCAGCGCGGCAATCCTGGAGCGTATTCCAGCGGGTCGCTGGGGTCTGCCGAGCGATCTGATGGGCCCGGTTGTGTTCCTCGCGTCCCCGGCTTCGGATTACATTAACGGCTACACCGTTGCCGTTGACGGCGGCTGGCTGGCACGATAATTCACCCCGAATAAAGAACCTCTGCCCTCGGGTGGAGGTTTTTTTTGCGCCAAAATTGTCTTTATCCATATCCTTAAAGATGAAAAATCCATACTGAAAAGGAATGAATGACGGGTGTCACACATTTATTGCTCAAATATTAACTAATTAATAAAAAATAAGGTTAAACCACCCTGATTTGAAATTGTAATGTCCATCACAGATCGGTATGTCGTAGCGAAATAATCCATATCTTCACCAGTTCCGGCCTGACACTTTCTTCCGGTATCTCGTAATTTCACTTAACGAATTTCGCTGTTGAGGCAGGAAACTATGACATCTGTAAATGACTCTACCCTTATGCCCGCTGCGCTGCGCGATACCCGACGCATGAACCAGTTTGTTTCTGTTGCGGCCGCCGTAGCCGGTTTACTGTTTGGTCTGGATATCGGCGTTATCGCTGGCGCACTGCCCTTTATTACCGACCACTTTACGTTAAGCAACCGCCTGCAAGAGTGGGTGGTGAGCAGCATGATGCTGGGTGCGGCCATCGGCGCACTGTTTAATGGCTGGCTGTCGTTCCGTCTCGGGCGCAAATACAGCCTGATGGTTGGGGCGATCCTGTTTGTTGCCGGTTCCATTGGCTCGGCGTTTGCCATCAACGTTGAGGTGCTGCTGCTCTCCCGCGTGCTGCTGGGCGTGGCGGTGGGTATCGCGTCCTACACCGCGCCGCTTTACCTCTCCGAAATGGCGAGCGAAAACGTGCGCGGGAAGATGATCAGCATGTACCAGCTGATGGTGACGCTCGGTATCGTGCTGGCGTTCCTGTCGGATACATACTTCAGCTACAGCGGCAACTGGCGGGCAATGCTTGGCGTGTTGGCGCTGCCTGCGGTGCTGCTGATTGTGTTAGTCATTTTCCTGCCGAACAGCCCGCGCTGGCTGGCGCAAAAAGGGCGTCACGTGGAGGCGGAAGAGGTGCTGCGCATGCTGCGCGACACGTCTGAAAAAGCGCGTGAAGAGCTGAACGAAATCCGCGAGAGCCTGAAGCTGAAGCAGGGCGGCTGGTCGCTGTTTAAGGCAAACCGCAACGTGCGCCGCGCGGTGTTCCTCGGCATGCTGTTACAGGCGATGCAGCAGTTCACGGGGATGAACATCATCATGTATTACGCCCCACGCATCTTTAAAATGGCCGGTTTTACCACCACCGAACAGCAGATGATCGCCACGCTGGTGGTAGGGCTGACCTTTATGTTCGCCACCTTTATCGCGGTGTTCACCGTTGATAAGGCCGGACGTAAACCCGCCCTGAAAATTGGCTTTAGCGTGATGGCGCTCGGCACCTTAATACTCGGCTACTGCCTGATGCAGTTCGATAACGGCACGGCGTCAAGCGGCCTCTCCTGGCTCTCCGTCGGCATGACCATGATGTGCATCGCCGGTTACGCGATGAGCGCCGCGCCGGTGGTGTGGATCCTGTGCTCTGAAATTCAGCCGCTGAAATGCCGTGACTTTGGTATCACCTGTTCCACCACCACCAACTGGGTGTCGAACATGATCATTGGCGCGACCTTCCTGACGCTGCTGGATGCGATTGGCGCGGCAGGCACCTTCTGGCTCTATACAGTGCTGAACGTGGCATTTATCGGCGTGACCTTCTGGCTGATTCCGGAAACCAAAGGCGTGACCCTGGAGCATATTGAACGCAAGCTGATGAGAGGGGAGAAACTACGTAATATCGGCGTGTAATGTCATTGCCCGGTGGCGCTTCGCTTACCGGGCCTATGATAGCCTGTAGGCCGGGTAAGGCGTAGCCGCCACCCGGCTTTGTGTTTACCGCATCGCACGTCTCAAAATACGCTCCGCCTGACGCTGGAAGTCAGCGGCCGTCTCTTCCACGGTTTTCTGCCCGTAGTCGATATACTGCAAAGAGGTACCGAACTGCGCCACAATCTGTGGGTCGTCAAAGTATGGCGAGACGGTGAGTTTCGCCGGCAGCGACTGCGCCAGGCGCAGGCCCGCCACGGATGGATCGTCCTCTTTAATGGTGCCGTCTTCGGTCAGATACTGCACCGCCACTTTGCTCAACGGCACGCCGCGCTCAAGACCCAGCGTATCAACCCCTTCTTTGCTGTTGAGCAGGAAGTTAATCAGCTTCGCTGCCGCTTCCGGGTTTTTGGTCGTCTTACCAATCGACAGCATCTGCGCCGGTTTGAAGAACAGACCCGCGTCGGTGGCGCCCGGCAGCATTGGGTAGCTGCCCAGCTCCAGTTTCGCCGGTGGCTTCAGGTTGTCGGAATATTTGTTGATGGTGGAGTTCCACATGTAGGTGCCGCCCCATTCACCCTGGATCCACGGCTTCATCTCATACATGTTGCTCTTACCGAACGAGGCATAGTATTTGGTGTCCGGCATGACGTGGCTGTCGATCAGCTTTTTGTAGGTCTGGAAAAACTCCACCCACTGTTCCTTTGTGTAGCTGAACTTTTTGGTTTTCTCATCCACCGCAGGAATGTTGTACTTCTGGATCATGTACGAATTCAGCAGCGCCAGCGTATCCTGGTGCTCCAGGATCACCGGGTAGTATTGCTTGCCGAGCTTGCTCTCGAAGGTTTTACCGGCCGCCATCAGCTCGTCCCAGGTTTTCGGGTACGCAATACCCGCTTTTTTCCAGGTTTCGTCATTGAAGTAGAACACGCGCGCCGTCACCGAGATCGGAATGCCGTTCAGCTTGCCGTCCACGGTGGTGGTTTGCAGCTCTTTGGGATCGAACTGCGACAGGTCGATCACGTCCTTCATCTTGTTCAGATCGTAGAAGCCGTCACCGGTTTTGGAGAAGATCGGCAGCCAGTTCCAGTTGGTCTGCATCACGTCCGGCTCGGTGCCGCCCGCAATCTGGGTGGTCAGACGGGAGAGGTGACCGTCCCAGCCGGTGTATTCCGCTTTTACGTTGATGTCCGGGTTCTGCTTATGGAACTCTTCCAGCGCTTTCAGAGTGACCTGGTGACGGCCATTGCCGCCCCACCAGGACATCCGTAAATCCACATTCTGCGCCATCGATGGCAAAGCGGTAAGGCCCAGGGTCGCGGAGATTGCTGCGCTTAAAAGCACTTTTTTCATTTTTATCACTCCATCAGAGAGAGAGGTTCTGTTCAGTTTTTGCGTCAAAAATATGACACTTGTTCATCTCAAACGTGAAATACACCTTACGATGAAGCCCTTTATCAATCATTGGCTTAGCTTCATCGGACGGGATTCGGGCGGTCAGTTCGTAGTCCGCGACCTTCAGGTACACAAAGAATTCGTGGCCCATGTTCTCCACGCGCACCATCTCCCCGCTACAGCCGCCATTCGGGAAGGGCTCATCAGAGAGCGACACAAATTCCGGGCGCACGCCGTAGAAGATCTCCTGACCCGCGTAAGCCGCGACTTTCTCCTGCTTCTCCGCGTTCAGCGGCATGGTTTCATCGCCAATGGCGATGTGCAGCTGGCCCGCTTTTTCGACCAGCACGCTTTTGCGTATATTCATCTCCGGCGCGCCGATAAAGCCCGCCACGAACATGTTCTTCGGCTTGTGGTAGAGGTTGTCCGGCGTGTCCACCTGCATGATATGGCCGAGCTTCATCACGCAGATGCGGTCGCCCATGGTCATCGCTTCGGTCTGGTCGTGGGTCACGTAAACGGTGGTCGCCGGTTTTCCTGACTTCTTCAACTGCTTGTGCAGGTCAGAAATACGGATACGCATCGAAGCGCGCAGTTTGGCGTCGAGGTTTGAAAGCGGCTCATCGAACAGGAACACATCCGGTTTTTTCACAATCGCACGGCCTACCGCCACGCGCTGCGCCTGGCCGCCGGAAAGCTGGCGCGGCAGGCGGTCGAGCAGCTCTTCCAGCTCAAGAATTTTGGCGGCTTCATTCACCTGAGACTCAATCTGATCTTTCGGCAGTTTGCTCAGCTTGAGACCAAAGGCCAGATTCTCGCGCACCGTCATGTGCGGATAGAGGGCGTAGTTCTGGAACACCATTGCAATACCGCGCTCCTTCGGCGCGAGGTTGTTCACGATCTTGTCGCCGATGCGCACCTCGCCGCCGCTGATGGTTTCCAGCCCCGCCAGCATGCGCAGGGTCGTGGATTTGGCGCAGCCGGATGGGCCGACGATCACCATGAATTCCCCTTCAGCAATTTTAAGATCGATAGCGTGTACCGCTTTAAAGCCGTTGGAGTAGACCTTTTCCAGCTTGTTGAAAATAACTTCAGCCATGGTATTTCCCTCTTAACCTTTAATTCCGCTGCTGGTGACGCCCTGTACGAAGTAGCGCTGTGCCAGGAAGAAGACAATGATGGATGGCAGAATGGAGATGCTCGCCATTGCCAGAATTTCGTTCCACGGCGCGCCTTCGGTGACGTCGATGGACATTTTCAGCGCCAGTGCGATGGGGTATTTATCCACGCTGTAGACGTAAATCAGCGGCCCGATAAAGTCGTTCATGGACCACATGAACTGGAACAGGGCGACGGAGATAATGGCCGGTTTCAGGATCGGCACCACCACGTACCACAGCACCTGAATGGAGTTACAGCCGTCTATCTGCGCCGCCTCTTCCATGTCACGCGGGACGCCGCGCAGGAACTGGATCAGCATGAAGACGAAGAACCCCTGAGTGGCGAAGGCCAGCGGCAGGTACAGCGGCATATAGCTGTTGAGCATGCCCATTTCACGGAACATCAGGTACTGCGGGATCAGCAGCACGGTGCTGGGCAGCAGCATGGTGGTGATGAGCGTAGCGAACCAGAACTTCTTCCACGGGATCTCGAAGCGGGCAAAGCCGTACGCCACGATGGTGGAGGAGATAATGGTCAGGATCACTTTCGGGATCACATACTTAAAGGTATTCAGCATGTAATGGCCGAAGTTGTACTCGGTCCCGGTTTTCCAGCCGTTCACGAAACCATCCCAGGTGGCGTGGGCTGGCCACAGGCTCAGTGTGGTGAAGATCTCGTGGTTCGGTTTGAACGACGCGGAGAACATCCACACCAGCGGGTAAAGCATCAGCAGGCCGGCAACCAGCAGGATCACATAGCGAACGGAGGCGTTGATTTTCTCTCTGCGCAGCGTGCGGGCCACTTCGCGTTCGGCGACGCTTCTTGCCGTGGAGAGTTGTTGAATATCAGCCATTTTTGCCTCCTTTATCGGCGGAGTAGAACACCCAGTATTTCGACGACTTAAAGGCGATACCGGCGAAGACGGCCACCACCAGGAACAGGATCCACGCCAGCGCCGCGCCATAGCCCATATCGAAATACTTGAACGCGGTGTCGTAGATGTAGAGCGAGAACAGATAGGTCGAATAGGTTGGCCCGCCGCCGGTAATGACGTACGGCCCGGTAAATTCCTGGAACGCCTGCGTGGTCTGCATGATGAAGTTGAAGAAGATCACCGGCGTAATCAGCGGCACGGTCACCTTCATGAACATCTGCCATTTCGATGCGCCATCGATCATTGCCGCTTCATACTGGGACTGCGGTACGTTTTGCAGCGCGGCCAGGAAGATGACCATCGCGGAACCGAACTGCCAGACGCGCAGCAGGGTAACGGACATCAGCGCCAGCGACGGCTCGCCCAGCCAGTTCACCGGATCAAAGCCAAATACACCGATAAAGCTGTTCAGCAGACCATCAATGGCAAATAAGGCGCGCCACAGTACGGCAATGGCGACGGAGCTGCCGAGGATCGACGGAATATAGTAGGCCGTTCGGAAAAAGCCGATGCCGCGTAATTTAAAGTTCAGGACAAAGGCAATTCCTAATGCAAAGGCGAGCTTTAACGGGATGGTTAAAAATACATAGGCAAAGGTCACGCCCATGGATTTCCAGAAGAGCGTGTCTTCGGTAAACATGTAGCGATAGTTTTCGATGCCGTTAAACACCGGCGGACTCATCAAATCGTAATCCGTAAAGCTGAGGAAAAACGATGAGACGAAGGGGAATGCCGTAAAGATTATCAGCCCGATGATATAGGGTGATATCCATGCGAGCCCCAGCAGCTTGTTTTCATTCATACATACCTACCTGGCAATCAATGGTTTAATACGAAATCTGCTTTGTTACATTTTCCCGGGCCTGCGATGCGCGGCATGGGAGCTGAAATTCAGGGTGCAACGTCTGGCAACGGCAAAACCTACGTTTGTTTTTTAACGCTTTTTTGTCTTTCTTCATGCTGTAAGCGCTTCTGGTTTCAAAAGAGCTGAACCGGTGTTCTTGGATACTAAAACATCGTTTTATTTTATATTATTGCGATTTATTTCTGCGTCATTCGCTTAATGGTGGAAATGTGATCGGCGTCGAAACGCTGTTTCAATATAGTGAGGGAGGTGGCATTTTTGACTTTCCATGGACGTTCGCCGCGGCCCATGAGGAAGAGATAATGAAGCAAAAGGGGAGCAGGAATAACAATAGTCACGCAGCGTGGCTAACTACCAGATCTGATAGCAGGTCTACAGATGTACCAATTCGTCATTCAGATAATTCTTACATTCTTGTATGATTTGTTACACCGGAACCAGTCAGGCAGAATTTCACTGCATCCTTAAAAGAAGAACAGTTATGTCAGCGATGGATTTCAAAAAACATACGGATCTCAATTTTCCTCACTATGCTCCCCCGGCGGTCAGCGCTAAAGAAATAGATCTTCTGGGTCTGCTGGACGTCCTGCTGGCAGCAAAAAAACGCATCATCACCATTGTCTTTGCATTTGCACTGGTCGGCCTGGCAATCGCTTTTCTGATACCGCAAAAATGGACCAGTAAAGCGGTCATTACGCCCGCGGAACAGACGCAGTGGAGTTCGCTGCGCCAGATGATGGTGGCGCTCCAGGTGCTTGATGTCGACGTGAAAATTACCCGTGCGGATGTGTTTAATCTGTTTGTTAAAAAGTTTCAGTCCCAGTCTCTGCTTGAAGAGTACATGAAGAGCTCACCTTACGTGATGGCTCAGCTCGATGGCGCTCAGGTTGACCCGCTGGAGCTGCACCGCGCGGTGGTCAATATTGCCGAAAAGATGAAAGCCGTTGATAACACGCAGGAAAAAAATGCCGATAAAGCACCGTACCTCTCCTGGACGTTAAGCTTCACTGCCCCAACGGCAGAGGACGCGCAGAAAGTGTTGAATGGTTACATTCAGTACATCTCCCGCATCGTCGAGCAGGAGACCATGCAAAACATTCGCGATCAGCTGATCCTGAGAACCAAAACGGTTCAGCAGCAGCTGGAGCTGGATCGGGTCCGTCTGACAAATATCCATAATACCAACCTGCAACGCCTGAACTACTCGCTGGAAGTGGCGAACGCGGCGGGGATCAAAAAGCCGGTCTACAGCAATGGACAGGCGGTGAAAGACGATCCGGATTATTCCGTCGCCCTCGGTGCGGACGGGATTGCGCAGAAATTGCAGATTGAAAAAAATCTGAAGGACGTTTCTGAGCTGAACGCCGATTTCCAGAACCGCGAATACTATCTGGCACAGCTGCAAAAACTTTCCTTCGAAGATGTGAGCCTGGAGCCGTTCAAATACCAGCTTTCACCTTCTATGCCGGTGAAAAAAGATGGCCCGGGCAAAGCCCTGATCGTGCTGCTGGCGTGTATTGTGGGTGGTCTGTTCGCCTGTGGCAGCGTGCTGCTGCGCGAGGCAATGAGCACCCGCAACCCGCTGCCGGAACAACTTCCTGAGCCGGTTACGGAATAACTTCAAAAAAGGCGCTCAACTGAGCGCCTTTTTTTATTGCAGGAAATCTTCGCGAACCGGCGTAAAGGTATCCAGCAGGGTGCCGGGTTTCAGGCAAACGCAGCCGTGCATCACGTGCGGCGCTTTATAAAGGGTGTCGCCCGCCGTCACCACATGCTTCTCCTCGCCAATGGTGAACTCAAATTCCCCCGAGAGAACGTAGGTGAGCTGCTCATGCGGGTGGTTATGCATCGGGCCAATCGCGCCTTGCTCGAAATTCACTTCCACCGCCATCATCCTGCCGTCGTGCGCCAGAATACGACGCGTCACGCCGTTGCCCAGATCCTCAAGCGTGGTCTCTTTATGGAAAATAAACATATTTTCGCCCTGTTATGTAATGAAACATTGTTTCAATTAATTTATCTCACCCGCAGCGAAAAGGAAACGTTTAGCCAAATAACTGGAAAGGCGATCACAAGTTTGCTTCACTGGGTGAAACGCACAGGAGGAAAGATGAAAACGATCGGTCTGTTAGGGGGCATGAGCTGGGAATCAACGATCCCGTACTACCGCCTGATTAATGAAGGTGTCAAACAGCGTCTGGGCGGTCTGCATTCGGCCAGCCTGCTGCTGCACAGCGTGGATTTCCATGAAATAGAAGCCTGCCAGTCGAGCGGGGAGTGGGACAAAGCGGGGCAGATGCTGGCGGACGCCGCGCTCGGGCTGGAGCGTGCGGGCGCGCAGGGTATTCTGCTGTGTACCAACACCATGCATAAGGTGGCGTCGCAGATTGAAGACCGCTGTTCGCTGCCGTTCTTACATATCGCGGATGCCACCGGGCGTGCCATACGTGCCGCCGGCATGACGCGCGTGGCGCTGCTGGGGACGCGCTACACCATGGAGCAGGATTTTTACCGCGGGCGGCTGAACAGCCAGTTCGGGATTGAAAGCCTGATCCCTGAAGAGGCTGACCGGGCGCGCATTAACCAGATTATTTTTGATGAGCTGTGTCTGGGCACCTTCAGCGAAACGTCGCGCGCATGGTACGTCAGCGTGATTGAGAAACTGGCGCAACAGGGGGCGGAAGGGGTTATCTTCGGCTGTACCGAAATTGGCCTGCTGGTGCCGGCAGACCAAAGCCCGATAACGGTCTTCGATACCGCCGCCATCCATGCCGCGGATGCGGTGGAGTTCATGCTGTCATAGTGGTTTTTGCAGGTCAGGTAAGCGAAGCGTCACCTGACGCGCGTGCGCAATCAGGTGTTCACTAAACGCATCAACCAGCGCTGAGGCGGGCCGGTGCAGCGGGCGGATCAGGCTCACGGTAAAGGGAACGGAAACGCTAAAACGGCGCAGAACCACGCCGCTGCTGGCGTAGTCCATGGCCGTGAGCGGGTTCACCACCGAAATACCCACGCCCGCGCGCACCATCGCGCAAATAGACGCCGCACTGTGCGTTTCCATCACCATCCGCCGCTTCACCTGATGTTCGGCAAACAGGCCATCCAGAAGCTGCCGGTAGCTGTCGGTCTGCGACAGGCTGATATAGTTCTCACCGTGAAAATCCGCCGGCGTCAGCTCCGCTTTGTGGGCAAGCGGGTGGCTGGCAGGTAGCACGCAGACCTCATCCAGCGACAGCAGCTCCGTGCGTTCCGTTCCCGCTGGCGTGACGAGGGTTTCGGTCAGACCCAGATCGTGGCGCTGGGCCGAAAGCCACTCCTCCAGCAGCGGCGACTCCTGCGGCACGATGGTCAGGCTGACCTCCGGATAGCGGGCCAGAAACGGCTGTAACAGTACCGGCAGGAATGACTGGGAAAAGACCGGCAGGCAGACGATGGACAGCTCGCCCTGGCGGAACTCCCTCAGGCTCTCTGCCGCGCTCACGATCCTGTCCAGCCCGTACCAGGAGCGCTGAACCTCCTCAAACAGGCGTAAACCCTGCACCGTTGGATGTAGCCGGCCGCGGGTGCGTTCAAACAGCTTCAGCCCCAGCACTTTCTCAAAACGCGCCAGCTCGCGGCTGACCGTCGGCTGCGATGTGTGCAGCATGTGCGCGGCTTCAGTGAGATTGCCGGTGGTCATTACCGCATGAAAAATCTCGATATGGCGTAGGTTAACGGCGGGCATAGGGCACCTGATGGCTGAGCGTAGTCCATATCATTTTTGCATAGACTCAAGATAAAACGATATTTTTTATTCTCTTCAGGCTATGGCGTAATGATAAAAAACAGATTTCCGGAGACGACCATGCCACGCCCACTCAACCAGACTGAGACCGATTTAAACGCCGATAACCTGCTGCGCCTGCCTGCCGAATTCGGCTGCCCGGTGTGGGTCTACGATGCGCAGATTGTGCGCGAGAAGATCGCCGCGCTGCATCAGTTTGATGTGGTGCGTTTTGCGCAGAAGGCCTGCTCCAATATTCATATTCTGCGCCTGATGCGCGAGCAGGGCGTGAAGGTTGACTCCGTATCGCTGGGTGAAATCGAACGTGCGCTGGCGGCCGGGTTTGATCCGAAAGCCGACAGCGACGCGATCGTCTTCACCGCTGACCTGATTGACGACGCCACGCTGGCGCGCGTGCACGAGCTGCAAATCCCGGTCAATGCCGGTTCGGTGGATATGCTGGAACAGCTTGGGCAGGTCTCTCCTGGCCATCGCGTCTGGCTGCGCATCAACCCGGGCTTTGGGCACGGTCACAGTCAGAAAACCAACACCGGGGGCGAAAACAGCAAGCACGGGATCTGGTATGCCGATATGCCTGCGGCGCTGGAGGTTTTACAACGCTACAACCTCAAGCTGGTGGGCATTCACATGCATATCGGGTCCGGCGTGGATTACGGCCATCTTGAGCAGGTCTGTGGCGCCATGGTGCGTCAGGTTATCGATTTTGGTCAGGATCTGGAGGCGATCTCCGCCGGGGGAGGGCTTTCGATTCCTTACCGCGAAGGGGAAGAGGCGATCGACACGGATCACTATTACGGCCTGTGGAGCGCCGCGCGTGACAGCATCGCCGCCCATCTGGGCCATGCGGTGAAGCTGGAGATTGAGCCGGGTCGTTTCCTGGTCGCCGAAGCTGGCGTGCTGGTGGCGCAGGTGCGGAGCGTGAAGGAGATGGGAAGCCGTCACTTTGTGCTGATTGATGCTGGCTTCAACGACCTGATGCGCCCGTCCATGTACGGCAGTTATCATCACATCACCGCGCTTGCCGCCGATGGCCGCGATCTGGTCAACGCCCCGCGCATCGAGACCGTTGTTGCCGGCCCGCTGTGTGAATCCGGTGACGTCTTTACTCAGCAGGAAGGCGGGAAAGTCGAAACCCGTTCGCTGCCAGAGGTAAAACCGGGAGATTATCTGGTGCTGCATGATACTGGCGCGTACGGGGCGTCTATGTCGTCCAACTACAATAGCCGCCCGCTGCTGCCGGAAGTGCTGTTTGATAACGGCGTGGCGCGGCTGATTCGCCGTCGCCAGACCATTCAGGAGCTGCTGGCGTTAGAGCTGGTCTGATTAAACCAGGGCCCTGTTGTCACCGAATCGCGTAACACCAGGGTGCCGGTGAACGGCGGGATCGCTTCAACCGGCTGGTTTTTTGCCAGCCGGATCGCCTGATCGATCGCCGTGATGATCATGTTGTCGATCGGCAGATACACCGACGACAGGGCAGGCTCCAGCCACTTTGCGCTGGGGGCATCGTCAAAACCAAACAGCGAAATATCCTGCGGGATCTTCAGCCCGGCCTGGTGTAATGCTTTGGAGGCACCCAGGGCCATATCATCGTTACAGGCAAACAGGGCGCTGAACGATGTCTTTTCCGCAATCAGCTCCTTGCACAGCTCGTAACCCCGCGTCATGCCTGCATCGCCGTATTTAATCCGCCGCTCGTCGAGACGAATACCGTGCTTCTCCAGCGCCTTACGGTAGCCCATCAGTCGCGCTTTACCCGTTGGCGTGTGGATCGGGACGGTGATACAGGCGATCTCCCGGTGGCCCTGGCTTATCAGGTAATCCACCGCTTTGAAGGCCGCGTCCTGCTGTTCAAAGAAGACGCAGCGATCCGCCGCCTGGCTCACTTCACGGTTAATGATCACCAGCGGCGTCTGCACGCTGTTGATCAGCTTCAGGATCGTCTTTTCGCTCATGTAACGCGTATACAGCACGATGGCGTCGCACTTGCGGTCGGCGAGCATCTGCACCGCCTGTTCTTCCTGTTCAGGGGCGTCGTGACCGTCGGTAACAATCAGCTGTTTTCCGTGCTTTTCGGTCTGCCGTGACGCCTGCTGTAGCAAACGACCAAAGTAAAAACCGTCGAACGTCGAGACGACCAGACCAATGCTGTTGCTGGTCTGGTTAGCCAGCGAACGCGCGAGAAAGTTCGGACGATAGCCCAGCTCCTCCATCGCGCGAAATACCTGCTGACGCGTGCTCTCTTTAACCTGACCTGTGCCGTTCAGCACGCGCGAAACGGTGGCCTTCGACACGCCCGCACGCAGTGAGACATCCAGCATTGTTGCCATTCGAAATTCCTGTTTCCACGTAATGGTTTGCAGTTTAACACAGACCATCCGGCGCATAAGCGACGTGGGAAGGGCAAAACCCCATAACGATCACGCTTTTCGGTAACGATCCTCGCCCGCGGGATAAATGCCTGTCATTGGCATGCCAAAATGGTGATAAATCGCAATCTGGAATACCTCTTACCTCATTGAGAGCTTAATCACAGAACAAAGCGCCTGTGGACGCTATTTTTGGCATACCAATAGTATCCGGCTGTCCATCTTATTCAATAAAAGCCCTTTTACTGAGGTATTACCCTATGGCATTTCAGGAAAAACTGATCGACGCTCTGGGCAGTTTTGCCACCACCTTCAACAGCTATCGCTATATCCAGGCGATTAAGTCTGCGTTTATTACCTTAATGCCGGTCATCATTGTGGGGGCGTTCTCGGTACTGATCTCCAATATGGTGCTGGATCCGAAAAACGGCCTGGCGAGCTTTCAGTCGCTGTCGTTTCTGGCGGCGTTAAAGCCGATCACCAGCGCGCTGAACTATGCCACGCTCAACTTTCTTAACATCGGCGCGGTGTTTTTAATCGGCATTGAACTGGGGCGTATTAACGGCATTAAGTCTCTGTTCCCCGGCCTGCTGGCGGTGATCTGCTTTATCTGCGTAACGCCGACGACGGTGGAAATGCTGGTGGACGGCGAGATGCACGTGGTGAAAGACGTGCTGCTGCGCCAGTTCTCGGATACCCGCAGCCTGTTCCTCGGCATGTTTATCGCCATCCTGTCAGTGGAGATTTACTGCTGGCTGGAAAACCGTAAGGGGCTGAAAATCAGGATGCCGGACACGGTGCCGCCGAACGTCGCCGCGTCGTTCTCTGCGCTGATCCCGGCCATTATCACCACCACCGCCATCGCCACCTTTGGCTTCGTGTTTCATCAGATTACCGGTATGTATCTCTACGACGCGGTTTACCAGGTGGTGCAACAGCCGCTGGAGCGGGTGGTGCAAAGCCTGCCGGGGATCCTGCTGCTGATGTTTGTCGCCCAGCTGTTCTGGGTGATTGGTATCCACGGCAACCAGATGATCAAGCCGATCCGCGAGCCGCTGCTGCTGGGGGCAATCACCGTTAACATGAGCGCGTTCGAGCAGGGCAAAGAGGTGCCAAACATCATCACCATGCCGTTCTGGGACGTCTATATGAGCATCGGCGGCTCCGGCCTGACCATCGGCCTGCTGATAGCCGTCATGATTGCCACCAAACGTAAAGAGATGAAGGAGATCGCCAAGCTCTCCATCGGCCCGGGTATTTTTAACATCAACGAGCCGGTGATCTTCGGGATGCCAGTCATGCTCAACCCGATCCTGGCTATCCCGTTCATCATCACGCCGCTGGTGACGGGCTCGATTGGCTACTTTGCCACCGTGACCGGATTTGCCGGGAAAGCCGTGGTGATGGTGCCCTGGACCACGCCGCCGCTGATCAACGCCTGGCTGTCAACCGCGGGCTCCATGGGGGCGGTGATCACCCAGTTTATCTGCATCGTGACCGCGGTGATTATCTATCTGCCGTTTGTGAAAATTGCCTCACGCCGCGCAGATCAGGCCGCACTGCAACAAGCCACCGATAACGCATGAGGACAGGATGAGCATAAAACAGATAACCATACCGCCAGATTTTATGCTGGGCGCGGCGGCATCGGCCTGGCAGACCGAGGGCTGGAGCGGCAAAAAGCCGGGGCAGGATTCGTGGATCGATCTCTGGTACAAGAACGATCGTCACGTCTGGCACAACGGCTACGGCCCGGCGGTGGCAACCGACTTTATCAATCGCTTTCGCGAAGACGTGGCGCTGATGAAGCAGGCGGGACTGACGCACTATCGCACCTCGATCAACTGGTCGCGCTTTTTGACCGACTATGAAAACGCCACCGTAGATGAAGAGTACGCCGCCTATTACGACGCGCTGTTCGATGAAATGCACCGTCAGGGCATTGAGCCGATGATCTGCCTGGAACACTACGAATTGCCGGGCGTGCTGCTGGAGACCTACGGCGGCTGGGCGTCGAAGCACGTCGTCGAGCTGTTCGTTCGCTATGCGGAAAAGGTGTTTGAGCGCTTTCACGGCAAAGTCACCCGCTGGTTTACCTTCAACGAGCCGATTGTGGTCCAGACGCGCGTCTACCTCGACGCGCTGCGCTGGCCCTATGAGCAGAACACCAGCACCTGGATGCAGTGGAACCACCATAAGGTGCTGGCGACGGCGAAAGTGGTGAAGCTGTTTCGCGAGAAAGGGTATGACGGCTCGGTGGGCTGTATTCTTAACCCGGAAGTGACCTATCCGCGCTCGCGCGCGCCGCATGACGTGCGGGCGGCAGAGATGTACGATCTGTTCTATAACCGCGTCTTTCTCGACCCGCTGGTGCACGGGCGCTATCCGCAGGCGCTTTTTACCCTGCTGGCGCAGCATCAGGTGCAGTGGGAATACACGGCTGACGAGCTGGCGCTGATTGCCGACAACACCGTCGACGAGCTGGGCATTAACCTCTATTACCCGCATCGCGTCAAAGCCCCGTCCCGCGCCTGGCACCTGGAGACGCCGTTCCACCCGGCGTACTACTACGAGCCGTTCGAGCTGCCGGGGCGGAGGATGAACACCTCCCGCGGCTGGGAGATCTTCCCGCGCATTATTTACGATATGGCGATGCGGATTAAAAACGAGTATCGCAACATTGACTGGTTTGTGGCGGAAAGCGGGATGGGCGTGGAGAACGAAGCGGAGTTTCGCAATCGCGACGGCATTATCGATGACGCATACCGCATCGCGTTTATCAGCGAACATCTTTATTACACGCTGCTGGCGCGGGAGGCGGGGGCTAACTGCCACGGCTATATGCTGTGGGCCTTCACCGACAACGTCTCCCCGATGAACGCGTTTAAAAACCGCTACGGGCTTATTGAGATCGACCTTGAAAACCATCGCGCACGGCGGGCAAAGAAATCGGCATCCTGGTTTCGCCAGCTGCGCGATGAGCGTGTGATGACGCTCAGGGTTGACGATGAATGGAAGTAAGCCTTCTGGTAAAATAGCGCACAAACTGGCCGGGAGGACGTCCGGCCCGCGCATTAACTGAAAAACACAGGTGAAAACGTGGATAAGGCTGTCATCCTGCCGGAAAAAAAACAGTACCAGGAGATTGGCGAGGATTTACGGGCGCAGATTATCCAGGGGCATTATCCCGTGGGATCGCGTCTGCCGCCGGAGCGCAACATCGCCGAGACGTATGGCGTGAGCCGCACTATCGTGCGCGAGGCGCTGCTGATGCTTGAGCTACAGGGGACGGTGGATATTCGCCAGGGGTCTGGCGTGTACGTGATGCGCATTCCGGAGGAGCATGAAAACGAGGAAGAACGTTTTCTGAACAGTGACGTGGGTCCGTTTGAAATTCTCCAGGCGCGTCAGCTGCTTGAAAGCAACATTGCCGCCTTTGCCGCAAAAATGGCGACGCGGGCGGATATCGACAACCTGCGCCGCATCATCGAGCAGGAGCAACGGGCTATTGCCGCCGACGATCGCAGCCAGGACAACAACAAAATGTTCCACCTGGTACTGGCGGGGGCCACACAAAACCAGATGCTGCTGGCGACCGTTGAAAGCGTCTGGCATCACATGGACAGCAGCCCACTGTGGCAGCAATTCAACGGCCACATCGCCAGCCGCGCATGGCGGCTGAAATGGCTCGGCGACAGGCAAACCATTCTCGCTGCGCTCCGCCGCCGCGACGTGATGGGGGCGTGGCAGGCGATGTTCCAGCATCTTGAAAACGTCAAAAAGAGCCTGCTTGAGCTGTCAGACGAAGACGCGCCCGATTTTGACGGCTATCTCTTTGAATCGGTCCCCCTTTTCCAGGGGAAACTGGTGTGAATATACTGCCGCTTCACGCTGCGCCGCAGTTTACACAGCGGGTGATCGACTGGATCTGGAACGCGTTTGGTGAAGGTATGCCGCGTGCCTTTTTCCAGAGCATTGTTGAGCACAGCCTGACGCCGGGCGAGTTACCGCTCACCTTTATTGCCGTTGAGGATGACCAGCTGCTGGGCACCGTTGGGTTGTGGCGTTGCGATTTAATTTCCCGGCAGGATCTCTACCCCTGGCTGGCTGCGCTGTATGTCGATGAAGCCGCCCGGGGAAACGGGCTGGCGGGAAAACTTCAGCAGCATGTTATCGGCTACGCGCGACGCGCCGGGTATCACGAGCTTCATCTCTGGTCTGCCTGCCGCGACTTCTACGAACGTTACGGCTGGCACTACATCGGCGATGCGCTGGAATACCCGGATAAAACCGTCCATCTCTATCGCTGTTCGCTCACGGCTTCCGCGGGCGATACCACCGAGTGACGGCGCACTAAGGTTGGGCTGAACAGGTGGGTAATTTCCGGTGGCGGGCGATGCTCGGCCAGCGCTAACGCCAGTTCTGCCGCCTGCGTTGCCATGGTCACAATCGGGTAGCGCACGGTGGTCAGGCGAGGGCGCACGTAGCGCGATACCAGCACATCATCAAAGCCAATCAGCGAAATTTCTGCCGGGACGTCAATCCCGTTATCATTCAGCACGCCCATTGCGCCGGCGGCCATGGAGTCGTTATAGCTGGCCACGGCGGTGAAATTCCGCCCGCGGCCCAGCAGCTCCGTCATCGCCTGCTCGCCGCCACTCTCATCCGGTTCTCCGTACGCCACAAGACGATCGTTGCACGGCAGACCGGCTTCGCGCAGCGCGTCGTAATAGCCCTGAAGGCGATCTTCCGCATCGGAAATTGGGTGGTTGGAGCACAGATAACCAATTCGGGTATGGCCCTGCTGGATCAGATGACGGGTTGCGAGCCATGCGCCGTAACGGTCGTCGAGCGCCACGCAGCGGGTTTCAAAACCGGGAATAATACGGTTGATAATCACCATCCCCGGCATCTGTTTCATCAGATGGATCAGCTCGGCGTCGGGGATCATTTTGGCATGGACCACCAGCGCCGCACAGCGATGACGGATCAGTTGCTCAATGGCCTGGCGCTCTTTCTGTTCATTGTGGTAGCCATTACCAATCAGCAGGAAATTACCGGTGTGATAAGAGACTTGTTCTACGGCTTTGACCATTGCACCGAAAAACGGATCGGATACATCCCCGACCACCAGCCCGATGGTTTCTGTCGACTGCTGGGCAAGGGCGCGCGCGTTGGCGTTAGGGTGATAATTCAGGTTTTCCATGGCGTCCTGCACGGCCTGGCGCGATGCATCACTCGCTTTAGGGGAGTTGTTGATCACGCGGGAGACGGTCGCGACGGAAACACCGGCCAGACGAGCCACATCCTTAATTGTCGCCATTCAATACCTTCTTATTGGGGTAAGCGTTTACACACTAACTAGTGTTGCGGAAAAGCGGCGCGCATTCAAGGGGAGCGGGTGAGCGTCCTCTGCAAACGTGAAGCAGAACATCCCTCGCGGTGTAATCGTTACACAGCCAGTCATGTCTGAATAATGTCAATCTGAACCTTTAGTTACACTTTGCCTCAGGCTGTTGCGATTGTCCGTTAGCAACGATGCGTAGTGAATTGCTAGAGTCGAGATCCCAGAGGTATTGATAGGTGGAATCAACTTCGGTTGATTAACACGATTTACACCAACCTGCGTTTTACGCAGGTTTTTTTTTGCCTGTAAGTTCAACCTGTAACAGCAAAAGAGAATATTCACACCTGGTTGCACTTCGGCTCATTCCCTTGCGTTTTCCCGCTGGCGAAGCCTGTCGCCGGAGGCCACAATCAAGATCCCAGAGGTATTGATTGGTGAGAATTCCTGGTACGTTTTCGTACTCTTCTCTTGCACCAACCTGCGCGGATGCGCAGGTTTTTTTTCGCCTCTGTTTTTGCTATCGCTCCCTCACTACTTCTCGTGTAATCTGCCACCATTTATACCTTTCACACTGGCTGGCAAAGGGAGTTGAAATGCTTTTTGGGTTCTTCCGCACACTGTTTCGTGTCCTGTTTCGCATCCGCGTGACTGGCGATACGCAGGCACTCTATGGCGAGCGTGTGCTTATCACACCGAATCACGTCTCTTTTCTTGATGGCGTATTGCTGGCGCTGTTTTTGCCCGTGCGGCCCGTCTTCGCGGTTTACAGCTCCATCAGTGAAAAATGGTACATGCGCTGGCTCAAACCGCTGATTGATTTTGTCCCGCTCGACCCAACCAAACCGATGATGATTAAACATCTGGTGCGTCTGATTGGGCAGGGGCGCCCGGTGGTTATCTTCCCGGAAGGGCGTATTTCAGTGACGGGCTCCCTGATGAAAATTTACGACGGGGCCGGTTTTGTCGCGGCGAAGTCTCAGGCCACCGTCGTGCCACTACGCATCGACGGGGCTGAGCTGACCTTTTTCAGCCGTCTGAAAGGGCTGGTGAAGCAGCGTCTGTTCCCGAAAATTACCCTGCATATATTACCGCCGACGTCACTGCCGATGCCCGAGGCGCCGCGCGCGCGCGACCGCCGTAAAATCGCCGGGGAAATGCTGCACCAGATTATGATGGAAGCGCGCATGGCCGTTCGCCCGCGCGAAACGCTGTATGAATCGTTGCTGTCGGCGCAGTATCGCTACGGTGCGAAGAAAAACTGCATCGAAGACATCAATTTTACGCCGGATACCTACCGTAAGCTGTTGACCAAAACGCTGTTTGTCGGGCGTATTCTGGAAAAGTACAGCAAACAGGGCGAAAAGATCGGCCTGATGCTGCCAAACGCGGGTATCAGCGCGGCGGTAATCTTTGGTGCCGTCTCCCGGGGCCGCATTCCGGCGATGATGAACTACACGGCGGGCGTGAAAGGGCTCTCCAGCGCGATTACCGCCGCACAAATCAACACCGTCTTTACCTCCCGCCAGTTCCTGGATAAAGGCAAGCTGTGGCACCTGCCGGAACAGCTGACGCAGGTGCGCTGGGTGTTCCTGGAAGATCTGAAAGCAGACGTCACGACCGCCGACAAGCTGTGGATTTTCGCGCACCTGCTGATGCCGCGTCTGGCGCAGGTTAAGCAGCAGCCGGAGGATGATGCCATTATCCTCTTTACCTCTGGCTCTGAAGGTAACCCGAAAGGTGTGGTTCACAGCCACAAAAGCATTCTGGCGAACGTCGAACAGATTAAAACCATTGCTGACTTTACCGCCAATGATCGCTTTATGTCGGCGCTGCCGCTGTTCCACTCCTTTGGCCTGACCGTGGGGCTCTTTACGCCGCTGCTGACCGGTGCCGAGGTGTTCCTCTACCCAAGCCCGCTGCACTACCGCATTGTGCCGGAGCTGGTTTATGACCGTAACTGCACAGTGCTGTTCGGGACGTCCACCTTCCTCGGAAACTACGCGCGCTTCGCCAACCCGTATGATTTTTTCCGCGTGCGCTACGTGGTGGCGGGGGCGGAAAAACTCCAGGACAGCACGCGCCAGATCTGGCAGGACAAGTTTGGCCTGCGCATTCTGGAAGGCTATGGCGTGACGGAGTGCGCGCCGGTGGTCTCCATCAACGTTCCGATGGCGGCAAAACCGGGAACGGTTGGCCGCATTCTGCCGGGGCTGGACGCACGTCTGCTGGCGGTGCCGGGTATTGAAGACGGCGGACGTCTTCAACTGAAAGGGCCGAACGTCATGAACGGCTATCTGCGTGTGGAAAACCCGGGCGTGCTTGAGGCGCCGACGGCCGAGAACGTCAATGGCGAGGTTGAAATGGGCTGGTACGACACGGGCGATATCGTGCGCTTCGACGATCAGGGCTTCGTGCAGATCCAGGGACGTGCAAAACGCTTCGCCAAAATCGCCGGGGAAATGGTCTCTCTTGAAATGGTCGAAACGCTGGCGACCGCAGTCTCGGCGGAGAAAATGCATGCGACCGTGGTGAAAAGTGATGCCAGTAAAGGCGAGGCGCTGGTGCTCTTCACGACAGACGGTGAACTGAAGCGTGATGCGCTGCTCAGGTATGCACGCGAACACGGTATCCCCGAGCTGGCGGTCCCCCGCGATATTCGTTACCTCAAACAGTTACCGGTGCTGGGCAGCGGTAAACCCGATTTCGTGACCCTGAAGGGCATGGTTGAAGAGGCAGAACAGCAAAATGCGTGAGTCAGTGCACACTAACACTTCAATCTGGTCGAAAGGCATGATGGCGGTTATCGCCGCCCAGTTTCTTTCCGCGTTCGGCGATAACGCGTTGCTGTTTGCCACGCTGGCATTGCTGAAAGCTGAGTTTTATCCCGACTGGAGCCAGCCGATCCTACAGATGGTGTTTGTGGGTGCTTACATCGTATTTGCGCCGTTTGTCGGCCAGGTGGCGGACAGCTTCCCGAAAGGTCGGGTCATGATGTTTGCCAACAGCCTTAAGCTTCTGGGCGCGGCAAGTATCTGCTTTGGTATCAACCCGTTTGTCGGCTACACGCTGGTGGGCATTGGTGCGGCAGCCTACTCCCCGGCGAAGTACGGTATTCTGGGTGAGCTCACCACCGGTGATAAGCTGGTGAAGGCCAACGGCCTGATGGAGTCCTCCACCATTGCGGCTATTCTGCTGGGTTCGGTGGCGGGTGGCGTACTGGCAGACTGGCATGTGCTCGCCGCGCTTGGCATCTGCGCCCTGATGTACGGTGGCGCGGTGATCGCCAACCTGTTTATCCCCAAACTGGCCGTGGCGCGTCCGGGGCAATCCTGGCGCTTCGGGCCAATGACCGGCAGCTTCTTCAACGCCTGCCGCGTACTGTGGCGTAACGGTGAAACACGCTTCTCGCTGATGGGCACCAGCATGTTCTGGGGGGCCGGCGTTACGCTGCGTTTCCTGCTGGTGCTGTGGGTGCCGGTGGCGCTGGGCATTACTGACAACGCCACGCCGACTTATCTGAATGCCATGGTCGCCGTCGGGATTGTTGTCGGGGCCGGGGCTGCGGCAAAACTGGTGACGCTGGAAACCGTCGCGCGCTGCATGCCTGCGGGGATCCTGATTGGCGTCGGCGTTCTATTCTTCTCCCTGCAACATGCCCTATTGCCTGCCTATGCCCTGCTGTTGCTGATCGGCATGTTAGGCGGTTTCTTTGTGGTGCCGCTAAACGCGCTGTTGCAGGAGCGCGGCAAGCAGACCGTTGGGGCGGGTAACGCCATTGCGGTGCAAAACCTTGGTGAAAACATGGCGATGTTACTGATGCTGGGGATTTACTCGCTGGCGGTAAAAGCAGGTGCGCCGGTCGTGGCAATCGGGGTAGGATTCGGCGCGCTGTTCGCGCTGGCGATTAGCGGTCTGTGGGTCTGGCAGCGTCGTCGTTGAATTGTGCGGCCTGATGCCCTCACCCCGGCCCTCTCCCACGGGGAGAGGGTGAAAACCCTAAAAACGGCAACGCACGTTGCCGTTTTGCTTTTATTACGGTGCCGGGTAGGTGTATACCTGATGCACCGCTTCAATCTCCGCTAATACCTCTTCACTCAGGTTCAGATGGAAACTCTCAATATTGGTTTTCAACTGATCCATCGTCGTTGCGCCGAGCAGGGTACTCGCCACAAACGGCTGACGACGCACGAAGGCCAGCGCCATCTGCGCCGGATCGAGTCCGTGGCGTTTCGCGATATCCACGTAGGCCGCAACGGCTTTTTGCGTCTGCTCGCCGCTATAGCGGGTGAAGCGGCTGAAAAGCGTGTTACGCGCACCAGCCGGTTTCGCGCCGTTCAGGTATTTGCCCGTCAGGGTACCGAAGCCCAGGCAAGAGTAGGCGAGCAGTTCCACCTCTTCGTACTGCGTCACCTCCGCCAGACCCACTTCATAACTGCGGTTCAGCAGGCTGTACGGGTTCTGAATGGTCACGATGCGCGGCAGGTCGTGTTTATCGGCCAGATGCAGATAGCGCATCACGCCAAACGCCGTCTCGTTGGAAACGCCAATGTAGCGGATCTTACCCGCCCGCTGGCACTCCGTGAGCGCTTCCAGCGTTTCCAGCAGGGTAACTGCCGGAGCACTTTCGTTCCAGGTGTAGCCAAGCTTACCGAAGCAGTTCGTCGGACGCTGCGGCCAGTGCACCTGATAAAGATCGAGATAGTCGGTTTGCAGGCGCTTGAGGCTGGCATCCAGCGCGGCACGGATATTCTTGCGATCAAGGATCTGGTTAGGGCGGATCCCGGCATCGTTATTACGGGAAGGGCCGCTGACTTTGGAGGCGATGACCAGCTTTTCGCGATTGCCGCGTTTCGCCAGCCAGTTGCCGACATACGTTTCAGTAAGACCTTGTGTTTCCGGGCGGGGAGGAACGGGGTACATCTCCGCCACGTCAATCAGGTTAATGCCCTGGCTGACGGCGTAATCGAGTTGTGCATGGGCATCGGCTTCGCTGTTTTGTTCACCAAATGTCATGGTGCCCAACCCCAGTTGGCTGATCTCCAGAGCGCTGTGGGGGATACGGTGATAATGCATAGCCGGTTTCCTTTTTTTGACATACAGACTGCGTCAGGAACCTCCCGACAAAGGAATATAAACATGGCAGAGGGAAGGCAAAAGGGGAAGGAAAAAATCAAAAAGGCCAGCAAGCTACTGACCTTTATCTGTTTAACGCTCGATGATCTGGGAGACTTCGTCGCGATTAATCTGCATTTGATTGCCTTCGCGATCGCGGTAACTCACCAGACCGGTATCGTCGTCGACTTCGGGTTTGCCATCGGTCAGGATCATACGACCATCTTTCGTTGACATGACATAGTCGCTACTGCAACCCGATACCGCAAACGCTAAACCGACTGCTGAGATAATTACTGCCCATTTTTTCATCGTTCTCATCCTCACCTGGCTCGTATCAAATCATAGTGTAGTAATAACCTGATATTACGACAGGTGAAAGGGGGGAAATCTTAAAAAGGAGGAGATTATGTTAGCCGGAGCGCAAAATTGGTAAAAAACTATGTTTTCAACAGGAAGTGGCGTGCCAGCAGCGCCCCGGTGAAATTCTTTTTAAGATAGAAACCGCGCGGCAGCGTCAGGATCGGTTCGCCCTGTGCGCCTACCGCTTCAGTGAGCGCTTTGCTGTTGGCGGCTTTGGGACGAAGTTGCAGCACTTCGCCATGCCGGGCGGTGATACGCTCAACCTGTCCCAGCACAATCATGTCCATCAGCTCTTCCCAGTCCTGGGAAAGCTGTCTCTCCTCTTCTTCATTCGGGCTCCAGAGCAGCGGGGCGCCAACGCGACGCTCAGCCAGCGGGATCTGCCTGTCGCCCTCAACGGGTACCCACAACACCCGCTTCAGCTTATGCCTGACGTGGCTGGTTTCCCATGTCACTCCGCTGTTACCCGTGAGCGGCGCAACGCAGACAAAGGTGGTTTCCAGCGGCCGCCCCTGGCTATCGATGGGGATCGTCTTCAGTTCCACCCCCAGCGCCGCAAAATCTTGCTCGGGTTTACTGCCCGCGCTTGCGCCCAGCCAGCGTTCCAGCAACACGCCGATCCAGCCCTTATCACGCTTTAGATCGTTGGGTATCGTCAACCCCGCCATCACGGCCAGCTCGCCCAGTGAATAGCCTGCCAGGCGTTGTGCCTGCTGGAGCAACTGGGCTTCACTGACGGGAGGAGAGAGCAGTGGGGTGAGAGATTGCATGCTAACGACCTTTTGATTAAAAAATGAGCTGATATTTTATCCCTTGTGGACAGAGTTTACCTTTTTCTGTGCACCTATTCCATGTGGATGATTTATATCATCTTTTTTAGAATACAATCCGTCCCGCGGCGGCTAAAAAACAGGTTGTGCAATTCTGGTCACTGACAATAAACAGGATCTTACACCATGTTATCCACAGAAAAATGGGATAACTGGGAATAACTGCCACTACTGTTTCAATTTACAGCCTTGACGTGCGATGAAAATCGAATTTTCACACAAATTGTGCCTAACTTATTGGCACAAACTGTGGATAAAACCGACGCTGTTCGATCTTTCATCAGCAGGAGGATCTTTGATGTGATGATCGTCACGTTTATCGCCCTGGATACCCTTAATTTCAATATAATCATATGAATTTAAATGATTTGTTATAAGCGAGGTAAATTGGCGGCTCGTCGGGCTACAAGGTTGTTCATCGGTAATTCCGCACTTCTTCACAACTATATCCACAGAAAAGGTGAATAAAAATGGTCTCTGTCGCCCGCATCTGTTTATAACTCCGCACTAAATTGTGAGTTATTCAAATGTTATTAGGTTGCAGGCCTGTAAGAGAGTGGTTTACCGCCTCCCTGTAGTGTGAAACAATCATTCATATATCAGATTTAGTTTGGGGTAGTCCGGTGATTGATGACGATGGCTACCGCCCAAACGTAGGAATAGTAATTTGTAATCGTCAGGGCCAGGTGATGTGGGCCCGGCGATATGGTCAGCACTCCTGGCAGTTCCCGCAAGGCGGGATCAATCCCGGAGAGTCCCCAGAACAAGCGATGTACCGGGAGCTGTTTGAAGAGGTTGGTTTAAGCCGAAAAGATGTTCGCATCCTGGCTTCGACCCGCAACTGGTTGCGTTACAAGTTACCGAAACGTTTGGTGCGTTGGGACACAAAGCCGGTTTGTATCGGCCAGAAACAGAAGTGGTTTCTTTTGCAGTTGGTGGGCAACGATTCAGATATCAATATGCAAACCAGCAGCACGCCAGAGTTTGATGGCTGGCGCTGGGTAAGCTACTGGTATCCGGTTCGTCAGGTCGTGTCATTTAAGCGCGATGTATATCGTAGGGTGATGAAAGAGTTCGCAAGTGTCGTGATGCAGCTTCAGGAGACGCCTCCGAAGCCACAGAGCGCACCTGCCTGGCGACGTAAAAGAGGTTAAGCTACGCAAATCATGCTCACCCGCTTGCGAGAAATAGTTGAAAAGGTTGCCAGTGCGCCTCGCCTCAACGAGGCGCTGAATATTCTGGTGACGGACATCTGTCTTGCGATGGAAACCGAGGTCTGTTCGGTCTACCTGGCCGACCATGACCGACGTTGCTACTACCTGATGGCAACCCGCGGTTTAAAAAAACCACGGGGACGTACCGTCACGCTCGCGTTTGATGAAGGTATTGTTGGCCTGGTCGGGCGACTGGCGGAGCCAATCAACCTTGCCGATGCGCAAAAACATCCCAGCTTCAAATATATCCCTTCCGTCAAAGAGGAGCGGTTCCGCGCTTTCCTTGGCGTGCCGATTATTCAGCGTCGTCAACTGCTTGGCGTGCTTGTTGTCCAGCAGCGAGAGTTGCGTCAGTACGACGAAAGCGAGGAGTCTTTCCTCGTCACGCTGGCAACGCAGATGGCTGCGATCCTCTCCCAGTCTCAGCTGGCAGCCCTTTTTGGGCAGTATCGTCATACCCGCATCCGCGCGCTTCCGGCCTCGCCGGGCGTCGCGATTGCCGAAGGCTGGATGGATGCCACGCTCCCCCTGATGGAGCAGGTCTATGAAGCCTCGACGCTGGATGAAGCGCTTGAGCGCGAACGGCTTACCGCTGCGCTGGAAGAGGCGGCGAATGAGTTTCGTCGCTACAGCAAACGCTTTGCCGCTGGCGCGCAAAAAGAGACGGCGGCCATTTTCGAC
This sequence comes from Enterobacter cloacae complex sp. P18RS, assembly GCF_014982105.1. Taxonomy (NCBI): domain Bacteria; kingdom Pseudomonadati; phylum Pseudomonadota; class Gammaproteobacteria; order Enterobacterales; family Enterobacteriaceae; genus Enterobacter; species Enterobacter cloacae complex sp. P18RS. The sequence goes on along the minus strand of NZ_JADCKV010000017.1, from coordinate 20,045 downwards.
CTCTACTCACACCTGCTTTCCGATGCGCGTTTGCGTCGTGAGTTATTTGCCGAGGTCGATAAAGGTTCGGTGGCAGAGTGGGCGGTTAAAAAGGTCATTGAAAAATTTGCCGAGCAGTTTGCGGTGCTGACTGACGGTTATCTGAAAGAGCGCGCCGGCGATTTACGCGCGCTTGGGCAACGTCTGCTGTTCCACCTTGATGATACTATTCAGGGGGCGAATGCCTGGCCGAGCCGGTTTGTACTGGTGGCCGATGAACTCTCGGCGACGACGCTGGCGGAATTACCGCAGGACAGGCTGGCGGGCGTAGTGGTGCGCGATGGCGCAGCTAACTCCCATGCCGCCATTATGGTGCGCGCGCTCGGTATTCCGACCGTGATGGGGGCGGATATTCAGCCCTCCGTACTGCACCGCCGTACGCTGGTGGTGGACGGATACCGCGGTGAGTTGCTGGTGGATCCTGAGCCGGTTCTCCTTCAGGAGTACCAGCGTCTTATCAGCGAAGAGAATGAATTAAGCAAGCTGGCGGAAGATGACGTCAACCTGCCCGCGCAGCTCAAGAGCGGTGAGCGTGTGAAGGTGATGCTCAATGCTGGCTTAAGCCCTGAGCATGAAGAGAAGCTCGGCAGCCGCATCGATGGCATCGGCCTCTACCGCACCGAAATACCGTTTATGCTGCAAAGCGGCTTCCCGTCAGAAGAGGAGCAGGTGGCGCAGTATCAGGGCATGTTGCAGATGTTTAACGATAAACCCGTCACGTTGCGCACCCTGGACGTCGGCGCGGATAAGCAACTGCCCTATATGCCCATCAGTGAAGAGAATCCCTGCCTCGGCTGGCGTGGGATCCGCATAACCCTCGATCAGCCGGAAATCTTCCTTATCCAGGTTCGTGCGATGCTGCGTGCCAACGCGGCCACGGGGAATCTCAGCATTTTGCTGCCGATGGTCACCAGTATTGACGAGATCGACGAAGCGCGGCGGTTGATAGAACGTGCAGGGCGCGAAGTGGAAGAGATGATCGGCTATGCGATCCCTAAACCCCGTATTGGCGTGATGCTTGAAGTGCCTTCGATGGTCTTTATGTTGCCGCAGCTGGCGACCCGCGTTGATTTTATCTCCGTTGGCACCAACGACTTAACGCAATACATTCTGGCGGTCGATCGCAACAATACGCGCGTTGCCAGCATCTACGACAGCCTGCATCCGGCGATGCTTCGTGCCCTGGCGATGATCGCCCGCGAAGCCGAGCAGCATAATATCGACCTGCGCCTGTGCGGTGAAATGGCCGGCGATCCGATGTGCGTGGCGATCCTGATTGGTCTCGGTTTCCGTCACCTGTCAATGAACGGACGTTCCGTTGCGCGTGTGAAATACCTGTTACGTCACATCGAACAAGATGAGGCGCGCGAACTGGCCGCGCGTAGCCTGGAAGCACAGCTGGCAGCCGAAGTGCGCCATCAGGTGGCTGCGTTTATGGAGCGACGCGGCATGGGCGGTTTGATCCGCGGCGGCCGCTGATCCCCACAAAATAATGACGGCTCGGACGCCCCCCTCTCCCTTGAGGGAGAGGGATAGGGTGAGAGGGAACAGCGCGCATGAAACCCTATACACATCTTTTACATCTCAGGCGCATCCTCCACGCCTGCCTTATGCTATGATTCGCAACTTTGGAGCACCTGCCAACGGCGGGAATGCAATTCACCCGCTGTCCACTTTCAGCGGAATAACAACATCTTGTGGTGACAGATGAACAGTGGTTATCTGCATTTTCCGGAATTCGATCCGGTTATTTTCTCAATAGGACCTGTAGCGCTGCACTGGTACGGTCTGATGTACCTGGTGGGCTTCGTCTTTGCCATGTGGCTTGCTGGCCGTCGCGCCAGTCGTCCAGGCAGCGGCTGGACGAAGAACGAAGTGGAAAACCTGCTTTATGCCGGCTTCCTCGGCGTGTTCCTGGGCGGTCGCATCGGTTATGTCCTGTTCTATAATTTCCCGGTATTCCTGAACGACCCGCTCTATCTGTTCCGCGTCTGGGACGGTGGCATGTCTTTCCACGGCGGGCTGATTGGTGTGATCCTGGTCATGGTGATCTTCGCCAGACGCACCAAACGCAACTTCTTCCAGGTGGCTGATTTTATTGCGCCGTTAATCCCGTTTGGGCTGGGCGCAGGGCGTTTGGGCAACTTCATCAACGGTGAACTGTGGGGGCGTGTCGATCCGAGCGTGCCGTTTACCATGCTGTTCCCGGGTTCCCGCGCGGAGGACATCGCGCTGCTGCCTTCGCATCCTGAGTGGCAGTCCATTTTCGATACCTACGGCGTTCTGCCGCGCCATATGTCACAGCTCTATGAGCTGGCGCTGGAAGGCGTGGTGCTGTTCATCATCCTGAATCTGTATATCCGCAAACCGCGCCCAATGGGGGCTGTCTCTGGTCTGTTCCTGATTGGCTACGGCGCGTTTCGTATCATCGTCGAGTTCTTCCGCCAGCCGGATGCGCAGTTTACCGGGGAATGGGTACAGTACATCAGCATGGGGCAGATCCTCTCCATCCCGATGATTGTCGCGGGTGCCATTATGATGATTTGGGCGTATCGTCGTCGTCCACAGCAACAACTTTCCTGAGGAATCATGAAACAGTATCTTGAATTGATGAAAAAAGTGCTCGACGAGGGCACGCCGAAAAACGACCGTACCGGCACCGGTACGCTCTCCATTTTTGGCCACCAGATGCGCTTCAATCTGCAAGAAGGCTTTCCTCTGGTGACAACGAAGCGCTGCCATCTGCGCTCGATCATTCATGAACTGCTCTGGTTCCTGCAAGGCGATACCAACGTTGCTTATCTGCATGAAAACAATGTCTCCATCTGGGACGAGTGGGCAGATGAGAACGGCGACCTGGGGCCGGTCTACGGCAAGCAATGGCGCGCGTGGCCTACCCCGGACGGCCGCCATATTGACCAGATCACGACCGTCATGAACCAGCTGAAAAATGACCCGGACTCGCGCCGTATCATTGTCTCTGCCTGGAACGTGGGGGAACTGGATAAAATGGCGCTGGCGCCTTGCCACGCGTTTTTCCAGTTCTATGTGGCGGACGGCAAGCTCTCCTGCCAGCTCTATCAACGCTCCTGCGACGTGTTCCTCGGCTTGCCGTTTAACATCGCCAGCTACGCGCTGTTGGTGCACATGATGGCGCAGCAGTGCGATCTTGAAGTGGGCGATTTTGTCTGGACGGGCGGTGATACCCACCTCTACAGCAATCATATGGAACAGACGCATCTCCAGCTGACGCGCGAACCGCGTGCATTGCCGAAGCTGGTGATCAAACGTAAACCGGAATCGATCTTCGATTACCGTTTTGATGATTTCGAGATTGAGGGTTACGACCCGCATCCCGGCATTAAAGCTCCTGTCGCCATCTGATACGGCAAATCCTGACACAACCGGTGCTCTTTAGCGCCGGTTTTTTTTCACGCCCGTTTTGTTTTTCGAGCCTGTTTCCAGAGATGATGCAACGCGTTGCAACGGGTGAAAATCTCCGGAAAGCGGCTCGTAAAGTTCTGGTTTGACGCTCGCACCGTTTTTGCTATTCCGCCACACTCCCGCCATGAAAAACGAACAAGGCTTTACGCTTATCGAAACCCTTATCGCCGTTTCGCTGACAGTGATCCTCAGCGCCACAGGGCTATATGGCTGGGACAGCTGGCAGCAGCGGCAGCGGCTTTGGCAAACCGCCTGCCAGGTGCGGGATTACCTGGTGTTTTTGCGCAATGACGCCAACCGTCACAACAGCGAGCACAGGATCGCGCTGCATAACGACGGTGAAAAGGAGTGTCTGGCCAGTTCAGCGGTGACCGGTTGTGACAGCGGCGGACCGTTCGTGATGAAGCCGATGTGGCCCGAGGTCACGATAAGCGACATAACCCCTGCGCTGGGATTTTACGGTTTAAGGGATACCGCATGGGCCGGACATATCCGCGTGCAGAGCCGCGCTGGTGGGTGGTGGGTTATTGTCTCAAATGGCGGACGTATCAGGCTGTGTAATGCCGCAGGAGAAGGTGCATGCCAGTAAATCGAAAAGGGTTTTCCCTGCTGGAAGTGCTTATTGCGATGACGATAAGCAGCATTCTGTTACTCAGCACGTCACGTTTTTTACCGGGGCTACAGCGGGGTGTTTTACTGCAATCCGGACAGCAGGAGCTGGAGGATGAGGTCTGGCAACGTCTGTTCGCGATCGGTAAACAGTTTCAGAGGGCAGGATATTGTGCAGGGCATTGCCAGGGGCAGGGGATGATCATCGGCAGGCAAGGACGATGTGCGATTGTGCTATGGGATGCGAACAGCAACGGCCAGTGGGATAGCACCGCGTCAGAAAACGACAGTACGGGATTCCGGCTTGAGTCCGGATCGCTTGAAACGCTGCGGGGCGCCACATCCTGTGACGGTAAGGGATGGGATAAGCTCACCGACCCGGATCGGGTCCTGATAGAGCAATTTATGGTCACTAAAACCGATCATGATGGCTTTGCGCCGGTCATCAGTATCGAGCTGCGTGCCCGCCGCAAAGGTGAACTGGCCGCACCCTTTTCGGCTCGCCATACCGTAACGGGGTTTAATCTGTGAATCGTCAGCGGGGCATGTCATCGCTGGCACTGGTCCTGCTATTACTGGTGCTCGGCACGCTGATCCTCACCGGATTAAATCAGCAGCTGCAAACCTTTAGCACGCTGGTAAGTGGCGAGAGTTTGTCTGTTCGCCAGCAGGCTGCCGTGCAATCTGCACTGGAGTGGGGGCGCGTTCAGGAATGGGCTTTACAGCCAGAGGTTCAGTGCAAACAGACACAACGTTTGCGGGTCTGTATAAGGCTGTTTGGGGCGCGTGTGTTGCTTATTGCCGGCAATGACAATCTATTGCTATGGCGAGGCGGGGACATCTCGGAGGGGCAGATACGCTTTTCCGTCCACGGCTGGAGTGATTTCTGCCCCCTTAAGGAAAGTACGCTATGTCAGTTACCCTGAGCAGACAAAAAGGATTTAGCATGGTTGAGGTTTTGCTGGCAATGATGTTGCTGGTTGTGGTTGTGATGGCGTTATCCGGCTATCATCGCGCGCTGGCAGCCCGGTATGCGGCGCTTAGCCAGTATCGTCAGCTATGGCATCATGCGTGGAATCAGTCGCAGATCTCAACATTAACGCTCCCGCCGGGCTGGCAGGTCAGTCGGGGGCAGACAACACAGTCCGGATGTGTCAGCATCACGGTCACACTTATTTCTCCTATGGGGCGGCAGGGCGCGTTGACGCGTCTGCATTGCCCGGTTAGCCGCTAGTCGGGAGCGTTTATGCTAAGGGTTTACCACTCAAATCGTCTGGATGTGCTGGAAGCACTGATGGAGTATATCGTTGAGCAAGAGCGTCTTGACGATCCGTTTGAGCCAGAAATGGTGCTGGTGCAGAGCACCGGTATGGCGCAGTGGCTGCAAATGTCCCTTTCGCAGAAATTTGGCATTGCGGCGAACATCGATTTTCCGCTGCCCGCGAGCTTTATCTGGGAGATGTTTGTTCGCGTCCTGCCGGATATTCCTGAGCAGAGCGCCTTCAACAAACAAAGTATGGCCTGGAAACTGATGACGCTGCTGCCGGACATGCTGGCGCATGATGAGTTTGCCATGCTGCGGCACTACCTGAATGACGACACTGACAAGCGTAAACTTTTCCAGCTTGCCTCACGTACTGCCGACCTTTATGACCAGTATCTGGTTTACCGTGCAGAATGGCTGATTCGCTGGGAAGCGGGAGAATTAGTCGATGGGTTACCGGAAGCGCAAATCTGGCAGGCGCCGCTCTGGAAAGCGCTGGTCGAGCATACCGGGAAACTCGGTCAGCCTAAGTGGCACCGTGCTAACCTGTACGATCGCTTTATCTCAATACTTGAGAACAGCGCAGAACGGCCAGCCCGTTTGCCGTCACGCGTGTTCATTTGCGGTATCTCCGCGCTGCCGCCTGTCTACCTGAACGCGCTAAAAGCGCTCGGTAAGCACACTGATATCCATATCCTCTTTACCAACCCGTGTCGGCACTATTGGGGGGATATTCAGGATCCGCGCTGGCTATCACGGCTGGTCACCCGTCAGAGAAAACGCCTCTTTGAGGAACGCGCCGTGCCGCTGTTTAAAGACAGTGAAAATGCGGCGCAGCTTTTTGATGAAGAGGGGATTCAGAACCTGCCGAACCCGCTGCTTGCCTCGTGGGGCAAGCTCGGACGCGACTATATTTATCTGCTTTCTGAAATCACCTCTTCGGGAGAAGGGGATGTGGATGCGTTTGCGGATATTACGCCGGACAGCCTGCTGCACAATATTCAGCTTGATATTCTGGATTTGGAAAACCGTGCCGTTGCCGGGATCACTGCCGAAGAGTTTGCGCGAAGCGACAAGAAGCGAAAACTGGATCCTGACGATCGCAGTATCGCGATCCACGTTTGCCACAGCCCACAGCGTGAAGTTGAAATTCTTCATGACCGCCTGCTGGCCATGTTACAGGACGATCCAACCCTGACACCGCGCGATATCGTGGTGATGGTGGCGGATATCGACAGCTACAGCCCGTTTATTCAGGCGGTATTTGGCAGCGCAACGGGCGACCGCTATCTGCCCTACGCAATCTCTGACCGTCGCGCTCGTCAGTCACACCCGGCGCTACAGGCCTTTATCAGCCTGCTTTCGCTGCCTGATAGCCGGTTTATCTCTGAGGATGTGCTGGCACTGCTGGATGTGCCTGTTCTGGCCGCACGTTTCAACATTAACGAAGAGGGGTTGCGCTATCTGCGCCAGTGGGTCAACGAATCTGGTGTCCGCTGGGGTATCGACGATGATAACGTCCAGGAGTTCGAACTGCCTGCGACCGGCCAGCATACCTGGCAGTTTGGCCTGACGCGCATGCTGCTGGGGTATGCTATGGAGAGCATCCACGGCGAATGGAATGACGTGCTGCCGTACGATGAATCCAGTGGGTTGATCGCGGAACTGGTTGGTCACTTAGCCTCGCTGCTTATGCAGCTCAACCGCTGGCGCCGTGCGTTGATGCAGCCCCGCCCGCTCGAAGAGTGGCTGCCGATTTGCCGCGAAATGCTGAATGATTTCTTTCTGCCGGACAGCGAAACTGAAGCCGCCATGGCGCTTATCGAGAAGCAGTGGCAGGCCATCGTTGATGAGGGGGTTAATTCGCACTATCACGAGGCGGTTCCTCTTTCGCTTCTTCGTGATGAGCTGACGCAACGTCTCGATCAGGAGCGCATCAGCCAGCGCTTCCTTGCGGGGCCGGTGAATATTTGTACCCTGATGCCAATGCGTTCAATCCCGTTCAAAGTGGTCTGTCTGCTTGGCATGAACGACGGTATTTATCCGCGTGCGCTTCCACCTCTGGGTTTTGATCTCATGAGCGCACAACCGAAGCGGGGCGACCGCAGCCGCCGCGATGATGACCGTTATCTCTTTCTTGAGGCGCTGATGTCTGCGCAAAGCAGGCTGTATATCAGCTATATCGGACGTTCAATTCAGGATAACAGCGAGCGTTTCCCGTCTGTGCTGGTGCAGGAGCTGGTGGACTACATTGGACAGAGCCACTATCTGCCGGGCGATGAAGCCTGCAACTGCGACGAAAGCGAACGTCGGGTGAAAGCGCATATCACCTGTCACCATAGCCGTATGCCGTTTGATCCTGTCAATTACGTTCCTGATGAACTGCAAAGCTACGCCCGCGAGTGGCTTCCCGCAGCGAAGAAAGCGGGGACGCCGCAAACCGATTTTATTCAGACGCTCGAACCGCGCGTCATAGATACCCTCTCGTTTGAGCAGCTACAGCGTTTTTGGGCGCACCCGGTCCGGGCTTTTTTCCAGCAACGCTTGCAGGTGAATTTCCGCTCTGAAGAGAGCGAAATCCCCGATGCGGAACCGTTTATTCTTGATGGGCTGGAGCGTTTTAAGCTTAATTCCCAGCTTCTGAATGCGCTGGTTGACGAAGAAGACGCCAGTAAACTGTTCCGACGTTACAGGGCGTCGGGATTACTTCCGTATGGTGCATTCGGCGAAATCGTCTGGGATGCCCAGTGCGAGGAGATGCGAGCGCTTGCTGACCGCGTTATCGCGTGTCGGCAGCCGGCGAGCAGCATTGAAATCGATCTCGATTGTAACGGTATGCACCTCAGCGGCTGGCTCACGCACGTGCAGTCTGACGGGCTGCTGCGCTGGCGGCCATCCATGCTCAGCGTTTCACATGGCCTGCAACTCTGGCTCGAACATCTTGTCTACAGTGCGAGTGGTCACGAAGGTGAAAGCCGGTTGTTTGTACGTAAGGACGGCGAATGGCGTTTCCCGCCGATGGAGCCTGAGCAGGCGTTGACGTATCTGTCGCTTTATATTGAAGGTTACCGTCAGGGCATGAACAAACCTCTGCTTTTGCTGCCTGAAAGTGGGGGGGCGTGGATAAAAGCCTGTTACGACGCGCAGAATGATGCCATGTTAACGGATGAGGCTTCGCTCCAGAAAGCGCGCAGCAAGTTTTTGCAGGCCTACGAAGGGAACATGATGGTACGTGGCGAAGGTGACGATGTCTGGTATCAACGTTTATGGCGAACGCTGGAGCCAGAATATTTCGACATTATCACCCAAGAGGCGCAACGCTACCTGTTACCGATGTTCAAATTTAATCAGTCCTGAGTGCTGTATAAAAATTGCGCAGTGTGAGGTGTTCATTTATGATGCACCTCTTATCACGGACTGATGTACCCAAAGAAAGAGATGCTGGCGTGTCCAGCACGCACGTTGTTAATGATGTAGCCGTGATAAAGAGGTCGTAATGCCAGGCAGCACCTTGTTCAAAGCGTTTGTTTTGTTTATCGCCCTTTGGGCTCCCGTCACTCAGGCCGATTCCGGTTGGCAACCTGTCAAGGAAACAATCCGTAAGAGCGATAAGGACACCCGTGAGTATCAGGCGATTCGTCTTGATAACGGGATGACCGTGCTGCTGGTTTCCGATCCTCAGGCGGTGAAATCGCTCTCCGCGCTGGTTGTGCCGGTGGGTTCGCTGGAAGATCCTGACGCCCATCCTGGACTGGCGCACTACCTTGAGCACATGACGCTGATGGGCTCTAAAAAATACCCACAGCCTGACAGCCTGTCCGAATTTCTGAAAATGCATGGCGGCAGCCACAACGCCAGTACCGCGCCGTATCGCACCGCGTTTTACCTGGAAGTGGAAAATGATGCGCTTGATGGGGCGGTGGACCGTCTGGCGGATGCCATCGCCGCACCGCTGCTGGATAAAAAATACGCTGACCGTGAACGTAATGCCGTGAACGCCGAACTGACGATGGCGCGCACGCGAGACGGTATGCGCATGGCGCAGGTTAGCGCTGAAACCATCAATCCGGCGCACCCGGGTTCGCGCTTCTCAGGCGGCAACCTTGAAACGCTGAGCGACAAGCCCGGTAGCCCGGTGCTCGATGCGCTGCATGCGTTTCGTGAAAAATACTATTCCGCCAATCTGATGAAAGCGGTTATCTACAGCAATAAACCGTTGCCGACGCTGGCAAACATGGCCGCGCAGACCTACGGCAGGGTGCCAAATAAAAATATCGATCTGCCGCAGATTAACGTGCCGGTTGTCACGGACGCGCAAAAAGGCATTGTTATTCACTATGTGCCGGCCTTGCCGCGCAAGGTGTTACGCGTTGAATTCCGTATTGATAACAACACGGCGCAGTTCCGCAGCAAAACCGACGAGCTGGTGACGTATCTTATCGGCAACCGCAGCCCGGGTACGCTCTCTGACTGGCTGCAAAAGCAGGGGCTGGTGGAAGGTATTCGCGCTGACTCCGATCCCGTTGTAAATGGGAATAGCGGCGTGCTGGCCATCTCCGCGACGCTGACCGATAAAGGGCTGGCTCACCGGGACGACGTCGTTGCGGCCATTTTCAGTTACCTCTCTCTGCTGCGCGATAAAGGCGTCGATAAACGCTACTTTGACGAGCTGGCGCACGTGCTGGATCTCGATTTCCGCTATCCCTCTATCACGCGTGATATGGACTACGTTGAGTGGCTGGCAGATACCATGATCCGCGTGCCGGTGGAACATACGCTGGATGCGGTAAATATTGCCGACCAGTATGACGCCGGAGCGCTCAAAGCGCGTCTGGCGATGATGACTCCGCAGAATGCCCGCGTCTGGTATATCAGCCCGAACGAACCGCATAACGAAATGGCCTACTTCGTTGATGCCCCGTATCAGGTTGAAAAAATCAGCGAACAGACCTTCGCGGGCTGGCAGAAAAAGGCGGGGGAAATTGCGCTGGCGTTACCGGAACTTAACCCCTACATCCCGGACGATTTCTCGCTGATCAAACCCGCAAAGGCGTATCCGCACCCGGAGCTGATTGTTGATGAGCCGACGCTGCGCGTGGTCTACACCCCAAGCCGCTATTTCGCCGACGAGCCAAAAGCGGATGTTAGCGTGGTGCTGCGTAACCCCAAAGCAATGGACAGCGCCAGAAACCAGGTGCTGTTTGCGCTTAACGATTATCTGGCCGGTATTGCTCTCGATCAGCTCAGCAACCAGGCTGCCGTTGGTGGTATCAGTTTCTCCACCAATGCCAATAACGGTCTGATGGTGAATGCCAACGGCTATACCCAGCGTTTGCCGCAGCTGTTCCAGGCGCTGCTGGACGGTTATTTCAGCTATACGCCTACGGAAGAACAGCTCGAGCAGGCTAAGTCCTGGTATGCCCAGATGATGGATTCTGCCGAGAAGGGTAAAGCCTACGATCAGGCGATTATGCCAGCACAGATGCTGTCGCAAATTCCGTACTTCCAGCGCGAAGATCGCCGCGCGTTATTGCCCTCAGTCACCTTAAAAGAGGTGCTGGCTTACCGTGATGCGCTGAAAACCAATACCCGTCCGGAGTTCCTGGTTGTAGGGAATATGAGCGAAGAACAGGCTAAAACGCTGGCGCAAAACGTCCGTGCGCAACTGGGTTCAAAAGGCGATGAGTGGTGCCGTAACCAGGATGTGCTGGTAGAGAAAAAGCAGAACGTGATCTTCGAAAAAGCGGGAAGCAGCACGGATTCCGCGCTGGCCGCGGTGTTTGTCCCTGTCGGTTATGACGAATTTACCAGCTCTGCCCAGAGTGCGGTTCTCGGTCAAATTATTCAGCCGTGGTTTTACAACCAGCTGCGCACCGAAGAGCAGCTGGGCTATGCGGTATTCGCTTTCTCTATGAATGTGGGCCGTCAGTGGGGGCTGGGCTTCCTTCTGCAAAGCAGCGACAAGCAACCCGCTTACCTGTGGCAGCGTTATCAGGCGTTCTTCCCGCAGGCGGAAGCAAAACTGCGCGCCATGAAGCCGGAAGAGTTTGCCCAGATCCAGCAGGCGGTTATCGCCCAGGTGATGCAGCCGCCGCAGACGCTGGGTGAAGAGGCCTCGCAGCTGAGCAAAGATTTTGATCGCGGTAATATGAAATTTGATTCGCGTGATAAAATAGTGGCCGAAATAAAACAGCTGACGCCACAAAAGGTTGCCGATTTCTTCCACCAGGCGGTAGTAAAACCGCAGGGTATGGCCATCCTGTCTCAGGTTTCTGGCAGCCAGAACGGGAAAATGGACTACGTAAAATCAAAAGAGTGGACCGTCTGGAAGAGCGTCAGCGCGCTGCAACAAACTATGCCCTGGAGTAAGAAAGAATGACCCATACCGCTGAGCCGCTTGATCCCCTAAGTTTACCTCTACAGGGTGAGAGACTGATTGAAGCCTCAGCGGGAACGGGAAAAACCTATACCATCGCCGCGCTCTATCTGCGTCTGCTGTTGGGGCTCGGCGGCAACGCCGCTTTTTCGCGCCCGTTAAGCGTGGAAGAGCTGCTGGTGGTAACCTTCACCGAAGCGGCCACTGCCGAGCTGCGTGGCCGTATTCGCAGCAACATTCATGAGCTGCGCATCGCCTGTTTGCGTCAGACAACGGATAACCCCCTCTACGCGAGCCTGCTGGACGAGATTGCGGATAAGCAACAGGCTGCGCAATGGCTGCTGCTGGCCGAGCGGCAAATGGATGAAGCGTCCGTCTTCACCATTCACGGTTTTTGTCAGCGCATGTTAAGCCTGAATGCGTTTGAATCCGGCATGCTCTTTGAGCAGCAGCTTATTGAAGATGAATCCGAGCTTCGCTATCAGGCCTGTGCGGATTTCTGGCGTCGTCACTGTTATCCATTGCAGCGCGACATTGCCGAAGCGGTTCACGCCCTGTGGAAAGGTCCGGAAGAGCTTCTTCGCGCCATCGACCGTTACCTGCAAGGCGAAGCGCCGGTCATTAAATCTCCGCCGCCTGCCGATGAAACGCTGGCCTCGCGCCATGAAAAGATCGTCGCCAAAATTGCGGCGCTTAAGCATAAGTGGAATGAGTCGGTTGGTGAAATTGATGCAATCATCGAAAACTCAGGCATCGACAGACGCAAGTTCAACCGTGGGAACCAGGGGAAGTGGATCGAAAAGATCAGCGTCTGGGCCCAGGAGGAGACGCGGGGCTACCAGCTTCCGGACGCGCTGGAAAAATTTTCGCAGCGCTTTTTGACCGAGCGAACCAAAGCCGACGGCATTGTGCCTGAGCATTCCCTGTTTGTGGCGATTGATGCGCTGCTTGCGGAGCCATTAACGCTCAATGACCTGATGATCACCCGCGCTATGACGGAGATCCGCCAGGCCGTCGCGCGCGAAAAACGTCGCCGGGGCGAGCTGGGGTTTGATGACATGCTGAGCCGCCTGGACGAGGCGCTGTCCAGCGAGAATAGTGAAGCGCTCGCCAGCGCGATCCGTACCCGTTTTCCTGTGGCGATGATTGACGAATTTCAGGACACCGACCCTCAGCAGTACCGCATTTTTCGCCGCATCTGGCGACAGCAGCCCGACACTGCCCTGTTGTTGATAGGCGACCCTAAACAGGCGATTTACGCCTTCCGTGGGGCAGATATCTTCACCTATATGAAAGCCCGTAGTGAGGTTGTCGCGCATTACACGTTAGAAACTAACTGGCGTTCCGCGCCGGGGATGGTTGAGAGCGTCAATGCGCTGTTCAGCCGTATGGAGACGGCGTTCATGTTCAATGAAATCCCTTTCCTGCCGGTGAAATCCGCCCCAAAAAACGCATCCCTGCGCTTCGAAGTCAGTAGCGCGGTACAACCCGCCATGACCTTCTGGCTGCTGGAAGGGGAAGGCTATGGGGTTGCCGACTATCAGGCGGCGATGGCCCAGCACTGCGCCGCGCAAATCCGTGACTGGCTGAGCGCAGGCGCGCGCGGCGAGGCGCTGCTGTGGAAGGGGGAACAGGCGAATCCTGTTAAAGCCTCTGATATTACCGTGCTGGTGCGCAGTCGTCAGGAAGCGGCGCTAATCCGCGATGCGCTAACGCTGCTGGATATTCCGTCAGTGTATCTCTCTAACCGCGACAGCGTGTTCGACACGCTGGAAGCCCAGGAAATGCTCTGGCTGCTTCAGGCGGTGCTGGCCCCGGAGCGCGAAAATACGCTTCGAAGCGCGCTGGCCTGCTCTATGCTGGGGTTGAACGCGCGCGATATAGATGAGCTCAACCATGACGAAAACGCATGGGATGCGGTGGTGGAAGAGTTTGTCCATTACCGTGAACGCTGGCAAAAACGCGGCGTCATGGCGATGCTGCGCGAATTGATGACGCGGCGCCAGATTGCCGAAAATATGCTGGCGTCATCGGGCGGTGAAAGGCGTCTTACCGATATTTTACACATCAGCGAACTGTTGCAGGAAGCCGGCACCCAGCTTGAAAGTGAACATGCCCTCGTGCGCTGGCTGGCGCAGCAAATCGCGGATCCAAACAGTAACGCCTCAAGCCAGCAGATGCGTCTTGAGAGCGATAAGCATCTGGTGCAAATCGTCACCATTCACAAATCGAAAGGTCTCGAGTATCCGCTGGTCTGGCTGCCCTTTATCGCCAACTACCGCGTTCAGGATCAGGCCTATTATCATGACCGCGAGACTTTCGATGCGGTGCTCGATCTCAGCAAGGCGGAAACCAGCATTGAGCTGGCGGAAGCGGAGCGTCTGGCGGAGGATTTGCGCCTGCTTTACGTGGCGCTGACCCGTTCTGTCTGGCATTGCAGCCTGGGCGTCGCGCCGGTTTTCCGCCGTCGCGGGGAGAAAACAGGGGAGAGCGATTTCCATTTAAGCGCCTTAGGGCGGCTTGTTCAGCGTGGTGAGCCGAAAGATGCGGCGGGGTTGCGCCTCTGTATTGAGTCGCTTTGCGGAGACGATATCGCCCTGCATATCCCTTCTCTGCCAGACAACAGCCGCTGGGAAATGGCGCAAGAGCCCGCGACCGATCTTAACGCGCGCCAGATTACACGGGTGCTTGCCAACGACTGGCGCGTCACCAGCTATTCTGGCCTGCAACAGCACGGGCAAAGTATTGCGCAGGATCTCATGCCGAAGCTGGACGTGGATGCCGCAGGGGTGGGCGATGTTCCGGTTGAACCGACGTTAACTCCACATCAGTTCCCACGCGGCGCGTCGCCGGGCACCTTTTTGCACAGCCTCTTTGAAGAGCTTGATTTCACCCAGCCTGTCAGTGAGGAGTGGGTGCTGAAGATGTTGCAGAGCGGAGGCTATGACGCGCACTGGCAGCCCGTTCTCACTGACTGGATCAACGCCATTTTGCAGGCGCCGCTGACGACGCAGGGCTTCTCTCTTCGCCAGTTAACGGCCAAAAATAAGCAGGTTGAGATGGAGTTTTATCTGCCCGTCGCAGGCCCGCTTAAGGCCGACGCGCTCGATGCGCTCATCCGTCAGTACGATCCGCTGTCAGCCGGTTGCCCGCCGCTGAACTTCCGTCAGGTGCAGGGCATGCTGAAAGGGTTTATCGACCTGGTCTTCCGTCACGAAGGACGGTACTACCTGCTGGATTACAAATCGAACTGGCTGGGCGAGAACAGCGAAGCCTATACCCAGCAGGCGATGGCGGCAGCCATGCAAATGCATCGCTACGATCTGCAATATCAGCTCTATACCCTGGCGCTGCACCGCTATTTGCGCCACCGTATTGCGGATTATCGCTACGACGATCATTTTGGCGGTGTCATCTATCTGTTCCTGCGCGGGGTTGATGCTGCCGATCCGCGCTCCGGGATCTTCAGCACTCGTCCGGATGCGGAATTGATTAATAAAATGGATAACCTGTTTGCAGCAAACACGGAGGAGATGGCATGACGATGCAGGACTTATTGCTGGATGCGGTAGAGCAACGCGTGCTGCGTCAGCTGGACGTGCAGTTTGCCATGATGATTGCCGCTGACCAGCCCGCCGTGATGCTTGCCGCTGCCCTGTTGAGTAAAGATGCCGGAGAGGGGCATGTGTGTCTGCCGCTCTCGCGTCTGGTGGCTGACGAGAAAATGCCGCCTGTCCTCCAGTCCTGCTTTGCGCTGCTGGGAGATAAGGTGGACTGGCAGAAAATCTTGCGTGAATCGTCAGCCGTCGGGCCGGGAGACAACCAGGCACCGCTGATCCTTACGGGGGAGCGCTTATACCTGAACCGCCTGTGGCGAAACGAACTGACGGTAGCGCGTTTCTTTAGTGAGACCAATGCGCCGCTTCCCTGCGACGAAGCACAGCTTCGCCAGACGCTGGACAGGCTGTTTGACTCCGGTGAGGCCACAGACTGGCAGAAAGTGGCGGCAGCCGTCGCCCTTACGCGGCGGATCTCGGTGATATCCGGCGGCCCGGGAACCGGGAAAACAACGACCGTCGCAAAGCTGCTGGCAGCCCTGATACAGCTTTCAGGCGAGCAGCGATGCCGTATTCGTCTGGCGGCGCCCACCGGGAAGGCCGCGGCGCGTCTGACCGAATCACTGGGCGGTGCGATGCAACGGCTGCCGCTCACCCAGGAGCAGCTTGCGCTTTTCCCGGGTGAAGCAAGTACTCTGCACCGTCTGCTCGGCGCGCAGCCGGGTAGCCAGCGGCTGCGCTACCATGCGGGCAATCCGCTGCATCTGGACGTGCTGGTGGTGGATGAAGCCTCCATGATCGACCTGACCATGATGTCGCGCCTGATCGATGCGCTGCCACCCCATGCGCGCGTGGTTTTCCTGGGCGATCGCGATCAGCTCGCCTCTGTAGAAGCCGGGGCGGTGCTGGGGGATATCTGTACCTACGCCAGTTACGGTTATACCCCCGCGCGGGCGCAGGAGCTCGCCCGTCTGACCGGTTGCTCGCTTGAACCCGATCACACGCCGATCGCGGGCGCACTGCGTGACAGCCTGTGCCTGCTGCAAAAAAGCTACCGTTTCGGTAGCGACTCCGGCATCGGCCAGCTGGCTGCGGCGGTCAACCGTGGCGACAGGCACGCCACGCGCACGGTGTTTGACGGTTCCTTCACTGACATTGAAAAGAAATCGCTGCAAAGCGGGGAAGAGTATCAGGCTATGCTTGAGGAGGCTCTTCAGGGATACCAGCATTTTCTGAGCTGCGTGCAGCAGCGCAGTCAGCCCGGGCAGGTCATCGCCGCATTTGGCGAATACCAGCTTCTGTGCGCATTGCGGGAAGGGCCGTTTGGCGTCACGGGCCTGAACGACAGGCTGGAGCAACTGCTGGTGCAGAAACGCAAAATTAACCGTCAACAGCATTCGCGATGGTATGAAGGCCGGCCAGTGATGATCTCCCGCAACGACAGTGCGCTGGGGCTGTTCAACGGCGATATCGGCATTGCGCTCGATCGCGGTAACGGACTGCGCGTCTGGTTCCAGCTGCCGGACGGCAGCGTGAAGTCCGTCCAGCCCAGCCGCCTGCCAGAGCATGAAACGGCATGGGCGATGACGGTACACAAATCTCAGGGCTCCGAGTTCAACCATGCGGCGCTGATCCTGCCTACCCAGCTGTCGCCGGTTGTGACCCGCGAGCTGGTCTACACCGCCATTACCCGTGCGCGCCAGCTTCTGTCGCTGTATGCGGATGAGCGCGTGTTGAGTCAGGCGATTGCCACCCGTACCGAGCGCAGAAGCGGATTAAGCGCGATATTTGAATCTGTCTGAGTGAACGCCCTCTCCAGCAGGAGAGGGTGACTGTTATCCCAGGTCCGCCATTAACACCTTCGAGCGGCGCTGGTAGTTGTACATCTCTTTCTTACTTTCCGGCAGGGAATCAATATCCACCGGCGTGAAGCCGCGCTCCTGGAACCAGTGAATGCTGCGCGTGGTAAGCACGAACAGCTTGCTCAGACCCATCTGGCGCGCCTGTGCCGCCACGCGTTCAAGCAGCAGTTCCCCCCGTGAGGAGCTACGGTAATCAGGATGCACGGCGACGCACGCCATTTCGCCAATCTGCTCTTCCGGGAACGGATAAAGCGCCGCACAGGCAATGGTCAGGTTATCCCGCTGAATGATGGTGAACTTGTCGATCTCCATCTCCAGCTGCTCGCGGGATCGGCGAACCAGAATTCCCTGTTGTTCCAGCGGACGGATCAGCTCCAGAATGCCGCCGATATCGTTGATGGTGGCACGGCGGATCTGCTCGGCGCTCTCCATGACGATCTGCGTACCGATCCCGTCACGGGAGAACAGCTCCTGCAACAGCGCGCCGTCTTCCTGATAGCTGATCAGGTGGCTGCGGCGCACCCCGCTACGGCACGCTTTAACGGCGCCGCGCAGAAAACGCACGGTACCGGAATAGTAATCGCCTTCTGCTTCCAGCGCTTCGACGCGCGCCTGGGCTTCATTCGGAAAAAGTTCTGGCACAATCACGCCCTCATCGTTCACGACACCCTGTGAGGAGCAAAAGCCGATCATTTTTTCCGCTTTCAGCTTGATGGCCAGCTGGGTGGCAATCTCTTCTGAGGTCAGATTAAAACTTTCACCCGTTACGGAGACGGCAACAGGGCCCATCAGAACGATCGCGCCATTGTCTAACTGGCGGTGAATGGCTTCTTCATCAATACGGCGGATGCGGCCGCTGTGGCAGTAATCCACGCCATCGTCCACGCCGAGCGGCTGAGCGATGATAAAGTTGCCGCTCACCACGTTGATGTGCGCGCCCTGCAACGGCGTATTATTCAGGCTCATCGACAGGCGGGCGGTGATATCGAGCTGCAACAGACCCGCCGCCTGTTTGACCAGCTCGAGGGTTTTCGCATCCGTCACGCGCGTGTGTTTGTGGTAGATCGGCTCATGGTGATGGGCGGCCAGGTTGGCTTCAATTTGCGGACGTGCGCCATACACCACCACCAGACGGATGCCGAGGCTGTGCAGCAGGCCGATATCATTGACGATGCTGGAAAAGTTTTCATGCTCAATGGCTTCGCCGCCAAGCATGATGACAAACGTTTTTCCCCGATGGGTGTTGATATAGGGAACAGAATGGCGGAATCCCTGGACCAGTTCGGTTCTGCGTTCCTTAACCATGACACAACCCTTAGTGAATGTTTATTCGTAATTTCTGTATTTTTATTCGATTGTGGCCGCGTGTGCAAGCCTAAATTTTCTGCGACCCACAGAAAATAATAAGTAATCCGTGCGTTAACGTATGATTGTTTACCCTTTTATAGATGACAGTTTATGCGTCATTCGTTAAAGTTTTCGGTCAATTTGGGCGTTTTGTTCATCAATCAGATTTCTTGCTCGGGAGAAGCATGTCGGGATCCAATTCAGCAATAAGCCGCCGCCGCCTGTTAAAAGGGGCCGGGGCGATGTGGTTGCTTAGCGTCAGCCAGGTGGGTCTTGCCGCCACAAGCCAGGTAGTCGCGGTGCGCGTCTGGCCGTCGTCGACCTATACGCGCGTGACGGTCGAGTCCAATCGCGTGCTGAAATACAAGCAATTTGCCCTCAGCAATCCTGAACGTGTGGTGGTTGATCTCGAAGGTGTAAACCTCAACTCCGTGCTTAAAGGCATGGCAGCTCAGATCCGTGGCGACGATCCGTTTATCAAATCGGCGCGCGTCGGGCAGTTCGATCCGCAAACCGTGCGTATGGTGTTTGAGCTGAAGCAGAACGTGAAACCTCAGCTCTTTGCCCTTGCGCCTGTAGCCGCCTTTAAGGAGCGTCTGGTGATGGATCTCTATCCGGCGAATGCGACGGATATTCAGGATCCGCTCCTGGCATTACTTGAGGATTACAACAAAGGCGATCTCGACAGCCAGGTTCCGCCAGCGCAAAGTGGCCCACAGCCGGGTAAGGCGGGGCGCGATCGCCCGATTGTGATCATGCTCGATCCTGGCCACGGCGGAGAAGATTCCGGCGCCGTCGGGAAATATCGCACCCGCGAAAAAGATGTGGTGCTGCAAATTGCCCGTCGTCTGAAGGCCTTGATCGACAAAGAGGGCAATATGCGCGCCTACATGACGCGCAACGAAGATGTCTTTATCCCGCTGAAGGTCCGCGTGGCAAAAGCGCAAAAGCAGCGCGCGGATCTGTTTGTCTCTATTCACGCGGATGCCTTCACCAGCCGCCAGCCGAGTGGATCTTCAGTGTTTGCCCTGTCAACGAAAGGGGCGACCAGTACCGCCGCGAGATACCTGGCGGACACGCAGAACGCCTCGGATTTAATCGGTGGCGTGAGCAAAAGTGGCGACCGTTACGTCGACCATACGATGTTTGATATGGTGCAGTCGCTGACCATTACCGACAGCCTGAAGTTTGGTAAAGCGGTGCTGGGCAAGCTGGGCCGGGTCAACAAGCTGCACAAAAACAGCGTCGAGCAGGCCGGATTTGCGGTCCTGAAAGCGCCAGATATTCCATCCATTCTGGTCGAAACCGCGTTTATCAGTAACGTGGAAGAGGAACGTAAGCTCAAGACGGCTAAATTCCAGCAGGAAGTGGCGGAGTCGATTCTGGCGGGGATCCGGGCCTACTTCTCAGACGGGGAAACGCTGGCGCGGCGGGGGTAGGGCATTAAGCCGGGTATCATGCCCGGCATTTTCACAAACGCCAGATACAAAAAAACACCCTTCAGGGTGTTTATTGTTTTAAGAAGTGTTGGTTGCGGGGGCCGGATT